>NZ_JBIWFT010000059.1:0-45287 GCF_044763205.1 Kitasatospora sp. NPDC096204
CTGACGACGCGTCGGCTTCACCGCCCGCGCGAGCCGGGCCGCCGACGGGCCCGGAAGGCGTGCCGGGTACAGCAGAGCCGGGCGGCCGGCCCCCGAAGGGGTCGGCCGCCCGGCTCACCGGTCGCGCGCGGTGCGCGACCGGACACAGCACGACGCCGGCTGCTGGTTTTGGCGCCCGGGATCAGCGCTCGTCGTCTACGGCCGTGGCGGCGGCGGTCGTGGTCAGGCGGCCACTCTCGTCCTGTATCTCCACGGCGATCTTCTTGAGCTCGGGCTCGAACTTCCGGCCGTGGTGGGCACAGAAGAGCAGCTCTCCGCCGCTGGCGAGTACGACGCGCAGGTAGGCCTGGGCGCCGCAGCGGTCGCAGCGGTCAGCCGCGGTGAGCGGGCTCGCAGGGGTCAGAACAGTAGTCACGTCGCCTCTTCTCTAGCTCGACGAGCTGTCGTACCAGGGTCAACATCCAACCAGGCCGAAAACGTTCCCGCTCGTGGCTTTTCTTCTCTGAGGATTCTGCTGTGTTGATGAGGACGTGCCCCGGGCGTCGGTGGTTCATGCGTGCCGAAATCCCGGGATCCGCCCGCCGCTCGAACGCCCGATCGGGATCGGGTGCGGCGTCCGCGTAGCATAATCCTCTGCCGGGTTGGAGCATAAGCCCCGCCCCGGGCCCCGGTAGCCTGCATAACGGCAGTTCCGGAGCCTGCGCCGGGCCCCACGATCCGCCAGGACCGGTGGTACCGGGAGGAGATGGCGCCCCTGGGGCCCGCGCCCGGGTGCGGTGCTTGTTCGCGCAGCGCGTACAAGCTGCGCGGGGCCGGCCCGCCGTGCTGCGCACCCGGTGTGGGGGATCGGGCACGCAGGGCGACGGGTGTCGGTGCGGCGTGCTGCACTGGCGTTTGGTCCGGATGCGTCCGGATGTGACCGATGAGACAGAACTTCACCGAGGAGAGTGCCGCGTGAGTGCCGAAACGACCGTGCCGTCCGCGCTGCTGGCCGGCGACGACGGTTCCAACTACACCGCGCGGCACCTGCTCGTCCTGGAGGGCCTGGAGGCGGTCCGCAAGCGCCCGGGCATGTACATCGGCTCGACGGACAGCCGCGGCCTGATGCACTGTCTCTGGGAGATCATCGACAACTCCGTCGACGAGGCGCTCGGCGGCTACTGCGACCGCATCGACGTCGTGCTGCACCCTGACTCCTCGGTCGAGGTCCGGGACAACGGGCGCGGCATCCCGGTCGACGTCGAGCCCAAGACCGGGCTGTCCGGCGTCGAGGTCGTGATGACCAAGCTGCATGCCGGCGGCAAGTTCGGCGGCGGCTCCTACGCGGCCTCCGGCGGTCTGCACGGTGTCGGCGCCTCGGTCGTCAACGCGCTCTCCGCCCGCCTCGACGTCGAGGTCGACCGCGGCGGGCACACCCACGCGATCAGCTTCCGCCGCGGCACTCCCGGCATCTTCACCGAGACCAGCCCGGACGCGCCGTTCGAGCCCGGCAACGGCCTGACCAAGGCCCGCAAGGTGCCCAAGACCCGTACCGGCACCCGGATCCGCTACTGGGCCGACCGGCAGATCTTCCTCAAGGACGCCAAGCTCTCCCTGGAGACGCTGCACAGCCGCGCCCGGCAGACCGCCTTCCTGGTCCCCGGCCTAACCATTGTGGTGCGTGACGAGCGACTCACCGAGAGTGAGCAGATCGAGGAGTCGGTCTTCCGCTACGACGGCGGCATCGCCGAGTTCTGCGAGTTCCTGGCCCCCGACAAGCCGGTCTGCGACGTGCTGCGGCTGCGCGGCGAGGGCACCTTCAAGGAGACCGTGCCGGTCCTGGACGACCTCGGCCACATGACCCCCACCGAGGTCACCCGCACCCTCGGCGTGGACATCGCGCTGCGCTGGGGCGCCGGTTACGACACCACCCTGCGGTCCTTCGTCAACATCATCGCCACCCCCAAGGGCGGCACCCACGTCACCGGCTTCGAGCGCTCGCTGGCCAAGACGGTCAACGAGGCGCTGCGCGCGAGCAAGCTGCTGCGCGTCGCCGAGGACGACATCACCAAGGACGACGCCACCGAGGGCCTCACCGCGGTGGTCACCGTCCGGCTCGCCGAGCCGCAGTTCGAGGGCCAGACCAAGGAGGTGCTCGGCACCTCGGCGGCCAACCGGATCGTCGCCGCCGTCGTCGCCAAGGAGCTCAAGGCCTTCCTCACGTCGGCCAAGAAGGACCAGAAGCTCCAGGCCAGGGCCGTGCTGGACAAGGTCGTCGCGGCCGCCCGCACCCGGGTCGCAGCCCGGCAGCACAAGGAGGCCCAGCGCCGGAAGACCGCGCTGGAGACCAGCTCGCTGCCCGCCAAGCTGGCCGACTGCCGCAGCGACGACGTCGAACGCAGCGAACTGTTCATCGTCGAGGGGGACTCCGCGCTCGGCACCGCCAAGCTCGCCCGCAACTCCGAGTTCCAGGCGCTGCTGCCGATCCGCGGCAAGATCCTCAACGTCCAGAAGGCCTCGGTGAGCGACATGCTCAAGAACGCCGAGTGCGCCGCGATCATCCAGGTGATAGGGGCCGGTTCCGGCCGCACCTTCGACATCGACCAGGCCCGCTACGGCCGGGTCATCTTCATGGCCGACGCCGACGTCGACGGCTCGCACATCCGCACCCTGCTGCTCACCCTCTTCCACCGCTACATGCGGCCGATGGTCGAGCAGGGCCGGGTCTTCGCCGCCGTGCCGCCGCTGCACCGGATCGAGCTCACCAACCCCAAGCGCGGCCAGGAGAAGTACCACTACACGTACTCCGACGCCGAACTGCGCTCCACGCTGCTGGAGTTCCAGCGCAAGGGGCAGCGCTGGAAGGAGCCGGTGCAGCGCTACAAGGGTCTGGGCGAGATGGACGCCGACCAGCTGGCCGAGACCACCATGGACCCGCGCCACCGCACGCTGCGCCGGATCAACCTGGGCGACCTGGAGCAGGCCGAGAGGATCTTCGACCTGCTGATGGGCAACGACGTCGCCCCGCGCAAGGAGTTCATCGTGGACTCGGCGGCCACCCTGGACCGTTCGCGCATCGACGCCTGACGCGGGCGCCCCGCGCGTCCCGCGCGTCCCGTCCGGCCGGGCCTCCACCCACGGGTGGAGGCCCGGCCGTTCGCGTTCCACCCGGGGTCCACCCCGGCTCCGATCAGCGGGAACCGGCGGATCCGTAGCGTCGGAGAGGTCAGCAACAAGCTTCTCCACGGGACGGAGTAGTCCGATGACCACCCTCACCAACCTGCTCGTGATCGCCGCGGTGATGGTCCTGGTCGTCCGGCGCCAGATGCGCGTGCAGCGCCTGGACTCCGAGCGCCGCTTCTGGATCCTTCCGCTGATCCTGGGCGCGCTCGCGCTGCGGGACCCGCAGATCATCGACCACCAGCACGCCGTGCTGTCCGGGGGCCTGCTGGCCGCCGGGCTGGTCGCCGTGCTCGCGATGGGGTCCGTCTGGGGCTGGACCGTACGGCTCTGGCGGGCCTCGGACGGCTCGGTCATGCTCAAGGGCACCAAGGCCACGGTCGCCGCGTGGACCGGGATGCTCGCCATCCGGCTCGGCCTGTACGGGATCGGCGCGGCGCTGCACGTCCACCAGTCCGGCAGCTCCCTGATGCTCGGCATGGCGGTCCTGCTGCTGGTCCGCTCGCTCGTGGTGAACTGGAGGGTCCGGGCGCTGGAGCCCGTGCCGCCCACCGCCGTCCTGCACTGAACCGCACCGGTCCCGCCGCGCCGACCCATCGCCGTGAGCACCGCCGTGAACACCGAGGAGGCAGCCGTGTCCGGCTGGTACTGGACCCGCTGGCCGGCCCGCGAGGGGATGGACCGCGAGGCCGAGAGCCGGCCGCGGCGGGCCCTGACCGTGCTGGGCCGCATCGTGCTGGTGGCCACCGTCACCTGGGGGACCATCGCCGACGGCAGGTTCGCCGGCTGGGCGGCGGTGGCCGCGACGGCCGGACTGGTCGCCGCCTTCGGGCTCTGCGCGGCCTGGCTGCGCGCCACCCGGGAGCAGCGTCGGCTGCCCGCGTACCTGCTGACCGGAGCGCTGCTCGGCGCCGCGTGGCTGGCCAACACCGGTGGGGCGACCCTGCTCGCCGACGTGCTCTGGTACGGCCTGGCGGTGATGGCGCTGGTCCGGATGCCGCTCGCGCCCGGGCTGATCACGGCGGCGGCCTCGCTGGCCTCGTACGCGGTGGTGACCACGTCGAGCTGGCTCAGCATCGCGGCCACCGTCGGCGGGATCGCGCTGCTCGGCTACCTGCTGCGGCTGGACATCGAAGCGCGCGGCACCTCCCGCCGGCTGCTCGCCCAGGAGCGGGCCGCCCGGGCCGCCGAGGCGGAGAGCGCGGCGCTCGCCGAACGGGCCAGGATCGCCCGGGAGATCCACGACGTGCTCGCCCACAGCCTGTCCGCGCAGCTCGTCCACCTGGAGGCGGCCCGGCTGATGCTGGACGCGGGGACGGACCGTGAGCAGATCCGCGAACGGGTCGTCGCCGCACGGCGGATGGCGCAGGACGGGCTGGCCGAGACCCGGCAGGCGCTGTCCGCGCTGCGCGGGGAGTTCACCCCGGTCGGGGAGTTCCTGGTCGAGCTGGCAGGGCGGGAGCGCGCCGAGCTCACCGTCACCGGCACGCCCCGGCCGCTCGCCGCCGAGGCCGCCCTCGCGGTGCGGCGCACCGCGCAGGAGGCGGTCACCAACGTCCGCAAGCACGCGGCCGGCGCCCGCTGCTCCGTGCGACTGCGCTACCTGGAGGGGGTGGTGGAGCTGGAGGTGCGCAACGCCCGGCCGCCGCGCGGCCCGTCCGAAGACCGCTCGGAGCAGGGGGAGCTGGCCGACAGCGGCAGCGGGTACGGTCTGCTGGGAATGCGCGAACGCGCGGAACTGCTCGGCGGCACGCTGCTGGCGGGCCCTGAGGACGGAGGGTGGCGCGTGCTGCTGCGGGTGCCGGCATGACGGCGGCGGGGGCGGGGGCGACCAGGGTGCTGGTCGCGGACGACCAGACGGTGGTGCGCGAGGGCATCGTGATGCTGCTGGGGCTGCTGCCCGGCATCGAGGTGGTCGGTGCGGCGGGGGACGGGGAGGAGGCCGTCGCCCTGGTGGAGCGTCATCACCCGGACGTGGTGCTGATGGATCTGCGGATGCCGCGTTGTGACGGCGTCGAGGCGACCCGGCGGATCCGCGCCGCGCACCCGGAGACCGAGGTGGTGGTGCTCACCACCTACGCCGACGACGACTCGCTGTTCCCGGCGCTCCAGGCCGGGGCTCGCGGCTACCTCACCAAGGACGCCGGCGCCGAGGAGATCGCGAGGGCCATCGCGGACGTCCGCTCGGGCGCCGCCGGGCTCTCCCCGCAGGTCCAACTTCGGCTGCTGGAAAGGCTTTCGGAGCAGCCGACCGGCTCCCGGAAGGCCGCCGAGCGGCCCGCGGCGCGGCCGGGGGAACTGCCCGACGGGCTGACCGTCCGGGAGGCCGAGGTGCTGGCGCTGATCGCCGAGGGGCTGTCCAACGCCGAGATCGCCCGGCGGCTGTTCGTCAGTCCGGCGACCGTGAAGACCCACATCAACAATCTGTTCGCCAAGACGGCGGTGCGGGACCGCGCCCAGGCGGTCGCCTACGCCTTCCGACACGGAATCACCGGGACGCAGCAGTAGTCCGATGAGTGTCTGTCGGATGATCGATCACCTCATCGAGTGAACGTATCTGCGATGGTCAGGGGCGTTGTCCGGGGGCCGCCATCATGGTTCGGGTCAGAACATCCGGCCGTCCAGGAGCAGCAGTGCCACAGCAGCAGACGAGCAGTCCCGGCCCGGGACAGCAATTCGACTGGTGGGCCGCTCCGGCCGCCGGCGCCCCCGTTGAGTCCGCCGAGCCATCGGCCGCGCACCGCCGGACGGCGGTACCGACGCAGTCGGGCCCCGACCGTACGGCCCAGTCGGCGGAGGCCGCCGGCGGGCCAGTGGCCGTCGGCGCACCGGTCCACGGGGCCGCCGACGAGCCGTTCGCCCAGACCACGCCCGACGACCAGGAGGCATCGGCCCTACCGCACGCGCCACTTGACGAGGAGCCGGTCGCCGACCGCACCGAGGTCTACCGGGCGGTCCAGGCCAGCGACACGTTCCGGCAGATCCGCCGCAGCTACCGGACCTTCGTCTTCCCGATCACCGGCGCCTTCCTCGCCTGGTACCTGCTGTTCGTCGCCGCCCAGGCCGGAGCCCCCGACCTGATGCGCAGGACGGTGGCCGGTCCGCTCAACGTGGCCTGGCTGCTGGGCCTGCTGCAGTTCGCCACCACCTTCCTGCTCACCTGGCTCTACGCCCGCAACTCCCGGACCAAGCGCGACCGCGCCGCCCTGGGCTTGCGCTGGGACACCCAGGACCAACTGCGATGACGACCGTGATGCCCACCATGCCCACCGACGCCGCCGTGGCCGCCGTCCGGACCGCGGTGCGCACCGCGGTGACGACCGCCACCCCGCCGCCCGTCGCCCCCACCGGCGACCACCACTCGCTCGCGATCGCGCTGTTCGCCGTCGTCGTCCTGGTCACCCTGGGGGTCACCCTCTGGGTCGGCCGCCAGGGCAACGCCGCCGAGGACTTCTTCGCCGGCGGCCGCGACTTCACCCCGCTGCAGAACGGTTTCGCGCTCTCCGGGGACTACCTCTCCGCCGCCTCCTTCCTGGGCGTCGCCGGGCTGATCGCGCTGTACGGCTACGACGGCGTGCTCTACAGCATCGGCTTCCTGGTCGCCTGGCTGGTGGTGCTGATGCTGGTCGCCGAACTCGTCCGCAACGCCGGCCGGTACACCCTCGCCGACGTGCTCGCGCTGCGGCTGCGCCGCCGCAGGGTGCGCGCCGCGGCCGGCGGCGCCAGCGTCGTGGTCACCCTGCTCTACCTGGTGGCCCAGATGGTCGGCGCCGGCTCGCTGGTCGCCCTGCTGCTCGGCACCGGCAGCCCGCACGCCCGCACCTGGACCATCATCGCCGTCGGCGCCCTGATGATCGTCTACGTCACCATCGGCGGGATGCGGGCCACCACCTGGATCCAGATCATCAAGGCCTTCCTGCTGACCGGCGGTTCGGTCCTGCTCACGGTGCTGCTGGTGGTCCGCTTCCACGGGGACCTCGGCGAGCTGATGCGCCAGGCCGCCCAGCACAGCGGCGCCGGGCACCGCTACCTGGAGCCCGGGCTCAAGTACGGCGGCAGCCTCACCAGCCGGCTGGACTTCGTCAGCCTCGGCCTCGGCCTGGTGCTCGGCACCGCCGGCCTCCCGCACATCCTGTCCCGCTTCTACACGGTGCCCACCGCGCGGGCCGCCCGCCGCTCCACGATGTGGGCGATCGGCCTGGTCGGCAGCTTCTACCTGATGGCGATCGTGCTCGGCCTCGGCGCCACCGCGCTGATCGGCTCGGCCGAGGTGCGGCACGCCAACTCGGCCGGGAACACCGCCGTTCCGCTGCTCGCACTGACGCTCGGCGGCGGCAACGGCAGCACCGGTGGGGTGGTGCTGTTCGCGCTGATCTCGGCGATCGCCTTCGCCACCATCCTCGCCGTGGTCGCCGGGCTGACCCTGGCCTCCTCGGCCGCCTTCGCCCACGACATCTGGGCCGGCGCCTGGCGCGCCCGGCCGGGGCGCGAGCAGACGAAGGACGGCCGCGGGCGGCGCCGCCGGGGCGAGGCCGTCCCGGCCTCCCGGGCGGCGAGGGAGTCGGAGTCCGAGGTCAGCGAGCAGCAGGAGGTGGTGGTCGCCCGGATCGCCGCCGCCGGGATCGGTGCGACGGCGATCGTGATCAGCCTCTTCGCCCAGCAGCTGAACGTCGCCTTCCTGGTCGGCCTGGCCTTCGCCGTCGCCGCCTCGTCCAACCTGCCGGTACTGCTGTACAGCCTGTTCTGGTCGCGGTTCACCGCTCGCGGCGCGGTCTGGGCGGTGTACGGAGGGCTGATCCCGGCGATCGTGCTGGTGTGCTTCTCGCCGGTGGTGTCCGGCTCCCCCGAGGCGCTGTTCCCGGGCGTCGACTTCCACTGGTTCCCGCTGGAGAACCCGGGCATCGTCTCCATCCCGCTCGGCTTCCTGGCCGGCTGGATCGGGACGGTCACCTCGTCCGAGCCCGCCGACCCGGACCGGTTCGCCGAGCTGGAGGTACGTGCCCTCACCGGTGCGGGCGCGGCCTGAGCCGTCGCGCCCGGGGAACCCCGGCGGGCCTGGGGCCGCCGGGGTTCCCCCCTGTCCGGCCCCTGTCCGGCCCCTGTCCGGCCCCGGGCCGGACAGGGGCGCGCCTCAGGCCCGGGCCGCCGGCGCGTAGCGGTGCTCCGGGCGGCCGGTGTCGCCGTACCGCAGGGTCAGCCGCAGCCGGCTGTCCCGCTCCAGCTGCTTGAGGTAGCGCTGCGCCGTGGAGCGGCTCAGCCCGGTGGCCTCGGCGACCTCCTGGGCGGAGAGCGGCCGGCCGGCCCGGCGCAGCACGCCCATCACCAGGTCGGTGGTGGGCGCCGAGTGGCCCTTGGGGAGCGTTCCGGCCGGGGCGGCGGCGCTGCGCAGGGTCGCGAACAGCCGGTCCACCTCGTCCTGACCGGCCTCCCTGGCGGGGGCGGCGAGCGCGTGCCGCAGCTGCGCGTACGCCACCAGCTTCTCCCGCAGCCCGGCGAAGGTGAACGGCTTGACCAGGTACTGGAGCGCGCCGTGCTGCATCGCGGCGTGCACCGTCGACACGTCCCGGGCGGCCGTCACCATCATCACGTCGCAGGCCACCTGGCGGTCCCGCAGGCGGCGCACCAGGGCCAGGCCGGTCTCGTCGGGCAGGTGGTGGTCGAGCAGCAGCAGGTCCACCGGGCGGCGCTCCACGGCGGCCAGTGCCTCCCCGGCCGAGTGCGCGGTGCCGGTCACCCGGAAGCCCGGGACCTTCGCCACGTAGGCGGCGTGCACGTCCGCGACCCGGAAGTCGTCGTCCACCACGAGTACGTCGATCATCACGCCTCCACGAGCCGAGTGGTGAGCAGGGCCTCGGGCAGCTCGACGGTGAACCGGGCGCCGCCGAGCGGCCCGCCGTCGAGCACGATCCGGCCGCCGGTCCGTTCGACCAGCCGCCGCACCATCGCCAGCCCCAGCCCGCGCGGACGGTGCGCGGGCGCGTCCTTGCTGGTCCACCCCTCCTCGAAGACCTGCTCGCGCAGTTCCTCCGGCACCCCCGGGCCGCTGTCCGCGACCTGCAGCAGCAGGGTCGGGCCGGCCGCGGCCAGGCTCACCTCCACCCGGCCCCCGCCGCCCGCGGCCAGTGCGTCCACCGCGTTGTCGATCAGGTTGCCGAGCACCGTGACCAGTGCCCGGGGGTCCACCACGGCGTCCGGCAGGTGCGCCGCCGGGGCCAGCGCCAGCCGTACCCCGCGCTCGCCCGCCACCGCGGTCTTGCCCGCCAGCAGTGCCGCCACGTGCGGGTCCCGCACCTGCTCGGCGATCCGCGCGGCGACCACCGCGTGCGAGCCGGACTGCTCCGAGATGAACGCCACCGCCTGCTCCTGGCGGCCCAGCTCCAGCAGGCCCAGCAGGGTGTGCATCCGGTTGGCGTGCTCGTGGTCCTGGGCCCGCAGGGCCTCGGTGAGACTGCGGGTGGTGTCCAACTCGCGGACCAGCGACTCCAGTTCGGTGCGGTCGCGGAGGGTCACCACCGCGCCTCCCTCGGGCGTGGCCATCCGGTTCACCACCAGGACGCGGTCGTCCCGGACGGCCGGCAGGTCGGTGCCGGGGATCCGCCCGGCGAGCACGTCCGCCAGCCGGCCGGGTGGCAGCACCGCGCCGATCGGGCGGCCGGCGCAGTCCTCGGGCAGGCCGAGCAGCCGCAGGGCCTCGTCGTTGGCCAGCCGGATCCGGCCGCGCTCGTCCAACGCCACCATGCCCTCGCGGATGCCGTGCAGCATCGCCTCCCGCTCCACCAGCAGCGCGGAGATGTCGGCCAGCGCGATGTTGTGGGTGCGGCGCTTGAGGCGGCGGGCCAGGAGGAGGGTGGCGATGGTCCCGGCGGCCAGGCCGGCGGCCGCGCACAGCAGGATCCCGGTGAGCATCGTCAGCAGCCGGCGGCGGATCGAGTCGTCGCTGATGCCGACCGACACCTCGCCGACGATCCGGCCGTCCGCCGTCCGCAGCGGCACCTTGCCGCGGGCGGTGCGGCCCAGGGTGCCCTCCTGGATGGCGGTGACGCTGCGGCCGCTGAGGGCCGGCTCCGGGTCGGTGCTGACCCGCTGGCCGATCCGGCCCGGGTCGGTGTGCGAGAGCCGGATGCCGTCCAGGTCGGTGACCACCACGAAGCTGGCGCCGGTGGCCAGCCGGATCTGTTCGGCGTTGCGCTGCGCGGCCACCACATCGCGGGCGGCGGCGGCCCGGGCGATGCTCTCGTCGGTGGCGGTGGCCTGGGCGATCGACAGCGCCCGTTGCATCGCGTCGTGGTCCAGCTCGCTGCTGACCGGGGCCAGGAACAGCCCGGCGGTCACGGCGGTGACCCCGACGGTGACGACGGTCTGGCTCAGCAGTAGCTGGGCGAAGACCCGGCGGGGTCCGCGGGGGAGCTTCATCCGGGCCTCCTCTCGGCGGCTGCGGGGGATCGGGCGTCCTCGGAGGGCGGTCGGGGGCGCCGGTGGGTGGGTCGGGACACCCTATGTTTCCGGGATGTTCCTGTCAGCCGCGTCCCCGCAGTTGTAGCGGAAGCAAAACGAGCAGAACACCCCTCTATGCGGAGAAGTCGCACTACGCGAAGAAGGCTCCCGCCGGGGCCGGGCCCGCTCCTACCTTTCCGGGGCAGGCACAGACCCCGGAGGATGGACATGAGCAACACCCCGGCGATCGAGCTGACCGGCGCGACCAAACGGTTCCGCACCCCGTCCGGGGCGCTGCACACCGCCGTCCGCGATCTCGATCTGACCGTCGCCCAAGGCGAGTTCGTCGCCGTCGTCGGCCCCACCGGCTGCGGCAAGTCCACCACGCTGACCCTGGTCAGCGGCTTGGAGGAGCCCACCGAGGGCGAGGTCAGGGTGTACGGCGAGCCCGTGCGCGGGATCGACCCCAAGGTCGGCTTCGTCTTCCAGCAGGACGCCGTCTTCCCCTGGCGCACCGTCCTGTCCAACGTGACGGCCGGCCCGCGCTTCCGCGGCGTGCCCGCCGCCGAGGCCAGGGAGCGGGCCCGGGACTGGCTCGGCCGGGTCGGCCTGGCCGCGTTCGAGGACCGCTACCCGCACCAGCTGTCCGGCGGCATGCGCAAGCGCGTCGCGCTCGCCCAGACCTTCGTCAACGATCCGGCGATCCTGCTGATGGACGAGCCGTTCTCGGCGCTGGACGTGCAGACCAGGGCGCTGATGTCGGACCAGCTGCTGGAGCTGTGGGCCGGTACGGGCTCGTCCGTCGTCTTCGTCACCCACGACCTGGACGAGGCCATCGCGCTCGCCGACCGGGTCGTCGTCATGACGGCCGGCCCCGCCACCGTCAAGGAGGTCTTCACCGTCGACCTGCCGCGCCCGCGCACCGTGGAGGCCGTCCGGCTGGAGCCGAGGTTCGTCGAGCTGTACCGCGAGATCTGGGCCTCGCTCGGCGAAGAGGTGCGCATCACCAGGGAGAGAGGAGCGGGTCGTGCCGCTTGAGACCGAGTCCGAGTCCGCGTCCGCATCCGAGCCCGTGCCGGCCGGCGCCGGGAAGCCCACGGCCGGCACGACGAGAACCGAGGCCCGCGAACGGGCCGCCCGCCAGCGGAAGTCGCTCGTCCACGGCGCCCGGGCCGCGGTGCTGCTCGCCTTCCTCGGGCTGTGGGAGGTCTGCGCCCGTACGGACGTCATCGACCCGTTCAACTTCTCCCAGCCGTCGAGGATCTGGGACCAGATATGGCAGTGGATCACCCACGGCACCGCCCAGGGCTCGCTCGGCGAGCAGATCGGCTACACCCTCTACGAGGCCCTCACCGGCTGGGTGATCGGCGTCGTCGGCGGTGTGCTGCTGGGCATCGCCCTCGGCCGGGTCCGCTTCCTGGCCGACGTGTTCGGGCCGTACATCAAGGTGCTCAACGCCATCCCGCGGATCGTGCTCGCGCCGATCTTCCTGATCTGGTTCGGCCTGGGCCCGGCCTCCAAGGTCGCCTCCGCGGTGGTGCTGGTGTTCTTCCCCGTGTTCTTCAACGCCTTCCAGGGCGCCCGCGAGGTGGATCGCAACCTCGTCGCCAACGCCCGCATCCTCGGCGCCGACAACCGCAGGGTCACCCTCCAGGTGGTCATCCCCGCCGCCACCACCTGGATCTTCACCAGCCTGCACGTCAGCTTCGGCTTCGCGCTGATCGGCGCCATCGTCGGCGAGTACATCGGCGCCACCAAGGGCCTCGGCCTGCTCGTCGCGGCCGCCCAGGGCACCTTCAACGCCGCGGGCGTGTACGCGGCCATGACCATCCTCGCCGTCGTCGCACTGCTCACCGAAGGGCTGCTGACCTTCGCCGAGAAGAAGCTGTTCCGCTGGAAGCCCGCCGACGCGGGCGACGGCCGCTGAACTCCCCCTGCCAGAACCGAGAAAGAGGCCCCCACCCATGCGCCCCAACCCGATCGGCAGACCAGCCGCGGCCGCCCTCGCCGCCGTCCTGCTCCTCCCGCTGTCCGCCTGCGCCAACGACGCCGCCACCGCCGGCCACGGAGCCGTCGCCGCCCCCGCCGGGCAACAGGTCGACGGGCCCAAGGTCAAGATCATGGTCGGTGGCCTGGACAAGGTCATCTACCTGCCCGCGATGCTCACCCAGCGGCTCGGCTTCTTCGCCGAGGCCGGCGTCAACGTCGAGCTGATGACCGAGCCCGCCGGCGTCAACGCCACCACCGCGCTGCTCGCCGGGGACGTCCAGGGCGCCGTCGGCTTCTACGACCACACCATCGACCTCCAGGCCAAGGGCAAGAAGGTCGAGTCCGTGGTGCAGTTCGCCCAGGCGCCCGGCGAGGTCGAGGTGGTCTCCACCAAGCAGGCCGACGCGATCAGGTCCGGCGCCGACTTCAAGGGGAGGAAGCTCGGCGTCACCAGCATCGGCTCCTCGACCGACTTCCTCACCAAGTACCTCGCGGTCAAGAACGGCACCGCCGTCAGCGAGTTCAGCCCGATCGCGGTCGGCGCCGGCCAGACCTTCATCGCCGCGCTCCAGCAGGGCAGCATCGACGCCGGGATGACCACCGACCCGACCGTCGCCGCCGTCCTGGACAAGGGCCTCGGCAAGGTCCTCTACGACATGCGCACCCCCGAGGGGTCGCGCGAGGCGCTCGGCGGCCTCTACCCGTCCTCGTCGCTGTACATGAACACCGACTGGGTGGAGAAGAACAGGGACACCACCCAGAAGCTCGCCGACGCCTTCGTCAAGACCCTGAAGTGGATGGCCACCCACAGCCCCGAGGAGATCGCCGCGAAGATGCCCGCCGACTACGCGCAGGGCGGCGCCGAACGGTACGCGGCGGCGATCAAGGCGACGCTGCCGATGTTCACCACGGACGGCGTGATGCCGGCCGACGGGCCGAAGACCGTGCTCGCGGTGCTCGCCGCGTTCCACCCGGACGTCAAGGGCAAGGAGGGGTCGATCGACCTGGCGAAGACGTACACCACGGAGTTCGTCGCCAAGGCCGCCGGCTGACACCCCGGCGGCCACGGCTCCGGCCGCAGCGGTCCCGCGCTCACCCCCACGGGCGCGGGGCCGCTCCTCACAGGCCCCGGACCGACAGCACCTCCATCCGGGAGGGCGTCCCCGCCGCCTTGCCGCAGCTCTCCGGACGCGCCGGCTCGCTGACCGTCTCGATCACGTCCACCTCCCAGGACCGCCCGTCCCGGTGCAGCACCGTCACCAGCCAGCGGCCCTCGCCGTCCGGCCGCTGGGTGAGCGTCAGCACGTCCACCGCCGTCTCGCCGGTGGCCAGCCGCACCGCGTGCTCGGCCGCCTGGCCCGGACGCTCCCAGCCCGAGCAGCCGCGCGACCACTCCGGCACCGTGTGCCCGGCCGCCGTCGCCGCCAGCACCTCCTTGGCGGTCTCCGGCGTCAGCCGCCCGTACGCGTAGCCGTACGGCAGCACCAGCATGGTGGGGGAGAAGCGGTGCCCGCCCAGGTGGGTGACCTCCCACACCTCGCTGTGCCCGGCCGCGGCCAGCTCCGCCGCGAGCGGACGGCCCAGCAGCGCGCAGCAGCGGTCCCGCCGCCCGTTGGTGCACACCAGGGCCACCGGGCCGCCGACGTGCTCCGCCCCGAAACCGGTGTGGTCACCGGCGCCCAGCGCCGCGAAATCCAGCTCCAGCAGCTCCGCCGGATCCGTCACCCCCGCCCGGCGCACCCAGCCGCGGCCGGGCACGGTGTGCGCCACCAGCACCTCGTGGCGCGCGGTCGGCAGGCAGTCGGCGTGCCGCCCGGGCCGTCGGATCAGGGCCACCCGCACGCCCGTCCCGGCCGCGGCCGCCTCCAGCGCCCGCCCGACCGCGGCGTCCAGGTGGCTCTCGCCCAGCGCCTTCGCGCCCCACGGTCCGTTCTGCTCCACCAGCAGCCAGGTGGTGGCCACCGCCGCCGTCGCGGCCAGCGGCTCCGAAAGTTCACGCGACACGGTCGCACAGGTGCTCACTTGGGCAAGGCTACCCTCACCTGATCACCCCCACGCGAACACCCGAAGGCGGCCCTCACCCGCCGTGCCACCGCCTCGTGGCGGAGCGCGGAGACGGTCGGGAGGCCGCCGGTACTCGTCCGGCAGCGGCAGGTGACCCGCTCGGTGCCGAGCACCCGTGGAAGACGGGTCCGCGTTCCCCACCGGACGGGCACGACAAGGCGGAGGGGTACCGGACGACTCCGGTACCCCTCCGCCCGCGCCAGGGCGAGAGCCGCTACGCCGGGCCGGCGACCACCGCGATCGGGGTGGTGACCGGAGTGCCGGAGCCGTCGCGGCGCGGGTCGCGCTCGGGCAGCTCGACCGGGGCGCCCTTGGCGGTGGCGGCACGGGCCGGGACGGCACCGGCCCAGGCGAAGGCCAGGCCGTCCTCACCGCGCAGGAAGCGCTGGCAGCGCACACCACCGGTGGCACGGCCCTTGCGCGGGTACTGCTCGAACGGGGTGACCTTCCAGGTCGTCTGCTCGCCGTCGGACAGCGTGCCCGTGGCCGTGGCCACCGAGACCACCACCGCGTCCGCCGCCGGATCCACCGCCGTGAAGGACAGCACCCGGGCACCGTCCGACAGCTTGATGCCCGCCATGCCGCCCGCCGGGCGGCCCTGCGGACGGACCTGGCCCGCCGGGTAGCGCAGCAGCTGGGCGTCCGAGGCGATGAAGACCAGGTCCTCCTCGCCGGTGCGCAGTTCGACCGCGCCCACCAGCTCGTCACCCTCCCTGAGAGCGATCACCTCGAACTCGTCCTTGTTCGCCGGCCACTCCGGCACCACCCGCTTCACCACGCCCTGCAGCGTGCCCAGCGCCAGCCCCGGCGAGGACTCGTCCAGCGTGGTCAGCGCCAGCGCCCGCTCCCCGGCCTCCAGCCGCAGGAACTCGCCCACCGCGGCCCCGCCCGCCAGCGTCGGCGACGGCGTCGGAGGCAGCGCCGGCAGGTCGATCACCGGCAGCCGCAGCACCCGGCCCGCGGACGTCACCACACCCACGTCCGCCCGCGCCGTCGCGTGCACCGCCGACACGATCACGTCGTGCTTCGCCCGCTTCTCCGACACCTCGAACGGCTCGCCGTCCGTCGTCCGCGCCAGCAGCCCCGTCGACGACAGCAGCACCCGGCACGGGTCGTCCGCGACCTCCAGCGGCACCGCCAGCGCCGCCGACGGCACCGCCCCCGCCTCCAGCAGCACCGTGCGCCGCTCCGTGCCGAACTGCTTCGCCACCGCGCCCAGTTCGGACGACACCACACTGCGCAGCTTGGTGTCCGACTCCAGGATCTCGGTCAGCTCCGCGATCTCCGAGGTCAGCTTCGCCTTCTCCTGCTCCAGCTCCACCCGGTCGAAGCGGGTCAGCCGCCGCAGCGGGGTGTCCAGGATGTACGCCGTCTGCGTCTCCGACAGCGAGAAGCGCTCCATCAGGCGCTCCTTCGCCTGCTGCGCGTTGTCACTCGACCGGATGATCGCGATGACCTCGTCGATGTCGAGCAGCGCCACCAGCAGGCCCTCGACCAGGTGCAGCCGCTCCTCGCGCTTGCGGCGGCGGAAGTCGCTGCGCCGGCGCACCACGGTGAAGCGGTGGTCGACGTAGACCTCCAGCAGTTCCTTCAGCCCGAGCGTCAGCGGCTGCCCGTCCACCAGCGCCACGTTGTTGATGCCGAAGGTCTCCTCCATCGGCGTCAGCTTGTACAGCTGCTCCAGCAGCGCCTCCGGCACGAAGCCGTTCTTCACCTCGATGACCAGCCGCAGCCCGTGCTCACGGTCGGTCAGGTCCTTGACGTCCGCGATGCCCTGGAGCTTCTTCGCGTTGACCAGGTCCTTGATCTTCGAGATGACCTTCTCCGGGCCGACGTTGTACGGCAGCTCGGTGACCACGATGCCCTTGCGGCGGGCCGTCACCGCCTCCACCGACGTCGTCGCCCGGATCTTGAAGGTGCCGCGGCCCGACTCGTACGCGTCCCGGATGCCCGACAGGCCCACGACCCGCCCACCGGTCGGCAGGTCCGGACCGGGCACGAACCGCATCAGCGTGTCCAGGTCCGCGTTCGGGTGCTTGATCAGGTGCCGGGCCGCGGCCACCACCTCGGACAGGTTGTGCGGCGGCATGTTCGTCGCCATGCCCACCGCGATGCCCGTGGCGCCGTTCACCAGCAGGTTCGGGAACGCGGCCGGCAGCGCCAGCGGCTCCTGCTCGCTGCCGTCGTAGTTCGGGCCGAAGTCGACGGTGTCCTCGTGGATCGACTCCACCATCGCCATCGACGCGGCCGTCAGCCGCGACTCGGTGTAGCGCATCGCGGCCGGCGGGTCGTCGTTGCCCAGCGAACCGAAGTTGCCGTGCCCGTCGATCAGCGGCAGCCGCATCGAGAACGGCTGCGCCATGCGCACCACCGAGTCGTAGATGGACGCGTCACCGTGCGGGTGCAGCCGGCCCATCACCTCGCCCACCACGCGGGCGCACTTCACGTGCGCGCGGTCCGGGCGCAGGCCCATCTCGTTGGCCTGGTACAGGATGCGGCGGTGCACCGGCTTCAGGCCGTCCCGCGCGTCGGGCAGCGCACGCGAGTAGATCACCGAGTAGGCGTACTCCAGGAAGGAGCCCTGCATCTCGTCCACGACGTCGACGTCGAGGATCCGCTCCTCGAAGTCTCCGGGCGGCGGGGTCTGCGAACTGCGGCGGGCCATCGCGGCGGGGCTCCCTTACGTGTCGCTGGCTGTGTCTCGGTCCGTCTCGGCCGGCCGCCGCGCGCCGTGGGGCGAACGTCGGCCGTCTCCTCGCCACTCCCGCCGCCGGACCCGTCAACCGGGCACCGTCGACAGGGCGCGGCGCCCCCATTGTGGACCCTCGGGCCGACACTCCCGGTCAGCGGCCCTCTTCCGCCCCTGGCGAACGCCCCCCTCCGCGCGGACACGAACACGGCTCCCGCGCGTTGCACCACAATGGGGGACGCCACACGAACCCCCGACATCGACGACGGGAAGGACCCGAGCGCATGGCCAACCCGGCCCCCGCCTCCAGCCGAGGCATCGCCATCACCGAGCACCGCCTGGCCAACGGCCTGCGCGTCGTCCTCTCCGAGGACCACCTCACCCCGGTCGCCGCCGTCTGCCTCTGGTACGACGTGGGCTCCCGCCACGAGGTCAAGGGCCGCACCGGCCTCGCCCACCTCTTCGAGCACCTGATGTTCCAGGGCTCGGCCAACGTCTCCAACAACGGGCACTTCGAGCTCGTCCAGGGCGCCGGCGGCTCGCTCAACGGCACCACCAGCTTCGAGCGCACCAACTACTTCGAGACCATGCCCGCCCACCAGCTGGAGCTCGCCCTCTGGCTGGAGGCCGACCGGATGGGCTCGCTGCTCGCCGCGCTCGACGAGACGTCCATGGAGAACCAGCGCGACGTCGTCAAGAACGAGCGCCGCCAGCGCTACGACAACGTCCCGTACGGCACCGCCTTCGAGAAGCTCACCGCGCTCTCCTTCCCCGACGGCCACCCGTACCACCACACCCCGATCGGCTCCATGGCCGACCTCGACGCGGCCACCCTGGAAGACGCCCGCACGTTCTTCCGGACGTACTACGCGCCCAACAACGCCGTCCTGTCCATCGTCGGCGACATCGACCCCGAGCAGACCGTCGCCTGGGTCGAGAAGTACTTCGGCTCCATCCCCGCGCACGACGGCAAGCAGCCGCCGCGCTCCGGTGAACTCCCCGAGACCATCGGCCGCGAGATCCGCGAGGAGATCCACGAGGACGTCCCCTCGCGTGCCCTGATGGCCGCCTACCGCCTCCCGCACGACGGCACCCGCGAGGCCGACGCCGCCGACCTCGCCCTCACCATCCTCGGCAGCGGCGAGTCCAGCCGCCTCTACAACCGGCTGGTCCGCCGCGACCGCACCGCCGTCGCCGCCGGCTTCGGCCTGCTGCGCCTGGCCGGCGCCCCCAGCCTCGGCTGGCTCGACGTCAAGACCTCCGGCGACGCCACCGTCGAGCAGATCGGCACCGCCGTCGACGAGGAGCTCGCCCGCTTCGCCGCCGAGGGCCCCACCGCCGAGGAACTCGAACGCGCCCAGGCCCAGATCGAGCGCGAGTGGCTCGACCGGCTCACCACCGTCGCTGGCCGTGCCGACGAACTGTGCCGCTACGCCGTCCTGTTCGGCGACCCCAAGCTGCTCAACGACGCCCTCCCCAAGGTCCTCGACGTCACCGCCGAGGAGGTCCAGGCCATCGCCAAGGCCCGGCTCCACCCCGACAACCGGGCTGTGCTCGTCTACGAGCCCACCGCCGCCGAGACCGACGCCGACTCCGACGCCGCTTCCGAAGAGGAGGGTGCCGCCGTATGAGCACCGACTACGTCCCCGCCATGACCTTCCACCCGCAGCCCCAGCCGGGCACGCCCAGCCCCTGGGACTTCCCCGCCCCCGAGCGGGCCGCCCTCGGCAACGGCATCACCGTCCTGCACTGCCACCGGCCCGGCCAGCAGCTGGTCGCCGTCGAGGTGCTGCTCGACGCCCCGCTCGCCGCCGAGCCCGACGGCCTCGACGGCATCGCCGGCATCCTCGCCCGCGCCTTCAGCGAGGGCACCGACACCCTCAGCGCCGAGGAGTTCGCCGCCGAGCTGGAGCGCGCCGGCGCCACCCTCGACGCCCACGCCGACCACCCGTGCATCCGGATCTCCCTGGAGGTCCCCGCCTCCCGGCTCCAGCGCGGTCTGTCCCTGCTGGCGGACGCCCTGCGCGCCCCCGCCCTGCCCGAGGCGGAGATCGAGCGGCTGGTCGCCAACCGCCTGGACGAGATCGTCCACGAGCAGGCCAACCCCGCCCGGCGCGCCGCCAAGGCCCTGTACGCCGAGCTGTTCGACGCCGCCGACCGGCTCTCCCGGCCCCGCGCCGGCACCGCCGACACCGTCAAGTCGATCGACCGCGCGGCCGTCAAGGCCTTCTACGACGCCCACGTGCGCCCCGCGACCAGCACCGTCGTGGTCGTCGGCGACCTCACCGGCGTCGACCTGCCCGCGCTGCTGGAGAGCACCCTCGGCACCTGGACCGCGGCGGCCGCCGAGCCGTCCGCCCACGCCCCGGTCACCGGCGACGACCGCGGCCGCGTCGTCATCGTGGACCGTCCCGGCTCCGTCCAGACCCAGCTGCTCATCGGCCGGATCGGGCCCGACCGCCACGACCCGCTCTGGGCCGCCCAGATCCTCGGCACCTACTGCCTGGGCGGCACCCTCACCTCCCGCCTCGACCGCGTCCTGCGCGAGGAGAAGGGCTACACCTACGGCGTACGGGCTTTCGCCCAGCCGCTGCGCTCGGCCGCCGACGGCAGCGGGCGCGCGATGCTCGCCATCAGCGGCTCGGTGGACACCGCCTCCACCGCCCCTGCGCTGGCCGACACCTGGACCATCCTGCGCACCCTCGCCGCCGAGGGCCTCACCGACGCCGAGCGCGACGAGGCCGTGCAGTTCCTGGTCGGCGTCGCCCCGCTGAAGTACGAGACCGCGGGCTCGGTCGCCGGCACCCTGGCCGACCAGGTCGAGCAGTACCTGCCGGACGACTACCAGGCCGAGGTCTACCGGCAGCTCGCCGAACTGCCCACCGCCGCCGCCACCGAGGCGGTCGTCGCGGCCTTCCCGCCGGACCGTCTCGTCACCGTCCTGGTCGGCGACGCCGCCGTGATCGCCGACGACGTGCGGGCGCTCGGCATCGGCGAGGTCACCGTCGTCAGCTGATCCGTCCGTCGGATCCCCGTCCGGCCCGGTGGAGCACCCGCTCCGCCGGGCCGGACGCGTTGTTAAACCCGTTGCGGGCCGCCCCCGTTCCGTGGATAGATGTTCCCCGGCGCACAGCACGTGCGAACCACGACGAGGGAAGGGAGGCGGTCATCATGCGGGTCGAGCGAGTCATACGACGCTCCCCACGGCCGTATTCCCCCTGCCCCGTCGCCCTGGGCCGCTGAGCCCCACCCCCTGAACTTCCCCGAGCCGCGCCGGGATTCCACGCGCGGCAGCTTCCTCACGTGAACTTCCCGACCTCTGGAGGTCGTTCGACCATGACGTACACCGAGGTGCCCGGCGTCCGGGTGCCGATCCGGATGTGGACCGACCCGGCGACGGTCGAGGGCCAGGCCATGCAGCAGCTGCGCAACATCAGCTCCCTGCCCTGGCTGCACGGCCTCGCCGTGATGCCCGACGTCCACCTGGGCAAGGGCGCCACCGTCGGCTCCGTCATCGCCATGAAGGACGCGGTCTGCCCGGCGGCCGTCGGCGTCGACATCGGCTGCGGCATGAGCGCGGTGAAGACCTCGCTCACCGCCGAGGACCTCCCGGACGACCTCTCCGGCCTGCGCCGCGAGATCGAGCGGGCCATCCCGGTCGGCCGCGGCCTGCACACCGACCCGGTCGACCCGGCGAAGCTGCAGGGCTTCCGCGCGGCGGGCTGGGACGACTTCTGGCGGCGCTTCGACGGCATCGCGGAGGACGTCAGGTGGCGCCGCGAGCGGGCGATGCAGCAGATGGCCACGCTCGGCGGAGGAAATCACTTCATCGAACTGTGCGTCGACACGACTGGCGCGGTCTGGCTGATGCTCCACTCCGGTTCCCGCAACATCGGCAAGGAGCTGGCCGAGCACCACATGGGCACCGCCCGCTCGCTGCCGCACAACCAGGGCCTGATCGACCAGGACCTGGCCGTCTTCCTCGCGAAGACCCCGGAGATGGCGGCCTACCGCCAGGACCTCTTCTGGGCGCAGGAGTACGCGAAGCACAACCGGGCGGTGATGATGGCGCTGTTCCAGGACGTCGTCCGGCGGGAGTTCACCAAGGCGGAGGTCGCCTTCGACGAGGTGATCAGCTGCCACCACAACTACGTGTCGGAGGAGCGGTACGACGGCGTCGACCTGCTGGTGACCCGCAAGGGCGCGATCCGGGCCGGCTCCGGGGACCTCGGGATCATCCCGGGTTCCATGGGGACGGGTTCCTACATCGTCCGCGGCCTGGGCAACGCGGCGTCGTTCAACTCCGCCTCGCACGGCGCCGGCCGCAAGATGAGCCGCAACGCGGCGAAGAAGCGGTTCACCACCGAGGACCTGGTCGAGCAGACCAAGGGCGTGGAGTGCCGCAAGGACGGCGGCGTGGTGGACGAGATCCCGGGCGCCTACAAGAACATCGAGAAGGTCATCGAGCAGCAGAAGGACCTCGTCGAGGTGGTCGCGCACCTCAAGCAGGTGGTCTGCGTGAAGGGCTGACCGAAAGCCGATCGGGGTGGCGCCACAGTGTGGCGGCACCCCGATCGGGTGGGCGTCGCGAGGCTCAGACCGCGGCGGGGAGCTCGTCGAGGCCCTCGGAGACGAGCTTGGCGAGGCGGTCGAGGGCGTCGTCCGCGTTCTCGGCGTCGGAGGCGAGGATGACCTCGTCGCCGCCCTGGGCGCCCAGGCCGAGGAGGCCGAGCATGGAGGCGGCGTTGACCGGGTTGCCGCCCGGCTTGGCGATGGTGATCGGCACGCCGGTGGCCGTGACGGCCCGGACGAAGACGGAGGCGGGACGGGCGTGCAGGCCCTCGGCCCAACCGATGGTGACGCGGCGCTCAGCCATGAGACGTGCCTTTCCGGTGAAGCTGGTCACGGCCGTGCTCGGGGGAGCGGGGGAAGCGGCCATGTTGTCTAGACCAGTGTTGCACGCAGGTGGCCCCTGGGAACCGCTGCGTTCAGGAGTTGTGATTGTTTCTTTTCGGGGCATAAACCCCGGTCGATGGGTCCTGCCCACCCTGCCGTGGGTACGCGTCCGGCGCCATTCGGCTCATTGCCGGATAACCTGACGAATGTGGAAGACCCCGCGGTGGCGAACCCCGAGCAACCCGACTACCCGCAGCACTGGGAAGCGGACATCCTGCTGCGCGACGGAGGTACGGCCCGGATCCGTCCGATCACGCCCGACGACGCCGGACGGCTCGTGGAGTTCTACGAGCAGGTGTCGGACCAGTCCAAGTACTTCCGGTTCTTCGCCCCCTACCCGCGGCTCTCCGACAAGGACGTCCGCCGCTTCACCCACCACGACTTCGTGAACCGGGTCGGCCTCGCGGTGGTGGTCCGGGACCGCTTCATCGCCACCGTCCGCTACGACCGGATCGACGCCGAGGGCCGCCCCTCCGACACCGGCACCGACGCCGAGGTGGCCTTCCTGGTGCAGGACGCCCACCAGGGCCGCGGCGTGGCCTCCGCCCTGCTGGAGCACATCGCGGCGGTCGCGCAGGAGCGCGGCATCCGCCGCTTCCAGGCCGAAGTGCTGCCGGAGAACCGGAAGATGGTGAAGGTCTTCACCGACGCCGGCTACACCCAGCACCGCAGCTTCGCTGACGGCGTGGTGCACCTGGAGTTCGACCTCGAACAGACCGACCGCTCGCTCGCCGTGATGCGTGCCCGCGAGCACCGCGCCGAGGCGCGCTCGGTGCAGCGGCTGCTCACCCCGCGCTCGGTGGCGGTGATCGGGGTCTCGCGCACCCCGCAGACCGTCGGTCGCGCCATCCTGCGCGACCTGCTGGGCGACGACGCCCAGGCCGACCGCCCGGTGTACGCGGTGAACCGCAACGCCGTACCGGGCACCGAGCTGGACGGTGTCCCGGTCCACCGTTCGATTCTGGACATTCCCGGGCCGGTGGACCTCGCGGTGATCGCCGTCCCCGAGGGCGCCGTCCCGGCCGCCGTCGCCGACTGCGGCGCCCACGGGGTGCAGGGCCTGGTGGTGGTCACCGCCGGCTACGCGGAGACCGGCCCGGAGGGCCGGGACCGGCAGCGCGCGCTGGTCCGCCAGGCCCGTGCGGCCGGCATGCGGGTGATCGGCCCGAACGCCTTCGGCCTGATCAACACCGACCCGAAGCGCCCGCTGAACGCCTCGCTCGCCCCACGGCTGCCCGGCAGCGGCGGCTTCGGGATCTTCTGCCAGTCCGGCGCGATCGGCGTGGCCCTGCTGGAGGCCGCCCACAAGCGCGGCCTCGGCGTCTCCTCCTTCGCGTCGGTCGGCAACCGCGCCGACGTCTCCGGCAACGACTTCCTCCAGTACTGGGCCGAGGACGAGGCCACCCAGGTGGTGCTGCTGTACCTGGAGTCCTTCGGCAACCCGCGCAAGTTCACCCGGATCGCCCGCCGTCTCGCCGCCGTCAAGCCGGTCGTGGTGGTCAAGGGCGCCCGGCACACCGGCAGCCTGCCGCCCGGCCACGCCGTCCCCGCCACCGCCACCGGTCTGCGTGACGCCACCGTGGACGCGCTGTTCGAACAGGCGGGCGTCACCCGGGTGTCGACCATCACCGAGCTGTACGACACCGGCGAGCTGCTGGCCCAGCAGCCGCTGCCGCCGGGCAACCGGGTCGCGGTGGTCGGCAACTCCGACTCGCTCGGCCTGCTCACCTACGACGCCCTGCTGAGCGCCGGCCTGCGCCCGTGCACGCCTGTCGACCTCACCACCGCCGCGACCGGCGAGAACTTCCGGATCGCCCTGGACGTCGCTCTCGCCGACCCGGCCGTGGACGCGGTGATCGCCGTCGCCATCCCGCCGATCGGCACCTCCGCCCACGCCTTCATGGGCGGCCGGCTGACCGGCGAGGACGACCCCGCGATGGGCTCGGACGACCCGGAGATCGCCGCCGCCCTCCTCGACGCCGGCCACCGCGCCCGGGAGCTGGGCAAGCCGCTGCTGCTCACCCACCTGGCGCTGACCGACCTGCCCGCCCGGTTGCGCCCCGGCGGCATCCCCGCGTACGCGGCGCCCGAGCGGGCCGTGCACGCCCTCGCCCACGCCGTGCACTACGCGCAGTGGCGCCGCCGTACGGCCGAGGCGGAGGAGACGGCGCGCGTCCCGGAGCTGGACCGGATCGACGAGCCCGGCGCCCGCCGGCTGGTGGAGGCGGCGCTGAGCACCCGGGCCGCCGCCCGCCCGTCGCCCACCACCACCCTTGCCCGAGGCGCTACGCGCCGCACCGTCATGCTGCGCACCCAGCCCGGCGGTGCCCGGATCACGCTGTCCGAGGCCGAGGCGCAGGAACTGCTGGCCCGCTACGGGATCGACGTCTCGCCGGTGCTGCCGGCCCCGGACGAGGAGGCCGCCGTCAGGGCCGCCGGGACGCTCGGCTACCCGGTGGCGCTGAAGGCGACCGCCCCGCACCTGCGCCACCGCCCCGACCTGGGCAGCGTCCGGCTGGACCTGACCGGCGAGGCGGGCCTGCGCCGCGCCCACCGTGAGCTGGACGCGCTGCTCGGCGGCGCCGCCCCGGCCGACCTGGTGGTCCAGCGGATGGCGCCGCGCGGGGTGGACACCGTGATCGCCGCCACGGTGGACCCGGCGGTCGGCGCGATCCTGTCCTTCGGCCTGGCGGGCGCCCCGGCCGAACTGCTGGGCGACACGGCGCACCGGCTGGTTCCGGCCACCGACCAGGACGTCGCCGGGCTGATCCGGGAGGTCCGGGCCGCGCCGCTGCTGTTCGGCTGGCGCGGCGCCGAGGCGGTGGACACCGACGCGCTGGAGGAGCTGCTGCTGCGGGTGTCGCAGCTGGTGGACGACGTGCCGGAGATCGCCTCGGTGGATCTCGAACCGGTGGTCGTGGCCCCGCACGGACTGGCGATCCTGGGGGCGCGGGTGCGGGTCGCACCCCTGCCGGTCCGCAGCGATCTGGGTCCGCGCGCCATGAGCACGCTGTAACCTTCCTTGGTTGCGCCCTGCCCGGGCGCTGTTGTCCGAAGCTCGGCGCCGTGCCGCCCGCTTCGTCGGCGGACCATGCCAGGATGGAGATATGGCGAAGACCGGTACCACCACCACTCAGGACCTGCGCTCGGCGATCGAGCGCAGCGGCTACTACCCGGCCCTGGTGTCCGAGGCGGTCGAGTCCGCGGTGGGCCCGGAGCCGATCAGCTCCTACCTGGTGCACCAGGAGACGACCTTCGACGCCAACGAGGTGCGCCGGCACGTGACGGTGCTGGTGCTCACCCCGACCCGGTTCGTGGTGAGCCACACCGACGAGCAGTCCGGCGCCGAGGGCAGCCCGGCGGTGCCGTTCGCGACGACGTCGACGGAGAGCGTCCGACTGGACCGGATCGGCTCGGTCGTGGTGAGCCGGATGGTGGCCAACCCGGAGACGTACACCCCGGGCACCCTGCCGCGCGAGGTGGTGCTGACGATCGGCTGGGGCGCCGTGCAGCGCCTGGACCTGGAGCCGGCCGGCTGCTCGGACCCGAACTGCGAGGCGGACCACGGCTACACCGGTTCCGCCACGGCCGACGACCTCTCGCTGCGGGTGAGCGAGGCCGGTGACGGCCCGGAGACGGTGGCCCAGGCGCTGGTGTTCGCCCGGGCGCTGTCCGACGCGACGATCGACAACGGCCCGCGGGTCTGATCGCCGCCGTCTGACCGTCGCCGTTTCCGCCCGCTACGAATCCGGTTCCATGTCCTTCGTTCCTGCCGACGGCTTCGACGCCTTCGAGATCCTCGACCCGGCCACGGCCCCCGCGCCCCCGTACGGCAGCGGCTCGCTCTGCGACCTGCTGCCCTCGGTGGCGGCGGGGCTCGGCGTTCCCGGGTTCACCGCGACGCTCCCGATCGCCCCGGCGGACCGGGTGGTGGTGTTCCTGGTGGACGGCCTGGGCTGGGAGCTGCTGCTGCGCCACCCCGAGTACGCGCCGTTCCTGTCCTCGCTCGCCGGGAGTTCGCTGGGCGGCAGCGGCCGTCCGCTGACGGCGGGCTTCCCGTCCACCACGGCGACCTCGCTGGCCTCGGTCGGCACCGGTACGCCGCCGGGCCTGCACGGCCTGGCCGGGTACACCGTGGCGGTGCCGGGCGCCGGCTACCTGATGAACCAGCTGCGCTGGCAGCCGCCGACCGACCCGCACGCCTGGCAGCCGTACCCGACGGTCTTCCAGCGCACCCACGAGGCCGGGGTGGCGACGGCGCAGGTCTCGTCCCCGCTGTTCGCGCAGACCCCGCTGACCAGGGTGGCGTTGTCCGGCGGCACCTTCATGGGCCGCACCACGGGCGAGGAGCGGATGGACCGGGCGGCCGCCTGGCTGGCCGAGCACGACCGGGCGCTGGTGTACACCTACGTCAGCGAGCTGGACGGCGCGGGCCACCGCTTCGGGGTGGACTCGGACGAGTGGCGGATGACGCTGGACGCGGTGGACCGGCTGGCCCGCCGGCTGGCCGAGCAGCTGCCGCCGCGCTCGGCGATGTACGTGACGGCCGACCACGGCATGATCGACATCGCGCCGGAGGACCGGATCGACTTCGACGAGGACTGGGAGCTGGGCGCCGGTGTCGCCCTGCTCGGCGGCGAGGGCCGGGCCCGGCACGTCTACGCGGTGCCGGGGGCGGCGGCCGACGTGCACACGGTCTGGAGCGAGGTGCTGGGCGACCGGATGTGGGTGGCCACCCGGGACCAGGCGATCGCGGCGGGCTGGTTCGGCCCGGCGGTGGACGACCGGGTGTACGCCCGGATCGGCGACGTGGTCGCCGCGGCGCGCGACGACATCGCGATCGTCGCCTCCCGCAACGAGCCCGGCGAGTCCGCGATGATCGGTCTGCACGGTTCGATGACCCCGGTCGAGCAGTTCGTGCCGCTGCTCGAAATCCGCGGCTGATCCGCTCACTTGACTCTTCTGTGCCCGAACTCCCCTGATTTGAAAGGCCCTTGCTCCACCCATGGCTGAACTTGTGTTCTTCTCGGGCACGATGGACTGCGGCAAGTCGACGCTGGCGCTGCAGATGGACCACAACCACACCGCGCGCGGCCGGCAGGGCGTGATCCTCACCCGCAACGACCGGGCGGGCGCGGCGACGATCTCCAGCCGGCTGGGCCTGCGCGCGGACGCGGTCGAGGTGACGGACGACTTCGACTTCCACGCCCACGTGGTGCACCGGCTCTCGGCCGGCGGCCGGGTGGACTACCTGATCTGCGACGAGGCCCAGTTCTTCGCCGCCGAGCAGGTCGACCAGCTGGCCCGGGTGGTGGACGAACTGGACATCGACGTCTACACCTTCGGCATCACCACGGACTTCCGCACCCGGCTGTTCCCCGGCTCGCAGCGGCTGATCGAGCTGGCCGACCGGGTGGAGGTGCTCCAGGTCGAGGCGCTGTGCTGGTGCGGCGCGCGGGCCACCCACAACGCCCGGACGGTCGGCGGGGTGATGGTGGTCGAGGGCGCCCAGGTGGTGATCGGCGACATCTCGGTGGCCCGGGACGAGGTCGGCTACGAGGTGCTGTGCCGCCGCCACCACCGCCGCCGGCTGACCGCCGCGACGGCGCACGCCTCGGTGCTCTCCCCGGACGTGCTGCCCTTCGAGGAGCAGCAGGCCTGAGTCCACCGCGGGCCTGAGGTCCGGATCCGTTCCGGGATCCGGCCGGAGCCGCCCCGGGACCTAGGGGAGCACCTCCAGTACGGAGAAGTGCCCGCCCTGCGGGTCGGCCAGCCGGGCGGCGCGGCCGCGGACGGTGTCCTGCGGTTCGACCAGGACCCGGCCGCCGAGCTCGACGGTGCGCCGGGCGGTCAGCGCGGCGTCGCGGACCGCGAAGTGGGTGCGCCAGCGCGGCGGGTGGCCGCGCAGCTCGGCGCGGTGCCGGATACCGGCGACCGGCTGCCCGTGCACCAGCAGCGCGCTCTCCTCCGGGGTGGAGCGGACCGGGCGGTCGAGCACGGTGGAGTAGAAGGCGGCCGCGCCCGGCGCGTCGGGGGTGAGCAGTTCGGCCCAGGCGGGGGCGCCCGGTTCGTGCCCGGCCTCCCGGCCGAGGTGCTCCTCGCCCTGCCAGAGGCCGAAGACCGCGCCCGAGACGTCGGAGGCGATGGCCATCCGCCCGGCGCGCTCGGCCTGGAGCGGCCCGACGGCGACGGTGCCGCCGCACTCGCGGACCAGTTGGGCGGTGCGGTCGGCGTCGTCGACGGCGAAGTAGGTGGTCCACTGCACCGGGAAGCCGGTGGCGGTGGAGACACCGAGGCCGGCCACCGGCGCCCCGTCGAGCTCGGCCCGGACGTAGTCGCCGAGTTGGCCCGGCCCGGGGGTGTACGTCCAGCCGAGCAGGGCGCCGTAGAAGGCGCGGGCGCCGGGCAGGTCATCGGTCAGCAGGCTGACCCAGCAGGGCGTGCCCTGGGCCAGTCGGAGTTCCACCGCGGGCAATGCGGGCCTCCTCGTGGGTGGTTGGCGCACGGAAATCCTCGGGCGCGAGGGTGATGCTTCCACCCTGGCGGGCGCCCAACCCTCGGGCCGCGCGGAAAGTCCGGCAAAGACCCCACAAAGAGCGGCGATTCGGGCGTGTCGCTGCGGATTCCGTCGGATTCCGGCGGTCGGACCGCGGTGGGGACCCGGATGCCCCGCCGCCGGACACCCGCGCTGCGCGACAATGGCCGCCATGACCACCACCTACAACGACGGTTCCCCGCTGATCTCCGCGGCCGGGCTGCGGGAGGCGCTGGCCTCCGCGCTGCCGCCGGTGCTGCTGGACGTGCGCTACCAGCTGGTCGGTGCCGCGCCGGGCGGCCCGACCGCGGCCGAGGAGTACCGGGCCGGTCACCTCCCGGGCGCCCACTTCGTCGATCTGGACCGGGACCTGGCGGCCCCGCCCGGCGCTCCTGGCCGGGGCGGGCGCCACCCGCTGCCGGACCCGGAGGAGTTCGGCGCGGCGATGCGCCGCTTCGGGGTGAGCGCGCGGCGCCCGGTCGTGGTGTACGACGGCGCGGCCTCGATGGCGGCGGCCCGGGCCTGGTGGCTGCTGCGCTGGGCCGGGCACCGGGATGTCCGGGTGCTGGACGGCGGCTTCGCGGCCTGGCGGGAGGCCGGGCTGCCGGTGACGGCCGAGCTGCCGGAGCCCGCGGAGGGCGACTTCAAGCCGGTGCCGGGGCAGCTGCCGACGGTGGACGGGGACGGCGCCGCGGCCTGGGCGCGCAGCGGCCTGCTGCTGGACGCCCGGTCCGGGGAGCGCTACCGGGGCGAGACCGAGCCGGTGGACCCGCGGGCCGGGCACATCCCGGGCGCGGTCTCGGCGCCGACGGCCGGCAACGTGGGCCCGGACGGCCGGTTCCTGCCGGCGCCCGAGCTGGCCGCCCGCTTCCGGGCGCTGGGCGCGGGGGAGCGGGAGACCGCGGTGTACTGCGGTTCGGGCGTGACGGCGGCGCACCAGATCCTGGCGCTGGAGGTGGCGGGCCTGCCGGCCACGCTGTACCCGGGCTCGTGGAGCGAGTGGTCGAGCGACGAGGCGCGCCCGGTGGCGGTCACCGGGCAGCCGGGCTGATCCCCGGGTACGCCGAAGGGGCGGGAGGCCCGGCCTCCCGCCCCTTCGGCGTCCTGCTACTCCTGCTTCTTGCGTCGGCTGCCGAAGACGATCTCGTCCCAGCTGGGCACGGTGGCCCGGCGCCCGGGCCGGACGCCGTCCGCCTCGGCCTGCCGGTCGGTGGTGCCGACCAGGCGCTCGCGGTGCGGGGCGACGGCGCGCGGCATCAGGATGTCGGCGTAGGCCGAGCCCGCGCCGACCGCCGGGGCGGCCGCGGCAGCCGGTTCCTCGCCGTCCTCGGCGACCTCGGCGGGCACCGGTTCGATCGAGGCCGGGGCGCCGACGGCGAGGTCGCCGCGGAAGGCGGGGACCACGTCGAGCAGGCTGGTCAGCGAGTCCCGGGACTCGGCGGTGGCCTCCCGCGACTCGCGGACCTCGCGGGCCGACATGATGCGGTCGGCCGAGGGCCGGTCGATCATCGGGCGGGGCGGCCGGTCCTGGGGGAGCCGGGCGATCCGCGGGATGAACGGGAAGACCGACTCCTCCTCGCGCTCGACGTTCTCGCCGATCAGCGCGCGGGCCTCGTCGTCGTTGGGCTGGACCAGGCGCCGGGGCGGGTCGTACGTCCACGACGCGCTGCGGCCCTCGCCGTCGGCCCGGTAGGAGAGGATGACCTCCCAGGTGCCGTCGTCGCGCCGCCAGGAGTCCCAGCGCTCGGTCTCCTTCTCGGCGCCGCGCAGCGCGAGCCGCTCGGCCACGGCCTCGCCGAGTTGCGGGCCGGGGGACTCGCCGTTGCGGCGGATGGCGGTCTTGCGGGCGCGCTCGGCCATGAAGGCGCGCTCGGCGAGCACCGGGCCCTCGAAGCGGCGGACGCGGTCGACGGAGATCCCGGCGGCCTGGGCGACCTCCTCGGCGGAGGCACCGGCTCGTATCCGGGCCTGGATGTCCCGGGGGCGCAGATGGCTCTCGACCTCGATCTCGATCTGGCCGAGGCGCGGCCGGTCGCCGCGGATGGCGGCGCGCAGCCGCTCGTCGATGGGAAGGGTGTACTCCGTGCTGTCGGCAGCCTTGAGCACCAGCCGTGTGCCGTCGTTGCTGACGGCCACAACCCGCAGTTCGGGCACGGTTACCTCCCGGGTGGTGCCTGCCGACGTCACCTGCGTCGCTGCTCCCGTACTGAGTGTGGCCTGCCCACTCGCGACTGGCCACAACCTTGCTGAGTTCCCCGGCGTGTCGGGCTTACGCCCGCGCACGCCGCTGTGGCACGGTTGCCTTTTTGCCACGCCATCCGTCGACGTCGCGCCTGGGTGTCCCGGCCGTCCTCGCACGCGCAGTGAACGCGACGATCCGGGACGGGCGTCGCCGTGCGTGCCCGTTCCGTGGCTCCTCGTCAAGCTACCGGTGTAGACGTAGTCGACAAGTCGACCCAAGGCTCGGGCTTTACGAACAGTACTCCATTCGTGGCATCCAGAGGGGCGGCTCGCCGCTCAAGTCTCCCGCGATTCACGGGAATCTCAAGAGCGCGCTCCCCCAATGGCGGACCACCGCCGGATGAACGGTGATCATCTTCACACAATCCGGGTGCGAAGAACCGCATTTTCGTCCCTTGTGTCCTTCTTTGGGCAAGATGGAGAGCCTTGCTCGAAGAACAGTCGTACGGACCGAGGGATGTTGATGCCGGAGCGGAGCCCCGCCGAGGAGGGCGGCAAGGCCAAGGAGGAGCGCAGGCGCATCGATCTGAGTGTGGCTCAGGTCGCGGCGAGTGCGCTGGCCACGGTGGTGGGTGCGCTGCTGGCCTCCGAACTGGGGGTGTACGGCACGATCCTGGGCGCCGCCGTGGTGAGCGTCGGCGCCACCACCGGCAGTGCCGTGTTCCAGCACATCTTCAAGCGGACCGGCGAGCAGCTGCGCGAGGCGGTGGACCGGGGGCCGAACCAGGCCGCCAACACCCTGCGCCAGGTGCCGGTGGAGGCCGAGCGGCCCGGGACGCGGGCGCGGCCGCCGGTGATCACCTCGGAGTGGAACGAGCCGCAGGTGGTCCGGGCGCGTCGGCGGTGGGGCTGGAAGACGTACGCGGCGGTGTCGGGGCTGGTCTTCGTGCTGGCGATGACGCCGATCCTGGCGTTCGAACTCGCCACCGGGCAGCCGGTGTCGGCGACGGTCAAGGGCGGGTCCGGCAGCGGCACGTCCTTCGGCGGCTCGGTGGCGCCCAAGTCCTCCCGGCCGCAGGACGCCCCGGTGGACCGGCCCTCCCCGGGTGGCCGGCCCGGCCAGGGCGGCGCGCCGTCCGGCGGCGCCTCGGCCCCGGCGAGCACCGCGCCGAGCCGGGAGCCGGGCGACACGCCGAGCACCGGCACGGGGACGGCCTCGCCCTCGGCGGGCCCGAGCACGACCCCGTCGGCCGGGGCCTCCCCGTCGGCGGGCGGCGGCAGGCCCACCGGCGGGGCGAGCCCGCAGCCGCCGGCGTCGGGCGACACGCCGGCGAAGGACCAGGTGAAGGAGCCCGCGAACGAACCCGCGAAGGCCCCGCCGGCCGCCGCTACGCCGTAACCGCTACGCGCCCAGCACCCGGCGCAGGTAGTCGTTGCCGAACACCCGCTGCGGGTCGACCTCGTCGCGCAGCGCGGTGAAGTCGGCGAAGTGCGGGTAGACGCCGGCCAGGTACGCGGCGTCGCGGGTGTGCAGCTTGCCCCAGTGCGGCCGTCCCTGATGGGCGGTCATCAGCTGTTCGACGCCGGTGAAGTAGCCCTGGTCGGCGGTGCCCCGGTAGAGGTGGACGGCGATGTAGGCGCTGTCCCGGCCGGAGGCGGTGGAGAGCCAGAGGTCGTCGGCGGGGGCGAAGCGCACCTCGACCGGGAAGCCGACCTTCCAGTCGGAGCGCTCGACCAGGGCCTTCAGCTCGCGCAGCACCTCGCCGACGGCCGCGCGCGGCACCGCGTACTCCATCTCCACGAAGCGGACCTTGCGCGGGCTGGTGAACACCTTGTACGCGGTGTCGGTGAAGCTGCGCTCGGACCAGGCCCGGCTGGCCAGCGAGGCGATCGAGGGGATCGAGCCGGGGAAGCGCCGGCCGACCCGGCAGGCGCCCTCCCAGACCGTGTTGGAGAGGAAGTCGTCCTCCAGCCACTCCTTGAACCGGGGCAGCGGGGCGACCGGGCCCTGGCTGCGGTTGTTGCGCTTGGTGGAGCAGCGGTCGGTGTGCGGGAACCAGTAGAACTCGAAGTGCTCGTTGACGGCGGTGAGGTCGTCCAGGCGCTCCAGCACCTCGTCGAAGCCCATCGGCTGCTCGTGCGCGGTGAGCAGGAAGGCCGGCTCGACGCCGAAGGTGAGCGCGGTGATCACGCCGAGGGCGCCGAGCCCGAGCCGGGCGCCCTGGAAGAGCCGGGGGTTCTCGGTGGGGGAGCAGTGCCGGACGGTGCCGTCGGCGAGGACGATCTCCAGGGAGCGGATCTGGGCGGCCAGTGAGCCGGAGTCGCGGCCGGTGCCGTGGGTGCCGGTGCTGGTGGCGCCGGCCACGGTCTGGACCTCGATGTCGCCCATGTTGGTCAGCGAGAGGCCCTCGGCGGCGAGGACCCGGTTGAGCCGGTGCAGCGGGAGGCCGGACTCGACGGTGATGGTGCCGGCCTCGCGGTCGATCCCGCGGACGGCGGTGAGCGCGTGCGGGCGAATCTGGACGCCGTCGCCGGCGGAGGCGATCGAGGTGAAGGAGTGGCCGGAGCCGACGGCCTTGACGGTGCGGCCCTGTTCGGCGGCCCGCAGGATCTCCTTGGCCAGTTCCTCCACGGTGCCGGGGGCGGCGGCCCGGACGGGCCGGGCGCTCTGGTTGCCGGCCCAGTTGGTCCACCGGGTGGGGGTCGCGGTGCTGGCCTGGGGCATTGCGCTGCCTCCTGCTCCGTGGCCGAACGGGTCGGCGCGGTCGGGGGCGGCGCGGCCGCCCTACCCACAGGTAGCCCCGTGGGTAGGGCGAGAGACTAGTCAGTTCACCGTTCGGCGTCTACGGTCCGTTCGGCCCCCCGGACGGCCGTCTCGGCGCCGGGTGCGGCGGCCAGTCCGGCGCGCAGCCGGCCGAGGCCGGCGAGGGCGGCGACCACCCCGAGCAGGCCGGCGGCCAGCGGCACCCAGTAGCCCGCGGCGGCGCCGGAGGCGTCGACCACCCAGCCGGCGGCCGAGGAACCGACCGCGACGCCGAGCGCCAGGCCGGTGGTGGTCCAGGTCATGCCCTCGGTCAGCTGGGAGGCCGGGACGAGCCGTTCCACCAGGGCCATCGCGGTGATCAGGGTGGGGGAGATGGCGATGCCGGCGATCAGCAGCGCCGCGCCGACCGCGACCAGCCCGCCGATGCCGTGCACCGCGTGGGCGACCAGCAGCAGCGGGACCATGCTGACGGCCATGAACAGGACGCCGCCGAGGAAGCGCACCGCCATCGAGCCGGTGAGCTTGAGGGTCCCGAAGACCACCCCGGCCAGGCAGGAGCCGAGCGCCCACAGGGCGAGGATCACGCTGGAGATCGACTTGTGGCCCTGGGCCTCGGCGAACGCGACGGTGACCACCTCGACCGAGCCGAAGATCGCACCGGTGGCGACGAAGGTCACGATCAGCACCTGGAGGCCGCGGTTGAGGATCACCGAGCCGCCCTCCTGCCGGGCGGCCGGGTGGATCGGCGGCTCGGTGGAGCGCTGTCCGGCGAACAGCAGGACGCCGACGGCGAGGAAGATCCCGGCCAGCAGCACACCGGCCTCGGGGAAGACGGAGGTGGCCAGGCCGATGGAGAGGATCGGGCCGACGATGAAGCAGACCTCGTCGACCACGGCCTCGAAGGAGTAGGCGGTGTGCAGCTTGCCGGTGTCCTCGCGGTAGAGGTGGGCCCAGCGGGCGCGGACCATCGCGCCGGTGCTCGGCATCACGCCCATGCCGGCGGCGAAGACGAACAGCGTCCAGTCCGGGGCCTCCAGCCGGGCGCAGAGCAGCAGGCCGGTGACCGCGACGACGGTGATCGCCATGGCGGGGACGATGATCCTGCGCTGGCCGTGCCGGTCCACCAGGCGGGAGACCTGCGGGCCGAGGACCGCGGCGGAGATCGCGAGGCAGGCCGAGACCAGGCCCGCCACCCCGTAGGAGCCTCGGAGCTGGGACAGCATGGTCACGATGCCGATCCCGGTCATGGAGATGGGCAGGCGGGAGACGAAGCCGGTGGAGGAGAAGGCCAGAGTGCCGGGGGAGGCGAATATCTGGCGGTAGCTGGACAGCACGGGAGCTCCGGGCAGGGGAGTAAGGAACAAGGCTGGTAAACACAGCTTACGTACGTTGGCAAACGTTATTTTCCGGACGCCCGCGCGGCCCCGGCGACGGCGCCCGCCCCCTCAGTGGCAGGATCGGTGCCATGTCCGACGCGCGCAAACCCTCACCGTCCGGCGCCGCCCCGTACGACGCCCTGCTGCTGCTGTCCTTCGGCGGGCCCGAGGGCCCCGAGGACGTCGTCCCCTTCCTGGAGAACGTCACCCGCGGCCGCGGCATCCCCAGGGAACGGCTGAAGGAGGTGGGCAGGCACTACTTCATGTTCGGCGGGGTCAGCCCGATCAACGGGCAGAACCGCGAGCTGCTCGCCGCGCTGCGCAAGGACTTCGCCGAGCACGGGCTGGACCTGCCGGTCCACTGGGGCAACCGGAACTGGGCGCCCTACCTGGTCGACACCCTGCGGGAGCTGGCCGCCGACGGCCACCGCCGGATCGCCGTGCTCGCCACCAGCGCCTACGCCGGCTACTCGGGCTGCCGCCAGTACCGGGAGAACCTGGCCGACGCGCTGGCCACGCTGGCCGAGGAGGGTGTGCCCGCCCTGCGGGTCGACAAGCTGCGGCACTTCTACAACCACCCCGGCTTCGTCCAGCCCGTGATCGACGCCACCCTGGCCGCCCTGGACGGGCTGCCCGAGGCCGTCCGCCCCGGCGCCCGGCTGGCGTTCACCACCCACTCCATCCCGGAGACCATGGCCGAGAGCTCCGGCGCCCCGGACGACCCGGCCCGCGGCGAGCCCGGCGGCGCGTACGTCGCCCAGCATCTGGACGTGGCCCGGCTGATCGCCGCCGCGGTGGCCGAGCGCACCGGCGTGGCCGACCGGCCGTGGGAGCTGGTGTACCAGAGCCGCAGTGGCGCCCCGCACATCCCGTGGCTGGAGCCCGACATCTGCGACCACCTGGAGGCCCAGCACGCCGACGGGGCGCCCGCCGTGGTGATGGTCCCGATCGGCTTCGTCTCCGACCACATGGAGGTCAAGTACGACCTCGACACCGAGGCCGTCGCCAAGGCCGCCGAACTCGGCCTGCCGGTGGCCCGCGCCGCCACCGTCGGCGCCGACCCCCGGTTCGCCGCCGCGGTGCGCGAGCTCGTCCTGGAGCGGGCCGCCACCGAGCGCGGCGAGCCGGTGACCCGCTGCGCCCTCGGCACCCTCGGCCCCAGCCACGACGTGTGCGCGGTGGCCTGCTGCCCCAACCCGCGCGCCCCGCGTCCGGCCGTCGCCGAGCGCTGACCGCCGGCCCCGCCCGTCCCGCCCGTCCCGTCCGTTCCGCCCGTCCCGTCGCCCCGGAGGAGAACCCGTGCCCACCCCCGCCCTGCCCGACGACCGGCTCCTCGACGACCTGCTGGAGGTCGCCCTGGACGCGGCCCGGCGGGCCGGCGCCCTGCTGCGCGACGGCCGGCCCGCCGACCTCGGCGTGGCCGGCACCAAGTCCAGCCCGGTCGACGTGGTCACCGAGATGGACCTCGCCTCCGAGAAGCTCGTCCTGGAGCTGATCACCGACCGCCGTCCGGAGGACGGCTACCTCGGTGAGGAGGGCGCCGAGCGCCCGGGCACCAGCGGGGTCCGCTGGGTCGTGGACCCGCTCGACGGAACGGTCAACTACCTTTACGGGCTGCCCTCCTGGGCGGTCAGCGTGGCCGCCGAGGTGGACGGCCGGGCGGTCGTCGGCGTGGTGTACGCCCCGGCCCGCGGCGAGCTGTTCCACGCCGTCCTGGGCCGCGGTGCCCGCCTCGACGGCCGCCCGCTCTCGGCCCGCCCGGCCCCGCCGTGGGGCCAGGCGCTGATCGCCACCGGCTTCAACTATGTCCAGTCGGTGCGGGTCCGGCAGGCCGAGGTGCTGCTGGCGCTCATGCCGGAGGTGCGGGACGTCCGCCGGGGCGGGGCGGCCGCGGTGGACCTGTGCGACGTCGCCGCCGGGCGGCTGGACGGCTACTACGAGCGCGGCCTGGCCCCCTGGGACCGGGCGGCCGGCTGCCTGATCGCCGCCGAGGCCGGTGCCCTGGTCGGCGGCCGCCCCGGGCACGGCCCGGACGGCGAGCTGACTGTGGCCGCCGCCCCCGGGGTGTACGAGCCGCTCCAGGAGCGGCTGGCCGCGCTGCGCGCCTGGGCGGACTGACCGGTTCCGCCGCGCCCGCCCGCGGAGCCACGGGCGGGGCGCGGCGGCCCCGTGGATGCGAAGAGCCCTGACATACGGGGGATGCCAGGGCCTGGGTTTCGCACGGCCCCCGCAGGGCCGCTGGTGCCGGAGATCCGGCGACGGGTCGGTGTGCCGGACGGGTCAGGCAGCGGTGCGGTGGCGCTCCAGCACCGTGTCGACGCCGTGCTCGGCGGCGAGTCGGCGGAGGTCGTCCAGCTCGGACTGCTCCACCTCGGCGAGGAACTCGTCCCCGGCCTCGATCGCTCGGTGCAGGTCCTGCTCGGCGTTGGCTATGCGCTGCAGGATTCCGGCCTTGAAGGCGTCCATACGGGCCCCCTTACTGTGTCGGACGTGCACGGTCGTGCGCTCTCCGCCCCGGGGAGGTCCAGCCGGTGAAAGCACCCAAGCCGGAAGGTGGTGAATCTCCGGACGGGGTGCGGAGCGGCCACGGGCCGCTCCCGGTGATGTCCCAGCCCCAGGGCCGGCGCGGATGAACGCACGGCGGGTGGGTGCGACCGGCCGTCAGCCAGATCGCGGGTGTGCAGCTGTCCTCCCCGCCCCGGAGGTCGGGAAACCTCCCGGCGGAAGAAAGTTGCCCGTGTCACATTCCAAGCGGAGTGATACGGGTGCGAACGGTGACCGCCGGGGACCCAGGGGTCGTGCCCGTGGGGCAGCTTATCGCTGCTTTACCGCCGGACCAGGCAGGATGGAGGCACCGTCGGAGCCGTGCGTCCGCTTCCGGGGCCGGCCTGGAGAAGGGACAACGACCGTGCGGGTTCTCGTCGTCGAGGACGAGCAGCTGCTTGCCGAGGCCGTCGCGACCGGCCTGCGCCGCGAGGCGATGGCCGTCGACGTGGTGTACGACGGGGAGGCCGCGCTCCAGCGCATCGCGGTCAACGACTACGACGTCGTCGTCCTGGACCGGGACCTTCCGCTGGTCCACGGGGACGACGTCTGCCGCAAGGTGGTCGAGCAGGGCCTGGCCACCAGGGTGATCATGCTGACCGCCTCCGGCGACATCAGCGACCGGGTCGAGGGCCTGGAGATCGGCGCGGACGACTACCTTCCGAAGCCGTTCGCCTTCAGCGAACTCGTCGCCCGGGTAAGGGCGCTGGGCCGCCGCGCGACCATTCCGCTGCCCCCGGTGCTGGAGCGCGCCGGCATCTCGCTCGACCCCGGCCGGCGCGAGGTGATCCGCGACGGACGCACCGTCCAGCTCGCCCCCAAGGAGTTCGCCGTCCTGGAGGTGCTGATGCGGGCCGGCGGCGCCGTCGTCTCGGCGGAGCAGCTCCTGGAGAAGGCCTGGGACGAGCACACCGACCCGTTCACCAACGTCGTGCGCGTCACCGTGATGACGCTGCGCCGCAAGCTCGGCGACCCGCCGGTGATCGTCACCGTGCCGGGCTCCGGCTACCGGATCTGACGACCGGAGTCCGCCCACCCCGCGACTCCCCGCCGCGGGCGCCCGCCCCGGCGGACGCCCCGAGAGGACCATCATGACCACCCCGCCCCCGGCCGGCGGGCCCTCCGGCGCGCCCGCCGGCGGCCCGCGCGCCGTCCCGCCGAAGCCCCTGGCCCCGCCGAGCGTCCACCGCCCGGGGCACTACGTCCCCGGTGACGGCATGCTCGCCTGGCTGCCCTTCCGCCCCACCATCCGGATGCGGCTCACCCTGCTGTACGGCGGGATGTTCCTGATGGCCGGCGTCGTGCTGCTGCTCCTGATGTACGTGTTCTTCCAGGACGCCGTCTCGTACCTGGCCCCGCGCCAGCTGCGCTTCGACAACTACATCCAGGTCACCAGCCCCGACGGGGCCGTCCGCAACATGAACAGCGCGGACTTCAACCAGTGGCAGGCCGCCGACTACCTGGCACGCTCCGACTCCGCGCTCAACACCCTGCTGCGCAAGTCGCTGACCATGCTGGTCTGCCTCGCCGTGATCGCCTTCGCGGCGGGCTACGCGATGGCGGGACGGGTGCTGCGCCCGCTCGGCCGGATCACCCGCACCGCCCGCGACGTCGCCTCCTCCGACCTGCACCGCCGGATCGAGCTGGACGGCCCGGACGACGAGCTCAAGGAGCTCGCCGACACCTTCGACGACATGCTGGACCGACTGGACCGCTCGTTCGACTCCCAGCGCCGCTTCGTCGCCAACGCCTCGCACGAGCTGCGCACCCCGCTGGCGATCAACCGCACCCTGCTGGAGGTCCAGCTCTCCGACCCGGCGGCCTCACCCGACCTCCAGCAGCTGGGCAAGACCCTGCTGGCCACCAACGAGCGCAGCGAGCAGCTGGTCGAGGGCCTGCTGCTGCTCGCCCGCAGCGAGAACGCGCTGACCGACCGGCGCCCGGTGGAGCTGTCCGAGGTGGCCACCCGGGCCCTGGAGCAGACCCGGGGCGAGGCCGAGAAGCGCGAGGTCGAGCTGCGCTCGAAGCTCGATCCGGCCGTGGCCGCGGGCAACGGTGTGCTGCTGGAGCGGCTCGCGCTCAACCTGCTGCAGAACGCCGTCCGCTACAACACCCCGGGCGGCTGGGTCGAGCTGGCCACCACCGCGGTGCCCGGTGGCGGCGAGCTGGTGGTCTCCAACACCGGCCCGGTGGTGCCCGGGTACGAGCTGGAGCACATCTTCGAGCCGTTCCGCCGGGTCAAGGGCGCCGACCGCACCCGCAGCGACAAGGGGGTCGGGCTCGGCCTGTCCATCGTCCGGTCGGTGGTGCGCGCCCACGGCGGCACCATCGAGGCCACGGCGCGCGCCGGCGGCGGCCTCACCATGAGGGTCCGCATCCCCTCTCCGTAAGGGTCCAACGCCCCTTCCGCAGGCGACCGTTTCCAGCCGCCCCCGTCAGGTCCGTCAAGAAGACATAAGGCCTGGCGGGGGCGGCTTGTCATTTACGGCCCGATCAACTTACGGTGTCGTAACCTACGGAACCGTAGGTGAATCCGTCGGCAGCCCGCCGTCGGGTGCGAAAAGACGTGTCCCCGTCCAGCGCGCCGCGCCCGTCCCAGCGCGTGCCGTCCCCTCAGGAGCAAGACCGTGACCATCGCCCCTGTGCAGAGCAGCTCCCCGCTCGTCGCGAGCGGCTGGACCGACGCGCGGCTGATCCTCGCCCTCGAAGAGGTCGTCGAGAAGGAGCTCAACCGCCACCTGGGCGTGGCCAGGGAATGGATGCCGCACGAGTTCGTCCCGTGGAGCCAGGGCCGCGACTTCGACGGCGTGCTCGGCGGCGAGGCCTGGTCGCTCGAACAGTCCCAGGTGACGGCCGTGGGCCGGGTGTCGCTGGTGGTGAACCTGCTGACCGAGGACAACCTGCCCAGCTACCACCACGAGATCGCGACCATGTTCGGCCGCGAGGGCGCCTGGGGTACCTGGGTGCACCGCTGGACGGCCGAGGAGGGGCGCCACGGGATAGCGATTCGCGACTACCTGCTCGCCACCCGGGCCGTCGACCCGGTGGAGCTGGAGCGGGCCCGGATGAACCACATGTCGGAGGGCTTCGAGTCCGACAACGCGCACAGCATGCTGCACTCGGTCGCGTACGTGGCCTTCCAGGAGCTCGCGACCCGCATCGCGCACCGCAACACCGGCAAGTACGCCGGCGACCCGCTCTGCGAGCAGCTGCTGGCGAAGATCGCCAACGACGAGAACCTGCACATGGTCTTCTACCGGAACCTCCTGAAGGCCGCCCTGGAGATCGCCCCGGACCAGGCCATGCGGGCCGTCGCCGACGTGGTCACCGACTTCCGGATGCCCGGCCACGGAATCCCCGGTTTCGAGCGCGCCGCCGCGCAGATCGCCCTCGGCGGGGTGTACAACCTGCGCATCCACCACGACGACGTGCTCCAGCCGGTGCTGCGCCACCTCAAGGTGATGGAGATCGGCGGGCTCGGCCCGGAGGGCCTGCTGGCGCAGAACGAGCTGGGCGTCTTCCTGGACGGGCTGGACGGTCAGGCCCGTAAGTTCGAGGAGCGCCAGGCCGCCCTGCTGGCGCGTCGCGCAGCCCGGAAGAACGCCGGCTGAGGCGCCGCACCGAACGGTCGGACTGGGTGGATTTTCTGCGGTTTGCCCTGGAAGATTCTTAACGTGACCAAGCTCACACCGTGTCGCTCCACGATTTCGGGCGACCCCGGAGAGTTATCGCCCCATCAGGGGTGCCGATCGCCGTCCGTGACCGGATTCCGACCCCCGGCCGGTCCACGGAATCGGTCGGCGTCCCTGGTAGGCAAGGGATTTCGCAGACACCCGCGGCTGTCACGCTCACTGTGCGTGGTCGGTTCACCGGGCTCGGGAAGGGTTGACGATGGCCCAGCGTGAGGCCTTCGGCGGCCCCGGGGATCACCCCGATGGAGCCCGGGCTGAGTGTCGATTGAGTAACAGGGCTTGAAGTAAGGCAAAATCTCCGCCTCGGGTCGGGCACAAGACCGGCCCCCCATGCGTTACGTGCGCTGGAGATACCGCACACACCGCACAACCCGGAGGGGGAGAGCGAAAAATGGCAACCGACTACGACACCCCACGCAAGACTGACGACGAGCTCAACGAGGACTCCATCGAGGAGCTCAAGGCTCGGCGGAACGACAAGGGCGGCAGCTCGGTCGACGTCGACGAGTTCGACGCCGCCGAGGGCATGGAGCTTCCCGGCGCCGACCTCTCGAACGAGGAGCTCGCCGTCCGTGTCCTGCCGAAGCAGGCGGACGAGTTCACCTGCATGAGCTGCTTCCTGGTGCACCACCGCAGCCAGCTCTACAGCGAGAAGAACGGCAACCCGATCTGCCGGGACTGCGGCGCCTGAGCACCGCGGCGGACAGGGCCCGGTGCCCGCGGCTGCGCCCGCGGGACCGGCACACCGCTCCTTCCGGCCCCGGGCAGCGGGGCCGGACGGCAGATCCGGGAACCGTCCGGTCGGACGGGCCCGGGAGGACGGAGTCGACCGGCGCGCCGGTCAGGACAAAGTCGTAGGGACGGTCCCGCATCAGCGGAACCGTCCCTCTCCGTTTGTCCGGCCCCTTCCGGCCGGCTCGTGTCGGGGCCCGGCCGGCTCTCGGCCGGCCCGGGCCCGCCTCAGGTGCGGGCGCCGCGCCGGGCGTCCTCCAGCGCCTCCGCCAGCTTCATCGGCGAGCGGGTCGACAGATAGAGGTACGGCGTCGGGTCGGCCGGGTCGGTCACCTCGATCCGCAGCGCCGTCGGGACGTAGCTGCGCAGCAGCATGAAGGCGCGCGGATCGGCCTTCGGGCCGCGCCAGGCCGCCGCCTCGGCGGGGCTCAGCGCCTGCGCGCCGCCGAGCGCGTCCACCGGGATCCGGGCCGGGCCGGCCACCAGCGAGCCCTGGACCACGCGGATGCGGGCCGAGCCGTAGCTGCTGATCGCGACCGCGCCGGCGGCGATGCCCACCACCAGCCCGATCAGCGCGGCCGGACCACTGACCCGGATCAGGATCAGCGCGAGCGTGAGACCCACCGCGACCGGGAGCAGCCACCAGGAACGCGGCACCGTGAGGCGTTCGTCGTACATGCCCTCCATTGTGGTCGCCCTGACGTCCGGCCCGGGACGCCACCCCCACCGGAGGGCCCACTACCCCTGGGTAGGGTTGGACCCCGTGACCGGTACGACAGCCCCCAGCACCCCCACCGACCGGCCGGCGCCCGCCATACCGCCGACCCCGACCACCCCGCCGCCGGACGCCGTCCTGCCGGAGCGCCACCCCCAGGCGCCCGCCCCCGGCACCCGGCTCGGCTCCCACTACGAGCACTGCTTCGGCTGTGGCCCGCAGCACCCCGGCGGCCTGCGGATCGACGCGGTCGCCGGCGAGGGACTCGACGTGACCGCCGAGTTCACCGTCCGCGGCGCCCACCAGGGCGGCCCCGGCCTGGCCCACGGCGGGCTGCTGACCACCGCCATGGACGAGACCCTCGGCACGCTCAACTGGCTGCTGCACGCCCCCGCCGTGACCGGCCGGCTGGAGACCGACTTCCTCTCCCCGGTGCCCGTCGACTCGGTGCTGCACCTGCGCGCCTGGATCACCGGTGTGCACGGACGGAAGATCTACAGCGCCGCCGAGGCGCGGATCGGCGGTCCGGACGGGCCCGTCGCGGTGCGAGCCCAGGCCCTCTTCATCCAGGTGAAACTGGAACACTTCACCACGCACGGTCGTCCCGAGGACATCGAGAAGGTCCTCGACGACCCGGATCTGATGAAGCGCGCACGAGCCTTTGAGGTGAACCCTTGAGCGACACCCCCCGCCCGCAGCTGGACGTCCTGATCAAGCGCATCGACCCCGAGCTGCCGCTGCCCGCCTACGCGCAGCCCGGGGACGCCGGCGCCGATCTGCGCACCACCGTCGACGCCGAGCTGGCCCCCGGCGAGCGGGCCGTGCTGCCCACCGGCGTCGCGATCGCCCTGCCGGACGGCTACGCGGCCTTCGTCCACCCCCGGTCCGGGTTGGCAGCTCGTTGCGGCGTTGCCCTCGTGAACGCCCCGGGGACGGTCGATGCCGGGTACCGTGGAGAGATCAAGGTGATCGTCGTCAATCTGGACCCGCACGAGGGGGTCAGCTTCCGCCGAGGGGACCGGATCGCCCAGCTGGTCATCCAGCAGGTCGAGAAGGCCCGCTTCCACGAGGTGGAGGAGCTGCCTGGGTCGGCACGCGCCGAGGGCGGGTTCGGGTCGACCGGCGGCCACGCCGCGGTCTAGCATGCCCGCGGCCTCGCAGGAAGCCGAGCAGGTATTCGCATCGGTCTTGGACCGGGAAGGACAGTGACCGTGTTCCGTCGTCGCCAGAAGAGCGAGGACGCTGTCGAGCAGCTCGCCGACGACGCCATCAGCGCCGACGAGACGGCCGATGACGTCGAAGGTTCCGCCGAGAGCGAGAACGTGACCGAGCTGGACCCGGCCGACAAGGTCGGCCTGCCGCCGGCCCCGCGGCCGGACGGTCCGTGGGACCACTCCGAGCTGGAGAACCCCGAGGAGGGGCGGGTCGACCTCGGGGGTCTGTTGGTCCCCGGCGTCGAGGGCATGGAGCTGCGCGTCGAGGTCGCCGGTGACGCGATCGTGGCCGCCACCCTCGTGCTCGGCAACAGCGCCATCCAGCTCCAGGCCTTCGCGGCCCCGAAGTCGGAGGGCATCTGGGGGGAGGTCCGGGAGGAGATCGCCAACGGCATCACCTCGCAGGGCGGCCTCATCGAGGAGGAGGAGGGCCCGCTCGGCTGGCACCTCCGCGCCCAGGTCCCCGTGCAGCTGCCGGACGGCACCCAGGGCGTGCAGCTGGTGCGGTTCGTCGGCTGCGACGGTCCGCGCTGGTTCCTGCGCGGTGTGATCTCGGGCCAGGCCGCGGTGCAGCCGGAGATGGCCGGGATCCTGGAGCAGGTCTTCCGCCAGACGGTCGTCGTGCGCGGCGAGTCCCCGATGGCCCCGCGCGACCCGATCGTGCTGAAGCTTCCCGAGGACGCCCAGATGGTCGCCGACGGTGGCGGGGCGGCCGCTGCCGCCGGTGAGGGTGACAGCCGCTTCGGCGGCGCCTCGATCGACCCGTTCGCGCGCGGCCCGGAGATCACCGAGGTCCGCTGACCGACTCCGGCCGGCCCTGATCCGGCCGGCGCCGATCGGCACCGATCAGCACTGATCGCCCCTGCCCGGGCTCCCGGGCAGGGGCGATTTGCATGTGGCGGGTCCGTCCCCGTACAGTTCCGGAGTCGCCGCGGGAGACCGGGGCGGCAAAGCGGAAAGTGAATCCGATGAATGAAACTCCGGAAAACGGAGCGGAAAACATCTGATAAGCTGGAAACACGAAAGAACGAAGCCCGGAGGGCCCGCTGGAAGGCGGTCCGAAGGAAGCGTCCGTTCCTTGAGAACTCAACAGCGTGCCAAAAGTCAACGCCAGATATGTTGACATCCCCGGCCTCGATCGCTTGATCGGGGTTGGAGATTCCTTTTGAAACAAACACTAGCGAGGACGCAGTGCGCGGGGCCGCCCTATTCCGGTGGTTGCCGTGCCGCTCAACGCGGGTGT
>NZ_JBIWFT010000060.1:0-42963 GCF_044763205.1 Kitasatospora sp. NPDC096204
ACCCTCGAACGCGGAATCCGCCGAGACGACGACCTCGCCAATGCCTACCGCGACTGGCTCACCGCCGCTTGACAGCCCATAGGAGCATCAATCCGGCCGCGGGCCGGTACGGTGCCGCGCGGAGCGCATCCGCCGAGACCCGGTGGGTGCGCAGAGCCCGGTCCTGACACCATGGGACCGAGATCACGACATCCTCGGAGGAGTCAGCAACATGAGCACGCACTACGACGTCGTCGTCCTCGGCGCGGGCCCCGGCGGCTACACCGCCGCCGTCCGCTCGGCCCAGCTGGGCCTGAAGGTCGCGGTCATCGAGGCCAAGTACTGGGGCGGCGTCTGCCTCAACGTCGGCTGCATCCCCTCCAAGGCCCTGCTGCGCAACGCCGAGCTCGCCCACATCTTCACCAAGGAGGCCAAGACCTTCGGCATCAAGGTCGAGGGCCAGGTGACCTTCGACTTCGGCGAGGCCTTCCGGCGCAGCCGCTCGGTGGCCGACGGCCGGGTCAAGGGCGTCCACTACCTGATGAAGAAGAACGGCATCACCGAGTACGACGGCTGGGGCACCTTCGTCGACGACCACACCCTCCAGGTCGCGCTGAGCGGCGGCGGCTTCGAGGTCGTCACCTTCGGCCACTGCATCATCGCCGCCGGAGCCACCACCCGTCTGCTGCCCGGCACCAGCCTGAGCGACCGGGTGGTCACCTACGAGGAGCAGATCCTCACCGAGCAGCTGCCGGAGAGCATCATCATCGCGGGCGCCGGCGCGATCGGCGTCGAGTTCGCCTACGTGCTGCACAACTACGGCGTGAAGGTCACCATCGTCGAGTTCCTGGACCGCGTGGTGCCGCTGGAGGACGTCGAGGTCTCCACCGAACTCGCCAAGCAGTACCGCAAGCTGGGCATCGAGGTGCTGACCTCCACCCGGGTCGAGTCGATCGACGACAGCGACCCGAACGCCAAGGTCCGGGTCACCGTCACCAAGGACGGGCAGCAGCAGGTGCTGGAGGCCGACAAGGTGCTCCAGGCGATCGGCTTCGCGCCGCGGGTCAACGGCTACGGCCTGGAGAACACCGGGGTCAAGCTCACCGACCGCAACGCCATCGCGGTGGACGGCCGGGGCCGCACCAGCGTCGAGCACATCTTCGCGATCGGCGACGTGACCGCCAAGCTGATGCTCGCGCACGCCGCCGAGACGATGGGCGTGATCGCCGCCGAGACCATCGGCGGGGCGGAGACGATGGAGGTCGACTTCGTCATGATCCCGCGCGCCACCTACTGCCAGCCGCAGATCGCCTCCTTCGGCTACACCGAGGCCCAGGCGCGCGAGCTGGGTCACGACGTCAAGGTCGCCAAGTTCCCGTTCACCGCCAACGGCAAGGCGCACGGCCTCGGTCACCCGATCGGCTTCGTCAAGGTCATCAGCGACAACAAGCACGGCGAGCTGCTCGGCGCCCACCTGATCGGCCCCGAGGTCACCGAGCTGCTCCCGGAGCTGACGCTGGCCCAGCAGTGGGACCTGACCGTCCACGAGGTCGCCCGCAACGTGCACGCCCACCCGACCCTGGGCGAGGCGGTCAAGGAGGCCGTCCACGGCCTCGCCGGGCACATGATCAACATGTGACAAGGCCGTCCGGGGCAGATGCGCCGCGCCCCCGTCCCAGTCGCTGGGCGGGGGCGCGGCGCGCGGCTCCGGCGACCGTCAGGCGCGCCCGGTGATCAGGCCGAGCCGTCCGTCGAAGCGGCGGTAGAGCACCCGGCCCCGGCCGCTGTCCGGGTGGGCGAAGAACAGGAACGGCAGCTCCGCGCCCGCCAACCGGTCGACGGCCTGCGCCTCCGTCAGCCGGGGCGCGCCGTACGGACTGAGGGTGATCGGCGAGGTGCGGCGGCCCGCCGGCCCGGCGGGGACGGTACGGGCGAGGCGGTAGCCGGTCGGCCCGACCCGGTAGACCACGGCGTCCGTCTCGGTCGCCGGATCGGTGAACAGGTGGATGTCGTAGTCCATCGCGTCCATGGTCCGGGCGGCGGCCTCCGGCGAGCACCAGACCAGCGAGGGCTCCTTGCGCCGGACCACCCGGAGCTCGGGGACGCCCACGCCGCCCGAGCCGGTGGACGCGGCTGTACGGAGGCCCGACCAGGGGCGCGGCGCCCAGGCCCCGGTGACGGCCCGGATCCTGCCGCGCAGCGCCTCGCTCACCCGGTCCAGCGAGTCACCCAGCCCGGAGGCGGCCTCCTGGACGCGGATCCGCCGGCCGTCGACCTCGGCGTTCACCTGCGCCAGCACGCCCCCGGCCACGGCCGCGAACCGGACCCGCAGGGCCTCGACCAGCGTCCCCACCCCTGGAGCCGCCGCCGCGGCGGCCACCCGGGCCCGCGCCTCGGCCAGGACCTCGCCGGTCAGCCCCTCGAACGCCCTCACCGTGACCAACTCGCCCATCCCAGGCCCTTCCACTCCCGGCGCATACCGGCGACCAGGATCCCGGGCCACCCGACCACGCGGCCAGGGCCCAACGGCCCCACCTCGGGGGGTCCGTTGGGTCGACCACTGCCGGCCGCGCGGGGGCGGTCAGTACAGCCGGATCAGTACAGCCGGGTGCGCAGCCAGCCCTTGACCTCCGGGGTGACGGGGTCGGTGATGTCGGCGAACTCCTCGTGCTTCAGCAGGAACTTGGCGACGTACGGGCAGATCGGCACGACCCGCTTCCCGGCCGCGCGCACGTCCGTCAGCGCCTCCTGGACCAGGTGCGAGGCGAGGCCCCGGCCGGCGAAGGCCTCGTCGATCTCCGTGTGGTAGAAGACGCGCTGCTGCTCGTGGTCCCGGTACTCGGTGAAGCCGGCGAGCTCGCCGTCGACGGAGATCTCGTACCGGTTCCGGGCGTCCGCCCGTTCGACGGCGACGGTGCTGGGAGTGGACACGGGGTGGCCTTTCGGTCGCGGGGCGTGCCGCAGGAGCGGCGAGTGGCTCCTTCGGCACCGTTCAGCGGGAATCCTGCCAGGTCACCGGTCCGTGGGCCATCCCGGCCCGAGGCCGCCCGGCCGGTGTTACGGAGCGCCCCGGCCGGGTAGCCGCCTACGTGCCGGGGGACCGGAGGTGACGGCCGTGGACGGGCCCGGGCTCTCCCGCGAGGAGCTGAGGCTCCTGCTGGAGATCGAGGACGGCCTGCGGGCGGACGAACGGCTCGACCGCGCGATGCGCACCATGCGGTGCCGGCCCGGCCCGCTGCCGGACCGGGCCCTGGGTGTCGCCGCGCGGGTGCCGCCCGCCGTGCTGGCGGTACTGCTGGCGCTGTCGGCCGGCCTGCTGCTGGTCAGCGCCGACGCGCACTCACCCGCCGTGCTGGTCGGCTTCGCCCTGGTCTGGACGCCGACCCTCGTCCTCGCGGTGGCCCGACAGGTCGCCCGCCGCAGGGGGCTGCGCCGGTGAACGGCCGGGCCCGCCCCGGGAGCGCAGCTCGGTGAGCACCGCCCAGCCGACCGCCACCACCGGCACCGCCACCACCGCGCCCAGGACCCCGGCCAGCACCGCGCCGCCGGCCACCGAGACGGCGATGACCACCGGGTGGATGCGGACGGACCAGCTGAGCACCAGCGGATGCAGCAGGTGGCCCTCGATCTGGCCGATGACCACGATCAGCGCGAGCACCAGCAGCGCGATCAGCGGGCCGCGGGCGGCGAGCGCGACCACGGCGGCGATCGCCAGGGCGATCGGGGAACCGATCAGCGGAACGAGGGTCGCCGCGAACTCCAGCACCATCAGCGGCAGGACCAGCGGAACGCCCAGGATCGCCAGCGCGATGCCCACCAGCACGGCGTTGGAGGCCGCCACGATCAGCACCCCCCGGGTGTAGCCCGCGAAGGTGCGCCAGGCGGCGCGGCCGGCGCGGTCCCACGCCGACCGGCTACGGGCCGGCAGCTGCTCCTGCGCCCAGGACCACATCCGGTCGCCGGAGTGCACGAAGAACACCGAGCAGAACACCGCGAGAGCCAGCCCGGTGACCAGCTCGACGACCCGGCCGGCACCGCTGAGCGCGGTGTTGAGCAGGGTGGAGCGGTGGGCCGAGATGAAGTCGCCGATCTTGGACCGCAGGTCGGTGACGGTGCCGGGCCGCAGGTGGAAGGGGGTGCCGGTGAGCCAGTGGTCGATCCGGGAGAGGCCGCCGCGGAGCTCGTTGCCCAGCCGGGCCCATTCGTCGGCGACCGTCGTGCCGACCAGCGTCAGCACCCCGCCGACGAGTGCGAGGGCGCAGAGGAAGGAGAGCAGGACGGCCAGTGGGCGCGGCGTCACCCGGGCCAGCAGGTCGACCGGCGGCCGCAGCACGGAGGTGATCACCAGTGCCACGAACACGGCGATGACCGGCAGTTGGAGGCGGGCGAGGACGTAGACGACCAGATAGGCGGCGAGTCCGAGCAGCGCCAGCCGCCAGGTGTACCCGGCCGTCGTCCGCAGCCCGGAGGGGACGCGGTCCCCGGACGGGCCGGGGCCCGCGGCTCCCGGTCGGCTCCGGCGCGCGGGCACCCGGGGACGGCGGCTGCCCAGCGGCGCGGGCCGCCGGTCGGGTCCGGCGCCGTTGTCTCCCACGGGCGGTCTCCTCGGGCTCGGCCGGGTGTCCTCTCAGGTCACGATGACCCATGCCGCGACGGTTCGCTCTGCGGCGCCGGCCCGATCCGGTCGTCCCGGCGTCCCGGTGTGTGAGCGCGCCGGGCCGGGGTAGGCGCGCCGAGTGGCATCGGTCTCCCCGGGCGGACCAAGGTCCTCCGTGTACAAGCGGTTGGACGTGGGGAGAATCGATGACGCAGGGTGGGGAGAGAAGGAGGCCGAGATGAGAAGCCTCACGCGCCGTTACGCGGTGACGCTCCCCGGCCCGATCGGCGGGCACGCCCCCCTGAGCGTGGTCGTCGTGCACGAGACGCAGATCGTGGGGCCCGACGGGGGCCCGGTCTGGGAGAGCGCGGACGGCGGCCTTCGGGTGGAGATCACCGGCGAGGTGGCCACCGTGCTGGCCGCCTCCGGAACCGGCAGCCGGCACCCGTGCCTGATGGCGGTGCCGCTGCCCTGAGCACGGGGCGGTGACGCGTGCCCGGCGAAGGCGACGGATGCCGTACAGAAGGCGACGGATGCCGCACCGAAGGCGGTGGGAATGCCGCGGCGAAGGCGGTGAACGCGGCGAAGGCGGCCAAGGAGAGCAGGCGACGAGGCGGGCGTCGCGACTGACGGTCACCGCGCGCTGGCGGCCAGGGCCTCGCGCACGGTGACCAGGCAGGGGTCGCAGTACCGGTCCGGCCCGCCGGCCGAACCGGTGCCGTCGGCTGCCGGGACGACGCGTTGGGAGGGCTCCAGGAACCGTCCGCAGAGCGAGGACGTCGCGTCGTCCTTCGCCACCACGTGCCACACCACGGCGGGCGGGGTCACCGCCGGGTCGTGTTCGGCCCACATCTCGTACACGGCGCTACCTCCGGATCGCTGGGGGCTCGGTGAGTCCATGCAAACCCGGGGTCTGCCGAACGGCCACCGGGCCAGACCCGGTGGGATGGTTGTGGGCCGGAAGTGGTTGGGATGCGCGGTCACCAGGTCCGCCCGGGAGTTCGGGCGACCGAGGGGCCGGGCGGTGCGGGCTCCGCGGTCCGGCGTGGTCAGGGCGGTCCGGTGTGGTCAGGTGTCCGGCGCGGCGGCGCTGATGTCGGCGAGCGCGGAGCCCAGGCTCGCCGCCCCCACCTCCCGGTCCGTCGCGAGGTCGCCGAGCGAGACGACGCCCACCGCCCGGCCGTCCTCGAGCACCGGGAGCCGGCGCAGGGCGTGGCGTCGCATGAGGTCCACGGCGTGCTCGACGTCGTCGTCCGGGCCGACGCCGACCAGCTCGGAGCTGCACACGTCACCGGCCCGGGTGCTGTCCGGGTCCTTGCCCGCGGCCAGGACCCGTACCACCAGGTCGCGGTCGGTCACCAGCCCGCACACCTCGTCGTCGTCGCCGGCCACCAGGACGTCGCCGATGGCGGCGTCGCGCATCCAGCGGGCCGTGTCGCGCACCGAGGCGAGCCGGGGGACGGTGACCGGGGCGGGGGTCATGATCTCCTTGATCTTCCGGGTCATGGTGCCCTCCTCGGCACTGGGACGGGGTCTCCTGCGAGGCCACGCCTGCCCGTCGCGCCGGCTCGGAAACCCGGGCCCGGGAAACCCCGCGCCGGGGAAGCGTCGCGTCCGGGAAAGCCCGAACTCCGGAACCCCCGAACTTCGGAAACCCCGAGCCCAGGGAACCCCGAGCCCAGGGAACCGCCACACCCGCTCACGTCCGCCGGTCGGCACCCGGCCGCGCCGCGGTGCCGTGCCCCGGCCTCGTGCCCGGGGCGTCGGCCCGGTCGCGGCCCTGGCCGGCGGTCAGGCGGCGCCTGATCACCAGCAGGTCGAGCCCGGCGAGGCCGGCGAACCCGCCGCACAGGGCGGCGAAGAAGGAGTAGGTCCCCTGGTCGGGCGCGGGGCCAGGGGCGGCCAGTGCGGCCAGTACGGCGAAGGCCACCGTCCCGGCGAGGAACAGGACCAGGAAGATCCGGGACAGCAGCCGCCGCAGCTCCAGGTCGGAGCGGGCGGTCACCGGCTCGGTGCCCCGGCGCACCGTCTTCTGGGGCCGGAGCTGCGGCGTCGTCCGGCCGGAGCCCTGGGGGGCGTGGGGGAAGTCGTGGCGCTCGCCGCTCGGGCGGCGCGCCCCGCCCCCGCGCTGCATGCCTGGTCTGCGCTGTACGGCCATGACGGCCCCCGAACGGAGTCAGCCGGTTGTGTTCCGTCGGCGCGCCTACCCGGGTCCGGCGCCGGCACACGCCGGTGGGCGCTCAGTCGGGCTGGTCGGGCTGGTCGGGCTGGTCGGGCCCGTCCGGCCGGTCGCGCCGGGCGAGCCGCAGCCGGACCGCCAGCTGGGGCCCCTGCCGCTCGCGGCCCTCCTCCCGCGTCCGGCAGAGGGCGGCGAGTGCGCGCAGCACCCGCTCGACGTCCTCCGGGCCGCCGAGCAGGTCTGCGGCCAGCCCGCCGGACAGCGTGACCGGCGGCCCTGGCGAGCCCGCCCAGTGGGCGTCGAAGGACTGGGAGAGCCTCGCCGACGGGCTCGGCGCGGGGGCGGAGGGGGCGCGGTGGATCCGGGGTGCGGCGACCACCCGGACGCCCTCCGAGGTCACGGTGGCGGGATCCTCCCAGGCGTTGCCGATCAGGGTCCGGCCGCGCCCGGTGTGGGTCGGGAAGGCGGCCTCCAGCGCGTCGAGCACCGCCTCGGCCGCGTCCTGCGGGCCCTCGCCGAGCCGTACCAGCACGTGTCCGGCCGCCAGGGGCAGTCCCATCGCAGCCACCTCCTCCGTCCCGGCGGCACTCGCCGGCGGGTGCCCTCCCCTCCCGTTCTACGGCCGGTCCGTGCGGGCACGCACCCCGGGCGCACCGGACGGCCGGGGGCCGCAACGCGTTCCTGGCGCACCGGCCGCCGGGGGACGCAACGCACTCCGGGTGCACGGGCCGGCCGGGGACGCAACGCACTCCTGGCGCACCGGCCGGCCGGGGGGCCGCCGCCCCGGTGCCGTCCGTCGGATTCGGCCGCTGTTCAGCGGGCCGTGGCCCGGCCGATGATCCACGACCGATTCCGGTACCTACCGTCAGGGCCCACACCACTTCCGGGAGCGAAACATGCACGACATCCAGGCGACCGAGCACGAGTGCGGCTGCCCGCAGACCGCCGACCTCGACGGGGAGGGGCCGGCCGCGGCCGGCCGGCGCCGGTTCCTGCGCGGGGCCGGTCTGGTGGGCGCCGGGGTCGGCACCGCCGGGCTCGGCCTGCTCGGTGCGGCGCCCGCGCGGGCGGCCGGGTCCGAGCCGACGGGCGGGGCCGGTACGGCCGCCAGGAAGCCCAAGAAGGGCAAGGGGAACGGGCGCTGGCAGCCCGACCCGGACGCCCGGCAGTTCACCGTCGTGGTCCTGCCGGACACCCAGTACCTGTTCGACCAGGACCGGATCCACCCGGCGCCGCTGGAGGCCTCGATCCGCTACGTGCTGGACGGCGGGGTCAACCGGGAGGACGGAACGGACGACAACATCGTCTTCCTGTCCCACCTCGGCGACGTCACCGAGAACGGGCTGGCCGTCGAGTACGCCGCCGTCACCAAGGTGTTCGGCCTGCTGGACGACGCGGGTGCGGCCTACGGGGTGCTCGCCGGCAACCACGACGTCCGCTCCTCGACCGACGACCAGCGCGGCAGCACCCCGTACCTGGAGACCTTCGGCAAGGCCAGGGCCGCCCGCACCGCCGGGTACCGCGGTTCCAGCCCGGACGGCTACAACACCTGCCACGTGTTCCGGGCGGCCGGCCGCGACTGGATGGTGCTCTCGCTGGACTGGCGGCTCTCCGACGCGGGCTTCGCCTGGGCGAACTCGATGATCGCGGCCAACCCGAAGGTCCCGGTGATCCTGACCACCCACGACCTGGCGTACGCCGACGACAGCGGCCGCGCCGAGCTGTCCGACAACGGGAAGCGGCTCTGGGAGCGGCTGATCGACGGCAACGACCAGATCTTCCTCACCGTCAACGGGCACTACTGGCCGCCCGGGCGCACCGTGCTGAAGAACCGGGCCGGCCACGACGTGCACGTCCACATCACCAACTACCAGGACCGCTACTACGGCGGCGCGGCGATGGTCCGGACGTACCGCTTCGACCTCGACCGCGGCACCGTCGACGTGTCGACGTTCTCGCCGTGGATCCAGCAGATCGCGGCCGAGGAGCGCAACGCGCTCGCCGCCGAGCACGCCGAGCTGACCTCGGACGTGGACCGCTTCTCGCTGGCGATCGACTTCGAGCGGCGCTTCGCCGGCTTCGCACCGGTCCCGCCGCGCCCGGCGCGCCGGGCGAGCGAGCTGCTGGTGCGGGACACGGCGGCGTACTGGCGGTTCGACAACGGCGGTGGGGACGGTACGGCCGTCGCCCCGCAGCAGGTCGTCAAGGACCTGACCGGGCAGGGCAACGACCTGCTCTGGCAGAGCGCCCCCGGCACGCCCGACGGCGCGCTCGGCTGGTCCGCCGAGCACCACCCGGACCAGCCTGGCCACGGCAGCCTGCTGTTCCGGGGCACCCGCTCGCCGGTGCGCGGCAGCTACCTCCAGACCGTGCCCACCGCGCCGCTGAACCGGGAGACCTTCGAGCGCGGGTTCACCGTCGAGGCGTTCTTCAAGCTGCCCGCCGACTGGGACTCCGCGCAGAGCCGCTGGTCCGCCCTGCTCAGCCGGTGGGGGACGAGCGGTGAGGCGGGCCGGAGTGGGCCGGGGACGGACGCCGACGAGCCGGTCGTGACGCTCAGCCTCTCCGAGGCGCCGGCCCTCCAGTGGTGCGTCTACCCGCTCAACCAGACCGGGGCGTCCACCTGTTGGGGGCACCAGCTGCCGCTGGACCGGTGGTGGCACGTCGCGGTGGTCAACGACGGGAAGCTCAGCCGGATGTACGTCGAGGGCTGCGAGGTGGCGCGCAACCCGGCGACGCCCGCGGTCGGGCTGGCCACGCTGGGGCGGCCGTGGATGCTGGGCGGTTACGCGTACGCGGGGGCGCTGGACAAGGTCTTCCACGGGTACGTCGGGGACGTCCGGATCGTGCGGCGGGCGCTGCGGGTGGGCGAGTTCATGACCGCCTGACCGCTCCCGTGCGGTGCGGACACCGCCGGGCCCCGTACGGGCCCGGCGGTGCCGTTTCTCAGCCGAGCAGGGTGGCCTCGACCCCGGCGAGCACCGCCGCCAGGCCCTGTTCGAAGCCCTCGTCGAAGTCCTGGAACATCACCCGGCCCGACTCGGCGGCCAGCGGGTGGGCAGCCAGGCGCTCGGCGCGGGCGTCCACGTCGTAGCCCTCCTCGCCGTCGAAGGGGTTGGGGCCCATCGCCTGCTCCTCGATGACGTAGCCGATGGTGTAGCTGTAGGCGGTCTGCCAGGCCCGGGCGGCGGCGGCCGGGGTGAAGCCGGCCTCGACCAGTACGCGCAGCGAGGCGTCCAGGCCCGCCGCGTAGCCGGTGTCGGTGAACCGGGCGCCGCTGTAGACCTTCGCGCCGTCGCGGTAGCGCAGCAGCTCGGCGCGCAGGGTGCGCATGGTCCTCAGGTAGACGTCCCGCCAGTCGCCCCGCGGGCCTTCCCCCGCCCGGGCGGTCATCCGGCGCATCATCTCCGTCGCCATCTCGTCCAGCAGCGCCTGCTTGTCCTTGACGTGCCAGTACAGCGCGGGCGCCTTGACGTCGAGCCGGGCGGCGATGGCGCGCAGCGTCAGGCCGTCCAGGCCGGCCTCGTTCAGCAGCTCCAGGGCGGCGTCGACGACCTGGCCGCGGTCGAGCTTGGGGGTTCTCTGCGTTCTCTGCGAGGTCACGGTTGACAGTTTAACGCCGTTAAGTGCAGGCTGTCGGCAACGGCTACTTAACAACGTTAAGGAGGTTGCCGTGGCTTCTCGCGGCATGCACACGGACGTCCTGGTCATCGGCGCCGGCCCCACCGGACTCGCCCTGGCGGCGGACCTCGCCCGGCACGGCGTCACCGCCCTCCTGGTCGAGCGCGGCACGGAACTCTTCCCCGGCTCGCGCGGCAAGGGCCTGCAGCCGCGCACGCTGGAGGTGTTCGACGACCTCGGCGTGCTCGACCGGGTCCGCGCGCTGGCCGGCCCCTACCCGCCCAACCTGTTCTGGCGGGACGGCGAGCCGCAGGGCGAGCGCTCGGTGTACGACCCGACCGAGCCCTCCGAGGCCGAGCCGTACACCGAGACGCTGATGCTGCCCCAGTGGCGCACCCAGCAGGTGCTGTACGGGCGGCTGCGCGAGCTGGGCGGCGAGGTCGCGTTCGGGCGCGAGCTGGTCGGCCTGGCGCAGGACGAGGCGGGGGTGACCGCCGAGTTCGCCACCGGCGGCCCGGTCCGGGCGCGGTACCTCGTCGCGGCGGACGGCGGGCGCTCGACGGTGCGGCGACTGCTCGGCATCGGGATGACCGGCGAGACCGTCGACCCCGCCCCGATGCTGGTCGCGGACGTCCGGGTCGACGGGCTGGGCCGCGACCACTGGCACGTGTTCCCGGCCGAGGAGGGCGTGCTGGCGATCTGCCCGCTCGGCGGCACCGAGGACTTCCAGCTGGTCGCCGGGTTCCCCGAGGGGACGGTCGTCGACCAGACCCTCGACGGGCTGCGCGAGGTGGTCGCGGCCCGCTCCCACCTGACCGCCGAGCAGGTCACCGAACTGCGCTGGATCTCCGAGTTCCGCCCGCGCGCGGCGCTCGCCGACCGATTCCGCGCGGGCCGGGTGTTCCTCGCGGGCGACGCCGCGCACGTCCACTCGCCGGCCGGCGGGCAGGGGCTGAACACCAGCGTCCAGGACGCCTACAACCTGGGCTGGAAGCTGGCCTCGGTGCTGGCCGGCCGAGCGGGCGGGGAACTGCTGGACAGCTACGAGGAGGAGCGCCGCGCCAACGCGGCGCGGATGCTGGCGCTGTCCACCCGGGTGCACCGCGGCGAGCAGCGCCGCGGCCGGGCGACCCAGCAACTCGGCGTCGGCTACCGGGAGTCCGCGCTCTCCGTGGAGACCCGGCCGGACCTCCCGGCGGACGCGCTGCGGGCCGGCGACCGCGCGCCGGACGGCCGCCGGGGCGGAACCCGGCTGTTCGACGCCTTCCGCGGGCCGCACTGGACGCTGCTCACCGTCGGTACGGACGCCCCGCTGCCCGCCCTCGCCGCCCCGGTGGTCCGCATCCCGGCCTACGAGGTGTACGGCACCGGCGTGTTCCTGGTCCGGCCGGACGGGTACGTCGGCTGGGCCGGCTCGACGGCGGACGGCCTCGCGGCCTACGCGGGCCGGCAGGGGCTGCTCGCCCGCTGAGCGGGCACCCGACGGGGCGGACAGGGACAGGGACGGGGGCGGACAGGGCGGCCACCGGGCCTGCCGGGTGCGGCGGTTGCCCGGTCCGGCGGGGTGGCCCTACCGGGCGCGGGACTCGGCGGCGGCCTTCAGGTCGTGCAGCCAGCCCTCGAGACCCTGGCGGAGGATGCCGGTGGCGGCGGGGACGTTCGCGTCGACCTGGGGGCCGGTGTGGGTCTCCTCGGTGCGCACCAGGACGCCGCCGGGCACCTCGGAGAAGTCCCACACGTGCACGCCGTCGATCCGCAGCCCGGTCGCGACCGCCGGGCCGCCCGTCCGGGCCGCTCGCCGGCACTGTGCGGGCCGGGCGGCGCCGTCAGGCCTGTCCGGGGTGCGGCTGCGGAAGCGGCGCCGGATCGGGGTCCGGAATCGGCTCCGGCGGTGGGAAGGGCGGGATCGGCGGCGGCGCGGGGTCGGGCTCGCCGGGCCCCGGCGTCGGGTCGGGTCGGGGTGTCGGCCGGGTGTCCGGATCAGGGGGCATCGGGACGGTCATCGGGGCACCTCCTCGGGTGGCGCGCGCCGCTCAGCGGCCGAGCGCGTGGGCCAGCTGGCGCTTGTTCATCCTGGAACGGCCCTCGATGCCGCGCTGCCTGGCCTCGTTGTACAGCTGGTCGTAGGTCGGGCCCTGGGCGTCCCGGTGCGAGCGCTGTCCGCCGCGCCGGCCGGAGGACATGTCGTGGGTCGAACTCCGGCTGGCGGTCTTCGACTCGCCGTGCCGGGCACGCTCCTTGTTCACCATACGGGCGGCGATCTCCTTCGCCCGCTTCTCGCTCTCGCCCCGGTCGAGCGCGCTCTCCTTGATGTGCTCGTACTGGCGCTCCCGCTTGGGACCGGATCCTCGGGGCATCGCCGACGCCTCCTTCCGGCTCGGGTCGCTGCGCAGCCGCGTGTACCCACCGCAGCCGTCCCGAATCCGGCCGCGAGGCCGTCCGGTGGCCCGCCCGGAGACCGCCGGCCGACCGGCCCCGCCGCCCCCGAGGTCGGCACGCGCGGGGTGACGGGGCGTGTACGGCCGGTCGTGCTCCGGTTCGGACGGGTGTGCCGGGTGTGGCGCGTTCGCCACAGCGTCACTCCGGGTAGTGGAAGGGCTGCACGATGGTGACGGAGGGGGTGGGGTCAGGGAGTCGCGATGACGGAACACGAGCAGTTCGGCGCGCCCGCCGGCCCGGAAGGACACCCCACCCGGCCCGAACGGGTGCCGCCCCAGGCCCCCGCGCCCGGACGGCGCGAGCCAGGCGCCCGTCCCGGCCCCGAGGGAGACGCCGCCGCGGCCCCCTGGCCCGACATGATGCTGCCGCTGCTGCGCACCCCGACGGCCGACCGCAGGCCCGCGCCGGAGGGCGCCGGCGCGGATCCGCCGGCGGGCGTCGAGCCGGCTCAGGTGCTGGACCTCGCGCTGCTGGTCGGCGAGCTGCTGCTGGCCAGCGGCGAGGCGGCGGAGGACGTCGAGGCCGCCATGCTGGCCGTCGCCCACGCCTACCGGCTCCACCCGTGCGACCCGCAGGTCACCTTCACCCGGGTGGCGATCTCGTACCAGCCCGGGCCGTCGGAGCCCTCGCTGACGGCCGAGTGCTCCGTCCGCCGCCCGTCCGTCGACTACGCGCGGCTGGCCGCCGTGTTCCGGCTGGTCACCGGGATCGCCGTGGGCGGGATGACCGTCCCCGAGGCGCACGGACACCTGCTGGCGGCCCGCCGGCACAGCCGCCGCTACTCCGGGCGGCTGTTCGTGCTCTCCTGCGGGGGGATGGCCGGGGCCGCCACCCTGCTGATCGGCGGCCGGGCCGACGCCCGGGCCTGGCTGGTGTTCGCCAGCGCCGTCGTCGCCGCGCTGGCGGGCGAGCGGTGCTCGGCACTGGTGGCACGCCACGACCTCCCGGCGTTCTACCAGTTCGTGGTGGCGGCGGTGCCCGCCGCCCTGATCGGCATCCTGCTCTCGTTCAACGGACTGCACCTGCGCGGCTCGGTGGTGATCACCGGAGGGCTGTACGCGCTGCTGCCCGGGTGGCCCATGGTGGCCGCGGCCCAGGACGGCCTGGCGGGCTTCTACCTCACCGCCGCCGCCCGGCTGCTCGAGGCGTTGTACCTGATGGCCGGCGTGGTCATCGGGGTGATGACGGTGCTCTACGTCGGCGTCAACAACGGCGCCGACCTCGCCGCCCAGGACGTCCCGCCCGGGGCGGTGAACCCGCCGCTGCAGCTCGCCGCCGCGGTGCTGCTCACCCTGGCGTTCGCGGTGCTGCTGAACACCGAGCCGGCCACGCTGCCGGCGGTCCTGCTGAACAGCGCGGCCGGCTGGACCACGTACGGGGTGCTGGTGAACGCGGGCGGCGAGCCGATCCTGGCCACCGGCCTGGCCGCCGGGCTGGTGGGCCTCTCCGGCCAGCTCATGGCGCGCTGCCGGGGCAGCTCGGCGCTGCCACACATCACCGCCGCGCTCGGCCCGCTGCTGCCCGGCTCGGTGCTGTACTTCGGGATGCTCGCCTTCGTCCGGGGTGAGCCCGAGGCCGGGCTGAGCCTCATCGGCCGGGCCGGCGCGATGGCGATGGCCCTCGCCATCGGCGTCAACCTGGGCCGCGAGCTGGCCCGGCTCTTCCTGCCCGCACCCCGGGTGGCCGCCCCGCCCCGCCGCCGGCGCGGCCGCCACCGGCGCTGAGCCGTCACCGGCGCTGAGCCGTCACCGGCGCCGACGGGAGTGCCCGTCCGGTTTGCCCCGGCCGTACCGCGGTACACGCGTGGGGTGTGGAGACGGGCCGGGCGAGACCGGCCCGCTTCCCGGGGACGTCCCGGCCGGTTCGAGCCGACGAGGGCCGCCCCCGTCGCCAGCCACCCGTCAACCCGGGAGACCCTCGTGATTATCCTCGGCGTCATCCTGCTCATCATCGGCTTCGTCACCAGCATCTCGATCCTCTGGACCATCGGCATCGTGCTGGTCGCCATCGGTCTGGTCCTGTGGGTCGCCGGGGCGCTCGGGCACGCCGTCGGCGGCCGCCGCCACTACTACTGACCGGATCTGACCCCTGTACAGCGCCGTGAGCCGGCCGTTCAGTGCCGGGAGGCCCGGGCCCGCCCCGCTCAGGGGCGGTCCTCGTGCAGTCCGCAGAGCCAGGCCAGTGCCCGGTGGACCCCCAGCACGTAGCTGTGGTCCGAGCCCTGGGTGCGGACCCGGTGGAGGTGGACGGCGGCGGCCTGGCACTCGGCCAGCAGCTGGGCGTGGCACGGGCCGGTGGCGCCGTCGGTGGCGGCGGCCGTGGCGGCGGCGGTGACCGGCGCCGCGACCTGGGCGCCGGCGGCCCACCGGTAGGCGCCGAGCACACCGTGCTCGAAGCCGCTCCAGGGCCGGGGCCGCCGGTTGACCTTGTCGATGGCGGCGAACACCTCGTCCACCGGGCGCACTCCCACCGCCGGGACCGTCTCGTCACTGGTCATGTCGGCAACCTACGTCCGGCCGCCGGTACCCGCCCCCGGGGAGGACGGCCGGGTGCGGCGCCGCCGTCCCGCGCCACCCGAGCGGCCGAGGGCCAGGCGGCCACCGCCGCCGGGCCGTGGACCCGGGAAGGGTAGGCTGACCAGGTCGTGTCCGGCCGGAGAGGTGGCCGGGCGGAGGAACGGTGCGGGCTGGCGGCCCGCCGGTGGAGACCCCTGATGACTCGTCGTTTTGACTGCTCGAACCCGTCCGAGCGCGCAGCCGGGCTGCGCGAGGCCGTGGCCGCGGTGCGCCGCGGTGAGCTCGTGGTGCTGCCCACGGACACCGTGTACGGGGTGGGCGCGGACGCCTTCGTGCCGGAGGCGGTCGACCGCCTGCTGCGGGCCAAGGGCCGGGGGCGGAACATGCCCTCGCCGGTGCTGGTCGGCTCCCCGGAGGCGCTGGACGGGCTGGTCGAGGTGACGGAGCGCGCGCGGGACCTGGTCAAGGAGTTCTGGCCGGGCGGGCTGACGGTGGTCGCCCGCCACCTGGCGTCGGTCGAGCTGGACCTCGGCGAGACCGGCGGGACGGTCGCGGTGCGGATGCCCGCGCACCCGGTCGCCATCGAACTGCTCGAAGCCACCGGGCCGTTGGCCGTCTCCAGCGCGAACCTGACCGGGCAGGACTCGCCGCAGGACTGCGACGCCGCCCAGGGCATGCTCGGCGACTCGGTGGCCGTCTACCTCGACGGGGGCCCGACCGCGGCCGCCGTGCCCTCCTCGATCGTGGACATCACCGGCGAGGTGCCGGTCCTGCTGCGGGCGGGCGCGATCGGTGCCGAGCGCCTGCGCGAGGTGGTCCCCGACCTGCGGGAGCGCTGAGCCCGACGCGCCCCCGGGGACGGCGGCGCCACCCGGTCGAAGGTACCGCGTGGCGCCCCGGCGGCCGGGGCTGCCGCCGCTAGGGTCGGCGATGGCGTGCGAGGGCGGGCCCTCCGCCGTTCCGGGGAGGGGGTCGGCGCCGCGACCGGGGGCGTCACCGGCTCCGTAGCGGAGGTTCCATGAGCGCTTCGTCCACCGCGCCGCCCCGTGCGCAGGACCGCACCCGGGCACGGGTCAGGCAGGGCAGCACGCTGCTGCGCTGGCTGTTCACCACGGACCACAAGGTCATCGGGAACCTCTACCTGGCGACGGCCTTCGGCTTCTTCCTGGTCGGGGGCGTGCTCGCGCTGCTGATGCGGGCCCAGCTGATGGGGCCGGACACCGGGCTGCTGTCGAACGAGCGGTACAACCAGCTGTTCACCATGCACGGCACGATCATGCTGCTGCTGTTCGCCACCCCGACCTTCGCCGGGTTCGCCAACGCGATCATGCCCCTGCAGATCGGCTCGCCGGACGTCGCCTTCCCCCGGCTGAACGCCTTCACCTACTGGGCCTTCCTGCTGGGCGGGCTGATGGTGCTGAGCGGCTTCCTCACCACCCAGGGCGCGCCCTCGTTCGGCTGGTTCGCGTACGCGCCGCTGAACGGTCCGCTGTTCTCGCCCGGGGCGGGCGGGGACCTGTGGGTGTTCGGACTGGTGGTGGCCGGGCTCGGCACCATCCTGGGCTCGGTCAACTTCATCACCACCATCACCTGCCTGCGGGCACCGGGCATGACGCTGTTCCGGATGCCGATCTTCACCTGGAACGTGCTGTTCACCTCCGTCATGGTGCTGCTGGCCTTCCCGGTGCTGACCGCCGCGCTGCTCTGCCTGGAGGCGGACCGCAAGTTCGGCGCCCACGCCTTCGACGCGGCGAACGGCGGGGCGCTGCTGTGGCAGCACCTGTTCTGGTTCTTCGGCCACCCGGAGGTGTACATCGTCGCGGTGCCGTTCTTCGGCATCATCAGCGAGATCATCCCGGTGTTCAGTCGCAAACCGCTGTTCGGCTACTACGGGATGATCGGCGCGACCATCGCCATCACCGCGCTGTCCATGTCGGTGTGGGCGCACCACATGTTCGCCACCGGCCAGGTGCTGCTGCCGTTCTTCTCGCTGATGTCCTTCCTGATCGCGGTGCCCACCGGGGTGAAGTTCTTCAACTGGATCGGGACGATGTGGGACGGCTCGCTGTCCTTCGAGACCCCGATGCTCTGGTCGATCGGTTTCCTGGTGACCTTCCTGTTCGGCGGGCTGAGCGGGGTGCTGCTGGCCGCACCCCCGATCGACTTCCACGTCACCGACAGCTACTTCGTGGTGGCCCACCTGCACTACGTGCTGTTCGGCACGGTCGCCTTCGCCACCTTCGGGGGCTTCTACTTCTGGTGGCCGAAGCTCACCGGGAAGCTGCTCGACGAGAAGCTGGGCAAGATCCACTTCTGGATGCTGTTCACGGGGTTCCAGACCACCTTCCTGGTGATGCACTGGCTCGGCGCCCAGGGGATGCCGCGCCGCTACGCGAGCTATCTGCCGGTCGACGACTTCACCGCCCTGAACGTGTGCGCCTCGATCGGCTCGTTCCTGCTCGGGGTCTCCAACCTGCCGTTCTTCTACAACGTCTGGCGGACCACCAGGTACGGGGCGATGGTCGCCGAGGACGACCCGTGGGGCTGGGGCCGGTCGCTGGAGTGGGTCACCTCCTGCCCGCCGCCGTCGCACAACTTCCACGCGCTGCCCCGGATCCGCTCCGAGTCGCCGGCCTTCGACCTGCACCATCCGGAGGTGCCGTCGGAGGGGGCCTCGGGCGGCGGCTCCGGCGTGCCGCGGGGCCGCACCGGCGAGCGGGGGAGCGGGCGGTGAAGGCGGAGGGATGGCTGTTCGCCGTCATGACGGCGTTCTTCGCGGTGACCGGACTCGTCTACGGCTTCTGGGCCCGGGAGCCGGCCGGCAAGGCGATCCTGACGGTGGCGTTCCTGATGTCCGGCCTGGTCGCGCTGTTCTGGTTCGTCCAGCACCAGCGGCTGGGCGGCGGCCGGGCCCAGGACCGCAAGGAGGCCGAGATCGCGGAGACCGCCGGACCGCTGGGGTTCTTCCCGGCCCGCAGCGGCTACCCCGTGCTCGCGGCGGTCGGCGTGACGGTCTTCGCCCTGGGACTGGTCTTCGCCCGGTGGCTGATCGTCGTCGGCGCCCTGGTGCTCGCGCTCGCCGTCGCCGGCTTCGTCTTCCAGTACCGCGACGACGGCGCGGGCTGAGCCGGCGCAGCAGCCGTCGGAGCGGGCCTCCCGGGGCGGGCTCGGGCGCCCGGACGGCCGGGGGAGCGGGGTGGGCCGGGGCGGTGAGGACGGCCGTCATCCGCTCCGACTCCCGCTCGGTGGAGGGGAGTTCGACCCGGTCGCGGAAGAACCAGGAGCTCGCCGCGGCCCGGACCCGCTCGTGCCGCGGCGCCCCCTCGGCGGCGGTGACCGGCTCCTCCGCGGCGCGCGCCAGCAGCACGTACCGCTCGGCCGCGGGCACCGGGCGGTGGTGGCCGGAGAAGCCGCCGTCGGGCGACTGGTCGATCCGGCCGGTCTCGTCGCCGTCCAGCAGCCGGGCGCGGTCCCTGGCCTGCAGGGCCAGGCAGAGGCGCCGGGTGAGCAGGAAGACCACCGGCGGCAGCACGATCAGCGCCGTGCGCAGCGCCACGGTGAGCGCGTTGACGGAGACCTCGAAGGTGTACGCGATCACGTCGTTGCCGCCGGCGACCAGCAGCACCGCGTAGACGGTGATCCCGGCGGTGCCCAGCGCGGTGCGGGTGGGCCGGTTGCGCGGACGGTCGCACAGGTGGTGCTCGCCGGTGTCGGCGTCGAGCCACCGCTCGACGAAGGGGTAGGCGTACAGCGCCGCGAACAGCAGGCCGGGCACCACCAGGGCGGGCAGGAAGACGTTCCAGGACACGGTGTGCCCGAACACCCTGGTCTCCGCGGCCGGCATCAGCCGCAGCGCCCCCTCGATGAAGCCGATGTACCAGTCCGGCTGCGCGCCCGTCCCGACCACGTCGGGGCGGTAGGAGCCGTACCGCCAGATCGGGTTGACCTCGGCGAGGAAGGACGACAGCGCCATCACGCCGCCCACCGCGAACATCAGACCCACCGTACGGGTGAGGAACTGGGGGAAGAACGGCATCCCCACCACGTTGCGATTGGTGCGGCCGGGGGCCGCCCAGTGGGTGTGCTTCAGCACCACCACCAGCGTCAGGTGCGCCCCGACCAGGGCCAGCAGCAGACCGGGGACCAGCAGGACGTGCACGGTGAACAGCCGGGGGATGACGTCCGTCCCGGGGAACTGGCCGCCGAAGGCGAACAGGGTGAGGTAGGTGCCGACCAGCGGCACCGAGAGCAGCACGCCCTCGGCGATCCGCAGTCCGGTGCCGGAGAGGGTGTCGTCGGGCAGCGAGTAGCCGGAGAACCCCTCCAGCAGCGCGAGGTTGAACAGCGTCACCCCGATCACCCAGTTGAGCTCGCGGGGGCGGCGGAACGCCCCGGTGAAGAACACCCGCAGCAGGTGCACCCCGATCGCCGAGACGAACAGCAGCGCCGACCAGTGGTGGACCTGGCGGATCAGCAGTCCACCCCGCACCTCGAAGCTGATCCGCAGGGTGGACGCGTACGCCTCGGACACCCGTACGCCGCTGAGCGGCAGGTAGGCGCCCTGGTAGACCACCTCGTTCATGCTCGGCCGGAAGAAGAGCGTCAGGTAGACGCCGGTCAGCAGCAGCACCACGAAGCTGTACAGCGCGAGCTCGCCGAGCAGGAAGGACCAGTGGTCCGGGAAGACCTTGCGCAGCAGCTCCCGGCCCGCCTCCGTGACCGGCAGCCGCCCGTCCAGGCGGGCCGTGAGGCGCTCGCCGGCGGACGGCTCGCGCCCCTTCGAAGCCCTGGTTTCGTCCACGGCAGGAACCTAGTGGGCCGCGCGGCGCACGGGGCGGTCGAGTGCTGCGGTTGCCGCGGCGGGCGTCGGCAGAGCACTCCAACGGGGGAACGGGCGCGGTCGGCCGCGTGGTGCGGGCGGTGCGGGCCGTTCGTCCGGGCGTGGTCGTCCGGGCGGTCAGTCCTCCGCGAGCAGCCGGGCGAGCGCGGCGTCCACGTCGAGGTGCTCGGACTCCGCGCCGGCCGGCACCAGCAGGAAGGAGTCCGAGAGGAACGCGGTGACCTCCCCCTCCGGCGCGCTGAGCACGGCCTGCGCGCCGTCGGGCCCCCGCAGGGTGATCAGCACCTCGCCCTCGTGCCCCGGGCTCACCCGGACGTCGCCGCTCCCGGCCGGGGCGTGCCGGCCCTCGTTCAACAGCTCGCGGCTGAAGTACCAGCACACCTGGGCCTCGACCGGCACGCACGCGCAGGGCGTCAGCGGGAACGCCAGGCAGGCCGCGTACGGCAGGCTCGGGTCGAACCGCAGCTCCGCGACGACCGGGACGTCGGGCAGCGGGCTGTCGGGGAAGGTGACGGGCATCGGGTGGACGGGCATCTGCATCGAACGACCCTCCTGTGGCCGTGAGGCCGGCCCCGGGTGGACCGGCGACCCCGTCCGGCGCCTACCCGGTGCACCGCGGCGCAGTCGACGGGCACCGAACCTCCACAACCCGCCCGTGCCACTCGGCCGCCCGGCCGGTACGGCCACGGCGCGAACGGGTGACGCGGGCCGGCCCGCCGGGGCATCATCGCGGGATGACGACGATCAGGACCCGGCGGGGGCGCCTCGGCATTCCGGCACTGGTGGCGCTCGCCGTGCTGGCGGCGGGGTGCGGGACGAGACATGTGGGCACCACCGCCCAGGACGCCGGCGCCGGCACGCCGACGACGGCCGCGACCCTGGCCCAGGGCAAGCCGGTCGACTTCCCCTGCCCCGGCGAGACCCCGACGCCGACCCCCACCCGTACGGCGGACCCCACGGCCGCGCCCACCCTGCCGCCCGACCACTACGCCGAGAACCACGGCTTCAAGGTGCCCCTCCCGCTGCGCGGCCGGAGCCGCTGCGACGGACTGGCGGCCGCCCAGCGCCTCAAGGAGGCGCTCGAACCGCTGCGCATGGGCAACGACTACACCCCGGAGAGCACCCGCGGCCGGCTCGCCGGCCTCGGCTACCCGGCGGAGAGGACGAACGTGTACGCCGTCTCGCGCACCGCGGTCCGCTTCCTCGTCGAGGCCCCCGGGATGTGCCTGACCGGGACGATGATCCCCGACTCCACCCAGGTGGAGGCCTTCGACGGCTACCCGGACCACCGCGGCTGCGACGAACCGCGGGGCGGCCACTGACACCCACCGCCCTTACCCTGAACTGAAGTTGACGACTGGCCGCGGAGTCGATCCGGGCCGGAGGGGACAGGGGCTGGCATGGTGCGACCGAGGGACGTCATCGACTGCGGGGCCTTCGCGCTGCGGCGCTGGCAGGGGCAACGGGACTTCACGGCGGCCTTCACGCTGATCGAGGAGTCCCTGGACCACCTGCGGCCCTGGGAGCCGTGGGTGGCCGGGCACGACGAGGAGCACACCCGGGCCCTGCTCGCCAGGTGCGACACCTGGTGGGCGAGCGGCGAGGTGTACACCTACGCCATCGCCGAGGACGGCACCCCGGTCGGCATGTGCCAGACCGTCCGCGTGGACCGGCCCGGCGTCCGGCGCGTCGGCTACTGGCTGCACCCGGCCGCCACCGGCCGGGGCCTCGCCACCCGGGCGGTGGCCGCGCTGGCCGAGGAGATGTTCACCCTGCCGGAGGTGGCCTACCTGGAAGTCGTGCACGACCGGGCCAACACCGCCAGCGCCGCCGTCCCGCGCCGCCTGGGCTTCACCGAACTCCGCCAGGAGCCGGCGGCACCGCCCGTCGCCCCGGCCGGCAGCGGGACCGCCCTGGTCTGGCGGCTGGACCGCCCGGCGCGCGCGGCCCGCCGACCTGCCCCGCGAACCGCCGGGGAGACGGGGAGCCGGGACGGAGTAGCCGACGCGGACGCCCACCGCAATGACGACCTCCGACAACTGCGGGCGGCATCTTCGTGACGGCAGGGCAGCGGTGGCGCCCGCCGGCGCGGATAGGCTCCGGACGACCGACACCATGATCACGATCTCCGGATCGGAGAGGGCGCCACCGCGTGAGCAACCAGCAGATCACCCCCAAGCAGCGGGGCTACCTGATCGTCAACTCCCACCCGGCCGGCAGCGAAGCCACCGTCGACCGCCAGTGGCGGCGCATCGAGCCCGCGGCGCCGGCCGGCCGGGCCCCGGTCGCCCTGGTCCTCGGCGCCAGCGCCGGCTACGGCCAGGCGATCCTGCTCGCCGGGCTGCGCCGCCAGGGCATCCGCGGCATCGGCGTCGCCTACGAGGCCGCCGCCACCGAGCGGCGCACCGCCACCGCCGGCTGGTACCGCACCGCCGCGACCTCCGCCCTGGTCGAACGCGACGGCGGCGACTTCACCTTCGTCAACGCCGACGCCTACGCCGACGCCACCCGCGCCGAGGTGCTCAAGCTCCTCACCGAGCGCTACGGCCCGGTCGACTACCTCGTCTACTCGCTCGCCTCGCCCCGGCGCACCGACCCGGCCACCGGAGAGGTCCACCACTCGGTGCTCAAGGCGATCGGCGCCCCGTACACCTCGCCGTCCCTGCTCTTCGAGGACGGAGCCCCGCAGATCGGCACCGTCGACCTCGACCCGGCCGACGAGGCCGAGCGGGCGGCGACCGTCAAGGTGATGGGCGGCGAGGACTGGCGGCTGTGGGTGCGGGCCCTGGCCGAGGCGGACCTGCTCGCCCCCGGCTTCACCACCGTGGCACTGTCCTACGTCGGCTCCGAGCTCACCGCGCCGGTCTACCGGCAGGGCACGATCGGCGCCGCCAAGGAGCACCTGGAGGCCACCGCCGGGCAGCTGCGGACCGGGCTGCTCGCCGACCGCGGCCGGGCCTTCACCGTCGTCGCCGGCGCGGCCGTCACCCAGGCGTCCACCGCCATCCCCTCCATCGCCCTCTACACCTCGCTGCTGCGCAACGTCCTCGGCGAGGACGGCTGGCGCACCACCGACGACCAGGCCGTGGACCTGTGGGAGCAGCTGACCGGCGCGAAGGATCTCACCCTGGACGAGCAGGACCGCATCCGCCTGGACGGCTGGGAGCTCGACGCCGCCGTGCAGGAACGGGTGCGGGAGCTGTGGGCCGACCCGGCGACCGCGCTGGCCGCCGACCCGACCGGATCGGCCTGGTTCTACAACCAGTTCCGGCAGCTCTACGGCTGGGACGTCCCCGGCGTCGACTACACCGCCGCGGTCGAGACCTCGGTGCCCTGGCCCGCGTGACGCGAAGGTTCGTTCACGGCAGCCCTGATGTGGTCCGGGAGCTGCTCGTAGGCGACGGGTTCGCCGCACAGCCGCCGGACGGAGGCCAGTCCCAGGCTGGCCCGTCCGGTGGCCTCCACCAGCGCGCGGGAAGCGACGTAGAAGTCCCACTGGCTGATGTCCAGCGGGTCGTAGTCGGCATGGGTGCGCGCGGTGTGGAGGGCGAAGACGTAGACGTCGGCGTTGTAGGACGGCTCCGGGGCGTCTCCGGCGGCGGGTGTCCAGGTGCGTCCGCGCAGCCGGGAGAAGCGGATATCCGACAGCCGGCGCTGGCCCCAGGCCTGGAGGTAGGCGCTCGTCTTCACCTCGATCCTGAGCCCGTTCGGCGCCAGGACGTCGAAGCTCTCCCACTCCGCGTTGCGCCGGACCGCGCCCACCGCCCGGTGGACCAGGAACTCGGCCAGCAGGCCCCGGGTGGTGTTCGTCCGGAGGTCGGGCATCGCGTAGCGCCAGAACTCCAGCACCGTCCCGGCGTCCGTACCCAGGAAGGCCTCGCCGCCCTGAAATAGCGTCAGTTCGGCCGGGGTGTGCCAGTCTTCGGGGACGGCGGTGGGGTCGTGAGTCATGCCGTCAGCCTGCCACCCGCCGGGCAGGGGGCGGTACCGCGCTCGGAAGCGGATGCCCGGCGGCCGCCCGGTCGGAGTGGGGATTTCGATGGCTTCCGCCGACTGGCGATGGTCCGAAGGCCGTTCGACCGGTAGGCCGTCGACGGTGGGCGAGCGGGTGCGGCCCGTCATCCCGCCGCGGATCCGGACGGCTGCCGACGGGTGCGGGCCCGGTCCAGCAGCAGGACGGCGGCCGCGGCCAGCAGCGCCGCGCCCAGCGCGTAGACCGGCAGCCAGAGCGTGGTGGTGGCGGCCAGGCAGTCGGCGACGGCGTGACCGGCCTGCTGCTCCTGGGCGGCGGCGAGCGCGGCGTCGTCCCGGGCGGCCAGGTCGCCGAGGGCGGCCTGGGCCTGCAGCCGCGCGTAGTCGCCCAGGTGGGGGCAGTCACCTCGGGTGCCCGGCATCGGGAAGAGCCAGGGCCAGCGTTGCATCGCGGGGGCGAGCGTGAGGGCCACGGTCAGGCCGATGACCAGCGTGTAGGCGGCCAGGTTCCGGGCGTAGCCGGCCCCGGCGTCCGTGGCGCGGCTCGGCGGGCGGGTGGAGGAGAGCACCACCGCGAGGAGGGTCAGCCCGATGTAGCTGGAGAACCACTGCCAGGAGCCGGAGGAGAGCGAGAAGGCGAGCACGGCGGCCAGGGCGGTGCCCAGGACCCCGGCCCGGGGGCTCACTCCGGGGACCGGAGCGGGCTCCCGGGCGGCTCGGCGGCTGCGGTCGCGGTCTTCCATGCGTTCTCCCCTGGCCGGCGGCGGGCCACCAGTCCCGGCGGCGGGCCACCAGTCTCCGGGCCAGGGCGGCCGGGGCCCTCGCACCATGCCGGTCCGCCCGCCGCCTCGCCCGGTTGGCGGGCGCACCATCCCGGCCCGGGCCCTCGGGCCCTCAGACAGGCTCGGGCGCTCCGACCGGCTCGGGCGTCCGGACCGGTTCGGGCGGCCACGGGCCGTGCGCCGCCACCCGGGCGCGCAGCCCGCGCAGCGCCCGGGCGGAGGCGATCCCCACCGCGCCGCTGACCTGGCCGTCCCGGACGCAGACGGCGGCGAAGCGGTGTTCCTCCAGGCTGCCGTCGACCACCTCGAAGTGCTCGGCGCCGCCGGGCCGGCCGAACACCTGGACCCGCAGCCCGTACTGGTCGGTCCACAGGTACGGGACCGGCCGGTAGGCCTGGCGGGCGCCGTCCGGGCCGGCCAGCAGGTTCCGGACCGCGTGCACGGCCTGCTCGGTGGCGTTGGTGCGCTGTTCGACGCGCCGGTGCCGGCCGGTGCGCGGGTCGGGCCAGGAGGCGGCGTCCCCGGCCGCCCAGACTCCGGGGCCGGCGGCGCAGTAGGCGTCGCAGACCACGCCGTCGTCCAGCGGGACGCCGCTGCCGGCCAGCCACTCGGTGGCGGGTTCGGACCCGACGGCCATCAGCACGGCGTCGGCGGCCAGTTCGGAGCCGTCGGCGAGCCGGACGCCCGCGGCCCGGCCTCGCCGTTCGAGCAGCGCGGTGGCCACGCCCCGGTGGAGCCGCACCCCGTGCTCGCGGTGCAGGCCGGCCAGCAGCGCGGCCGTCTCGGTGCCCAGGACGGCGGCCAGCGGCGTGGCGGTGGAGGTCAGCCAGGTGACCTCGGCGCCGAGACCGACGGCGGTGGCCGCCGCCTCGGCGCCGAGCAGTCCGCCGCCGACCACCAACAGCCGTACGCCCGGGCGCAGTTCCTCGCGCAGGGCGAGGGCGTCGGCGAGGGTGCGCAGCACGTGCGCCCCGGGCCGCGGCGCGTCGGCGCCGGGCAGCCGGCGCGGGCGGACCCCGGTGGCCAGGATGACGGCGTCGCAGCGCACCGCCCGGCCGTCGGAGAGCCGTACGGTCCGTTCCCGGCGGTCCAGCCGCTCGGCCCCGACCCCGAGGCGCAGGTCGAGCCTCAGCTCGTCCAGCGCCTCGGGGCCGCGCAGGGCCAGGCGCTCGGGCTGCCACTCGCCGCCGAGCACGTGCTTGGACAACGGCGGCCGGTCGTACGGCGGTTCGGGCTCGGCCCCGATCAGGGTGAGGCGGCCGTCGTAACCGGACCAGCGCAGCGCCTCGGCGGCGTGCAGCCCGGCCGCGCCCGCGCCGACCACGGCCACCTCCCGCGGTGCGGTCACACCTGCTCCAGCCGGATCGCCGAGGCCGGGCAGACCGCGGCGGCGTCCCGGACGGCCTGGTGGAGCCCGGCGGGCGGCCGGGCGTCGAGCAGGACGACGATGCCGTCCTCGTCGCGCTGGTCGAAGACGTCGGGGGCGGCGAGCACGCAGCTCCCGGCGCCGCAGCACTTTTCCTGGTCGATCCGGACGAGCATGGTCTTCCCTTCGGAACGGGTGCCCCGGCGGTGGACTCCGAGGCGGGGCAGGTGGGTCGGTGCGGTCGTGGTGGCTCCCCGGGGGAGCCCGGTCACCAGGAGACCGGCAGTTCGTGGAGGCCGTAGACGAGCATCTCGCCGCGGAAGGGGACCTCCTCGAACGGTACGGCCAGGCGCAGTTCGGGCAGCCGCCGCAGGACGCTGGTCAGCGCGATCTGCAGCTCCAGCCGGGCCAGCGGCTGTCCCAGGCACTGGTGGACGCCGAAGCCGAAGGCCAGGTGGCGGCGCGCGTCGCGGGTGAGGTCGAGCTCGTCTGCGCCCGGGAACTCCCGCTCGTCCCGGTTGGCGGTGTTGACCATGCAGATGACGCCCTCGCCCGCCTTGATCCGCACACCGTCCAGGCCGACGTCCTCGGTGGCGATCCGGGTCAGGCCGGAGTGCACGATGCTCAGGTAGCGCAGCAGCTCCTCGACCGCGCCGGGCACGGACTCGGGGTGCTTGCGCAGGTGGTCGAGCTGGTCGGGGTTGCGCAGCAGGGCGAGCACGGAGAGCGAGGTCATGTTCGCGGTGGTCTCGTGTCCGGCGACCAGCAGCAGCCGGCCCATGCCGGCGATCTCCTCGGTGCTCAGCTCGCCGCGCTCCACCAGGCGGCTGAGGATGCTGTCGTCGGGCCGGGCGCGCTTGGCCTCGGTGAGCTCGACGAGGTAGTCGGCCAGCTTGGTCTGGGCGGCGGAGACCTCCTCGGCGGTGGAGGCGCGGCGCAGCAGGACGCGGCTGCAGCCCTGGAAGAAGTCGTGGTCCTGGTAGGGGACGCCGAGCAGCAGGCAGATGACCAGCGACGGCAGCGGCAGCGCGAACTCGCGGACCAGGTCGGCGCTGGTGCGTCCGTCGGTCATCCGGTCCAGCAGCTCGTCGGCGATCCGCTGGACCTCGGGGCGCAGCGCCTCGACCTTCTTGACCATGAACTCGCCGGTCAGCATCCGGCGGAAGTGGGCGTGCTCGGGGTCGTCCATCCGGATGATGGTGGGCCGGCCGCTGTTCAGCTGGCGGGCGCCCTCGCTGACGAACGGGTAGCCGGGGCGGGTGGAGTCGGCGCTGAACCGGGGGTCGGAGAGGACCGCCTTGATGTCCTCGTGGCGCGTGATCAGCCAGCTGGTGGAGCCGTCCCACAGGGAGACGCGGCTGACCGGTTCCTCCCGCCGGGCCTGGTCGTAGGCGGGCGGCGGGGCGAACGGGCAGGTGCCGCGGGCGGCGGGGTGGGTGAAGCGCGGGGTCTTCTCGGCGGTGGCCATCGGTGAGTCCCCTTCCGGGAGTTGAGTCGGGGCCATATTTACGTGCCCAAAGCAACTAACTGAACGTCACGCTAACTCGCGTTCCGTGGTGGCGAAAGGGGTGCGCGGACGTCGGCCGAAACTGTCCGAAATCCGGCCGTGGCTCCCCGTTGCTGCCGCGGCCGTCCCGGATCGCTACAGTTCCCCCATGTCGGACGAAGAAGCCGCCGAGGACGATCGGACCACCGCCACCGAACCGGGAGGCCTGGACGGACTGGAGGACGTCCTGGACACCCTGGCCTACCTGCTGACGCGCTCACAGGAGCACGAGCGCCGGATGGCGAGAGCCGGTGTCACGGCCGCGCGCTCGGACGTCTACCTGCTGCGCGCGCTCGTCGAGACCGACGGGCCCAGCCGGGTGAGCGACCTCGCCGCCCGGCTGATGGTCAAGTCCTCCCACGTCACCAGGCAGATCGACCGCCTCCAGGGGCAGCGGCTGGTGGAACGCACCCAGGACACCCAGGACCGACGGGCCCGCCGGGTGGCGATCACGGCCGACGGACGGGAACTGATCGACCGTCTGAAACAGGCCAACCTCGCCTCCCTGGGCGACGTGCTGGACGGGGTCCCCGAGCCGGACGTCGCCGCCACCGTCAGCGTGCTGCGTCACCTGATCGACCGGTACGTGCACCGGGTGCGCATCGGCCTCACCGAGGACGACCCGCTCCCGGGCCGGGCGGACGCCGGCGCCCCCCGGCCGGCGGCCCGGCTCGGCGCCGCCGCGTACGACGGCGGTTGAGCCGGGGGAGCACCCGGGTACGTCACCCGGCATGTCGGACGAGAAGAACCGCGCCGTGGCCGAGACGATCCTCCCGCTGGTCGGTGGCGCCGCCAACATCCGCTCGGTCGCCCACTGCATGACCCGGTTACGGCTGGGCCTGGCGGACCGCTCCCTGGTCGACACCGAGGCGCTCCGGGCGCTGCCGGCGGTCCTGGGGACGGTCGAGGACGACACCTACCAGATCGTGCTCGGGCCCGCCGCCGTCGCCGGGGTCACCGCCCAGCTGAACCGGTTCCTGGAGTCCCCCGACGCACCGGCCGCGGCGGGCGGAGCGGCCGGAGCGGCCCGGGCGGGCGGACGGGAGGAGCCGGGGCCCGCCCCCACCGCCGAGGAGCTCGCCGCGCGCGGCGAACGCATCCGGACCCGGGCCCGGGTGCGCAACGCGACCCCGGTGAAGCTGGCGCTGCGCCGGATCGCGAACATCTTCGTCCCGCTGATCCCCGCCCTGATCGGATGCGGGATCGTCGCCGGCCTCTCCGGTGCCCTCGCCAACCTCGGCTGGGCGCCGGCGCTGGTCACCGCCCTGGGACCGGTCTCCGCCGGATTCATGTCCCTGATCGCCGTCTTCGTCGGCTACAACACGGCGAAGGAGTTCGGCGGCACACCCGTGCTCGGCGGAGCCGTGGCCGCCGTGATCGTCTACGCCGGGGTCGCCAAGGTGGAGGCCTTCGGCCACCACCTCACCCCCGGGCAGGGCGGTGTGGTCGGCGCGCTCGGCGCCGCGCTGCTCGCGGTGTACCTGGAGCGCTGGACCCGTCGGCTGGTGCCCGCCGCCCTGGACGTCCTGGTCACCCCCACCGTCACCGTCCTGCTCGGCGGGCTGGCCGCGCTGTTCGGCCTGATGTTCGTCGCCGGGGAGATCTCCACCGCCATCGGTCACGGCGCCACCTGGCTGCTCGCCCACGGCGGGCTGCTCGCCGGACTCGTGCTCGGCGGCCTCTTCCTGCCGCTGGTCATGCTCGGCCTGCACCAGGCGCTGATCCCGATCCACACCACCCTGATCCAGCAGCAGGGCTCCACCGTCCTGCTGCCGATCCTCGCCATGGCCGGCGCCGGGCAGGTCGGCTGCGCCGTGGCCGTCTACCTGAGGCTGCGCCGCAACGCCTCGCTGCGGGCCACCATCAGGTCCGCGCTCCCGGCGGGCCTGCTCGGCGTCGGCGAGCCCCTGGTCTACGGCGTCACCCTGCCGCTGGGGCGCCCCTTCGTCACCGCCTGCGTCGGCGGCGCGGCCGGCGGCGCCTTCGTCGGGGTGGCCGGCCAGCTCGGCGGCGCCGTCGGATCCACCGCGATCGGCCCGTCCGGCTGGGCCCTCTTCCCGCTGCTGGCCGGTCCGCACGGACTCCTCGCGGCCGCCGCCGTCTACGGTGGCGGGCTGCTGACGGGCTACCTGGTGGGCTTCCTGGCCACCTACTTCTTCGGCTTCACCCGCGAGGCCCTCGCCGAGTACGACTCCGCCGGCAGCGCGGACGGGAGCCCGGAGACGGACCGGGCCGCCGCCGAGCAGGTCGGCGACGGCCAGGGCCGGTGAGGCCGGGGCAGCGCGGTGCGGCCGGTCAGGTCGCCAGGAAGCGCTCCCGGTGCACCTGCTCGGGCGGCACCCCGGCCGAGGCGGCGGCGCGCAGCACCGCGTCCACCATGGCCGGCGGCCCGCAGACGTACAGGTCCGGTGCGGCGCCGCCGGGTTCGGGCAGGGCGGCGGCCAGCAGGTCGGCCGGGGTGCCGGTCGGCCCGAACCAGCCGGGGCCCGGCTTCCACACGCAGACCTCGTACCGGAAGCCGGGCAACTCGACTGCCACCGCGGCGAGTTCGTCCAACCCGTAGACGTCCTGCGGCTCGTTGACGCCGAGGAACAGCCGGGCCGGCTGCGGATCCTGCCACTCGGCCATCCGGCGGACCATCGCCAGCAGCGGGGCCAGGCCGGTGCCGCCGGCCACGAACCAGCGCGGACGCAGGCCGGTCTCGTGCAGGCCGAAGGCGCCCTGTGGGCCGTGCACGGTGAGCCGGTCGCCCGGGCGGGCCCGGTCCGCGAGGTAGGACGAGAAGTGCCCGCCCTCCCGCAGCCGGACGTAGAACTCCAGCCGGCCCTCCCAGTTGCCGGTGTCGGCGAGCGAGTACGCGCGCCCGGCCTCGTCGCCGGGGGCCTGGAGCTCCATGAACCGGCCCGGGTCGAACTGGCAGTCCGGGTCGTCGAGGTGCAGCTCCAGCCGCACGGTGTCCTGGGTCACCCGGTCCAGCACCGAGACGACGGCCTCGCGGACCGGGATGCCGCCGTACAGGATGCGGGACTGCTCGTACGGCAGCACGGCCGTCAGCGGCCCGCACGGGAAGGTGCGGCAGAGCAGCACCTCGCCGCGCTCGCGCGCGCCCGGCGGGAGGGCCTGCTCGCTATCGTGCGCACCCGATCGGGTGCAACGGGCGCCGCGTTCAGCGGACACCGCGCGCGCGTCGCACGTGTCCGGCGCGCCGACTGATCACACTCCGAGGGCCACATTGTGCTCGAACGATGAAAGGACCGAGGTGAAGCCCAGTCAGGATCCGGTGACGACGCTCACCTGGAGACGCCGATTCGGCAGGGCGGTGGGCACCGCCCTGGCCCTGACACTCGTCCCCTTCGGAATGTCCCTCGTCTCACCGACGGCGGCGCACGCGGCCGGCCTCCCGGGCGGCCTCGGGCCGTGCCTGGGCGCCGACTGCCCGGCGACCTTCCCGCCGGTCAACAACGGGCCCTTCGCGGGCCGCGACGCCGGCGTGAACATCTTCGTCGGCGGCGACTTCCACGTCAGCGAATCGGCCGCGGAGGCCGAGGGACACGTGGTGACCCTCGGCGACTTCGACGTGAACAAGGCCGCCGGAGTCAGCTCCGTCTACAACATCGGCATCGTCGGCGTCGGCTCACGCGTCCCCCCGCCGGACGGGGCCGACTTCCTCACCACCGGGGGCAACGTCACCATCGCCCCGGGACAGTCGCTGCTGGCCGAGGGCGGTGTCGTCCGCTACGCGGGCACGGCCACCGGCACCATCACGGGCACGAAGATCCAGGACGCCCAGGCCGTGGCCGCCTACACGCCGCTGCGCGGGGAGCTGCAGACCGCGAGCCAGTGCTACGCCGGGGTCAGCGCGCCCCGCCCCGCCACCGGAACCGCCGTCAACCAGGGGTTCCAGACCCTGTTCACCGGTGACGGCACCTCCGCACTCCAGGTCTTCAACGTCGACTTCGACCTCGTCGGGCGCGGCGGTGCCACCCAGGGCATCGCGTTCGCCGGTATCCCCGCGAACGCGACCGTGCTGGTCAACCTGGTGGGCGCCGCCCGCACCATCAACACGTACAGCGGCAGCCTCGAGGACACCGACCCCTGGAACCAGCTGCGCGAGCGTCTGCTGTGGAACTTCCCCACCGCGACGACGGTCACCCTCACGGGCTCGGGGCAGTTCCAGGGCAGCGTGCTCGTCGGCAACCCGGCCAGCACCGCTTCGATGAGCCTGCCCGGTCTGAACGGACGGTTCTTCACCACCGGCACGCTGCTGCACAACTCCGGCGGCCGCATGACCGGGACCGAGTTCCACGCCTACCCCTTCGACGGCGACCTCCCGGACTGCAACCCGCCGGCCCCGACCGGCTCGACCAGCGTGACGAAGGTCGACTCCGTCACGGGCCAGACCCTGGCGAGCGCCACCTTCCAGCTGTGGCGGGAGACCAACGGCGTCGCGGGCCTGCAGACCTCGGGGACCACTCCGGACACCAAGGTGGGCGCCCCCTGCACCACCGCGCGCAACGGCCTCTGCTCCGCCGCCGACCTGCCGCTGGGCACCTACTACTGGGAGGAGACCCAGGCGCCTCCGGGCTACGACCTGCCGCAGCCCGCGGTGACGACGGTGGTCCTCGACACGGCCGGGCAGAACGTCCCGGTCACCGTCGGCGACACCCTGAGCCCGGTCGAGGAGACCGGGTCCACCAGCGTGACCAAGGTGGACTCGGCGACCTCGCTGCCGCTGGCGGGGGCGACCTTCCAGCTGTGGCGTGAGACCAACGGTGTCGCGGGCCTGCAGACCACCGGGGCGACCCCGGACACCCCTGTGGGCGCTCCGTGTGTGACCCCGGCGTCGGGCGTCTGCTCCGCGACCGACCTGCCGCTGGGCACCTACTACTGGCAGGAGACGGCGGCGCCTCCCGGGTACGACCTGCCCGAGCTCAACGTGACCACGGTCGTGCTGAACACCAACGGGCAGAACGTCCCGGTCACCGTCGCCGACACCGAGACGGCCGCCCCGACGGCGTCCACCAGCGTGACCAAGGTGGACTCGGCGACCTCGCTGCCGCTGGCGGGGGCGACCTTCCAGCTGTGGCGTGAGACCAACGGTGTCGCGGGCCTGCAGACCACCGGGACGAACCCCGACACCGCCGTGGGCTCCCCGTGCGTGACCCCCGCGTCGGGCGTCTGCTCGGCGACCGACCTGCCGCTGGGCACCTACTACTGGCAGGAGGTCTCGGCCCCCGACGGGTACGAGCTGCCCGATCTCAACGTGACCACCGTGGAACTGGACGCGAACGGGCAGAACGTGGCGGTCACCGTCGCCGACACCCAGACCGTCGCTCCGACCGGTGCCACCAGCGTCACCAAGGTCGACTCCGTCACCGGACAGCCGCTCGCCGGAGCCTCCTTCCAGCTGTGGCGCGAGAGCAACGGCGTGGCCGGCCTCCAGACCTCCGGGGCGAACCCGGACACGGCCGTGGGCTCGGCGTGCGTGACGCCCGCGTCGGGCGTCTGCGTCGCGGACGGCCTGCCGCTGGGCACCTACTACTGGCAGGAGACGGCGGCGCCTCCCGGCTACGACCTGCCGCAGCCCGCGGTGACGACGGTGGTGCTGGACACCGACGGGCAGAACATCCCGGTCACGGTGAAGGACGTGAAGTCGGTCGTGCCGACCGGGTCCACCACCGTCACCAAGGTGGACGCCGAGACGGGCCACCCCCTGGCGGGCGCGGTCTTCCAGCTGTGGCACGAGACCAACGGCGTGCCCGGTCTGCAGACCAACGGGACCAACCCGGACACCGCCGTCGGCTCCCCGTGTGTCACCCCGGCCACGGGTGTCTGCTCGGCGGACGACCTGGCGCTGGGTACGTACTACTGGCAGGAGACCGTTGCGCCTCCCGGCTACGAGCTGCCGCAGCCCGCGGTGACGACGGTGGTGCTGGACGCGGCCCGGCCGGATGTCCAGGTGACCGTCCGTGACGTGAAGACGGTCGTGGCGACCGGGTCCACGTCCGTCACCAAGGTCGACTCGGTCACGTCGCGGCCGCTGGCGGGTGCGGTCTTCCAGCTGTGGCACGAGACCAACGGCGTGCCCGGTCTGCAGACCGGCGGGGCGAACCCGGACACGGCCGTGGGCGCTCCGTGCGTGACGCCCGCGTCGGGTGTCTGCTCGTCGACCGGCCTGGAACTGGGTACGTACTACTGGCAGGAGACCTTCGCTCCTCCCGGCTACGAGTTGCCGCGGCCCGCGGTGACGACGGTCGTGCTGGACGCGGCCAGGCCGGACGTCCCGGTCACCGTCAAGGACGTGAAGTCGTCCGCCCCGAACGGGTCAACCTCCGTCACGAAGGTGGACGCCGACACCGGGAAGCCGCTGGCGGGGGCGACCTTCCAGCTGTGGCGCGAGACCAACGGCTTCGCGGGCCTGCAGACCGAAGGGACCAACCCGGACACCCCCGTGGGCGCTCCGTGTGTGACCCCCGCGTCGGGTGTCTGCTCCGCCCACGACCTGCCGCTGGGCACGTACTACTGGCAGGAGACGGCGGCGCCTCCCGGCTACGAGCTTCCGCAGCCCGCGGTGGCCACGGTCGAGCTGACCGAGGACTGCCCGTGCGTGGAGATCACGGTCAAGGACAGCAAGGAGTGCCCGCCGCCTCCGTGTCCGCCCACCCCCTGCCCGCCGGACGACGACTGGCGTGCGGTCGCGCGGTACACCCCCGTACCGGGCTTCCTCTGGGCGAAGAACGCCTGAGGTGACCAACCGGCCGGAGGAGTCGCGAGCGGCTCCTCCGGCCTCGTCGTGCCGGGCCGGTGCCAGGGTGCTTCGGCGGGTGGCGTCCGGGGCCCTACGATGTCGCCATGAGCGGGAGCCTTCGGATATCAGGTGCACACCATGCGCAGGAGCATCGGGACGACGAGCGGCTGGACGCCGCGGCCGGCATCCTGGCGCTGCTCGCGGACCGCACCCGGCTCGCCCTGCTCCAGCGGCTGAGCGCCGGTGAGGCGGACGTGACCACCCTCACCGAGGCGACCGGAGCCCCGCGGACGTCGGTCAGCCAGCACCTCGGCAAGCTCCGGCTGGCGGGGCTGGTCACGACCCGCAAGGACGGCCGGCGCGTCGTGTACGCGCTGCGCCACGGCCATCTGCGGCGGCTGGTCGACGAGGCGCTGAGCGTCGCCGACCACCAGATCGGCGGGCTCCCGCCGCACGACTGACCCCCCCCGCTCGACCCGGCTCCGCGGCCCGTGCCCTCCGGGGTGCGGGCCGCTTTCCGGTCAACATGTGCACATGCATGCACATGTTGACCTATCCTGGTCGTGTCGTCCTGCCGCGCCCAGTCGAGCGGGGTCCGCCATGCTGTCCGTGCTGCGCAACCGCACCTATCTGCACCTGTTCGCCGCCCAGATCGTCGCCCTGGTGGGCACCGGCCTCGCCACGGTGGCGCTCGGCCTCCTGGCGTACGACCTCGCCGGAGCGGACGCCGGATCGGTGCTCGGCACCGCGCTGGCGATCAAGATGCTCGCGTACGTCGGCATCGCCCCGGTGATCTCCGCGCTGGCCCACCGCATCCCGCGGCGGCGGCTGATGGCCGCCTCCGACCTCACCCGGGCCGCGGTGGCCCTCACCCTGCCGTTCGTCACCGAGGTGTGGCAGGTCTACGTCCTGATCTTCGTCCTGCAGTCCGCCTCGGCGGCCTTCACCCCGGCCTTCCAGTCGGTGATCCCCGAGGTGCTGCCCGAGGAGCGTGAGTACACCCGCGCCCTGTCGCTGTCCCGGCTCGCCTACGACACCGAGAGCCTGGTCAGCCCGGTGCTCGCGGCCGCGCTGCTCGCCCTGATCAGCTACAACTGGCTGTTCTGGGGCACCGCGGCCGGGTTCCTCGCCTCCGCGGCGCTGGTGCTCTCCGCCATCCTGCCCAAGCCGGGTCGCCCGGAGGCCGTCCACTCGGAAGCTTGTCGCTCGGGGCGGGCCGGGCCCGGCGGGGGCGTCCTCGCGAGGTCCGGACGCGGCACCCGGCTGTTCCTCGCCGTACCCCGGCTGCGCGCGATGCTCGCCCTGGACCTCGCGGCGGCCGCCGCCGGTGCGATGGTGATCGTCAACACCGTCGTCTACGTCCGCGGCCAGCTCGGCCGCCCGGCCGCCGACGTCCCGATCGCGCTCGGTGCCTACGGCGCCGGGTCGATGGCCGTGGCGCTGCTGCTGCCCCGGGTGCTGGACCGGGTGCCGGACCGGATCGTCATGCTCCCGGCGGCCTTCGGCATCGTCGGGCTCTTCGCCCTGCTCGCCGCGCTCACGGCCGCTGGGCCTGGCGCCTGGCGCTGGCCCGTCCTGCTCGCCGTCTGGGCCGCCTTCGGCGCGGCCGGCTCACTGATCCTCACCCCCACCGGCCGCGTCCTGCGCGACTCGGTGGCCGGGGAGGACCTCCCCGCCGTCTTCGCCGCCCAGTTCTCGCTCTCCCACGGCTGCTGGCTGCTCACCTACCCGCTGGCCGGCTGGCTCGGCGCCACCCTGGGCCTCGGCGCGGCCTCCGTCGCCCTCGGCGGTGTCGCCCTCGCCTCCGGTGCGCTGGCCGCCCGGGCCTGGCGCGGGGTGCCCGGGGCGGGGAGCGCGACCGGCCGGGCCGCCGGCTCCGCTCCCGGCGGGCGTGCCGGTCGGCGGGCACGGCCGCGCGGCCTGAGCGGGGTGCCGGGAAGTGCGGGGGCGGGGCGGCGCCTGCCGGGGTAGGGCCGGTCCGGCGGGACGGTCAGGGCTGCTCCCCGGCCCGCAGTTCGGTGGTGAGCTGACGCCGGCCGGCGACCAGTGCCTCCGCCACCACCCCGAGCCCGACCAGCAGGGCTAGGCCCACGGTGGGCAGCAGCACCGGCAGCAGCGTGGGGGTGACGACCTCCCCGACCCTGACGCCGACCAGCGTCGAGATGTCGAACGCGCCGCCCAGCAGAGCGACCGCCGCGGCCGCGACCAGGCCGCCGCCCACGGCCGTGGCCAGCGTCCGCGGCAGCGCCTCGGTGACGATCAGCGCCAGCCCCTGGCGGGGCCGCAGGCCCATGGTGCGCAGCCGGGCGAGCAGGGCCGTGCGGTCGGCCGCGGCCCGGACCAGGGTCAGCAGCACGGCGAGCAGGGCGTACCCGGCGCCGGCCGCCGCCGCGTACCAGAACAGCCGCTCGGCGGCGTGCTGCAGCGGGTCGTCGCCGAGCGCGGCGGCGGTCTCCCGGCTGCTGTGCACCGTGAATCCGGCGGGCAGGCCGTGGGTGTCCTTGCCGACGGCCGTGGCGCTGTCCGCGATCAGCTTGGCCAGACCGACGGGCTGGGCGCCGCCGTTGTTCCGCAGGGCCGTCCTGACCCCTTCGGGGTCGATGTCGCCGACGGCGAACCACTGGTTCGGCCGCCGGGCGTCCGGCAGCCGCTCCCAGGCGGAGCCGGCCGAGACGACGGCGAACGGCTTGCCCGGGTCGGGCAGCGCGGGGGTGGCGGCGACGATCCCGGCGACGCTGAGGCGCAGGTCGTTGCCGTTGGGCGTGCGGATCTGGGACGGCCCTGCGGCCAGGCGCTCGGCCAGGTCGCGGCTGACCAGCGCGGGCACCGGGGTGTCCCGGCCGCCGGGCGTCCCCGCCAGCTTCGCCGCGTCGAACCCGTCGACCCCGAGGGTCCGGGCGATCTCCGCGTACGCCGCCGGATCGGCCACCATCACCAGGTAGGCCTCGGTGGCACTCCGGTCGTCGTCGACGACGCGGACCTTGGGCTGGATCTGGACCGCGGTCGAGGCCCGGACGCCCGGCAGGGCGGCGGCGGCCTCGGCGAACGGCCCGGTCAGGGCGGCGTAGTCCGGGAGGGAGACGCCGATGTCCCCGCCCGTGGCGATGCGCGCCGCCCGGGTCCGCGCGTGGTCGACGGTGTCGAGCACGGTGGCGCCGAAGCCGGTGGTGGTGACGGCGATCAGCAGGGCGAGCAGCGGCAGCACGGAGGGCTTGCGGCGGCCCGAGCCGTCGCGGGCGGCCCGGGCGAGGCCGAGGAAGCCGATCAGGCCGCGGCCCCGGCCGAGGAGGGCGGCCAGCCGGCCGACCGCCACCGGCTCGACGCGGGCCAGCACCAGTCCGCCGGTGACGGCGAGCAGGAGCGGCGCGGCGACCAGCAGCGGGTCCACCGCGGCCCCCGAGTGGCCGACGCCCCGGCGGCGGACCTCCGCCACGGCCGCGACGGTGACCGCCAGGACGGCGAGTTCGCCGACCAGTCGGCGCCGGCCGCCGGCCGGCCTCCGCCGGGACCACAGCAGGGCCGCGCGGACCGGAAAGGCCAGCAGCGCGATCAGGGTCGCGACCAGCGCCGCCAGCACCGCGCGTTCCCACCGGGGGGTGGGCAGCAGCACCAGGGCGAGGGCCGTGCCGAGCACGGCGGCGGGCAGCACGGTGACCGCGCCCTCGGCGACCAGCCGTCGCAGCACCCCGGCGCGGGAGCCGCCGCGGGCCTGGAGCAGCCGGATCTCGGCGGCGCGCCGGTCGGTGGTGAGCGCGGCGGCCAGGAACAGCACCACGGTGGCGACGCCCGCGACACCGGCCGGGCCGATCGCGCTGAGCGGCAGCGTGGCCCGGTAGCGCCGGTCCGCCTCGGTGAGGATCTCGGGCAGGCCCGAGACGGTGTGCAGGTCGGCGCGCCTGGTCCGGTCGACCAGGGCGGTGGCGTCGCGCCCGGTCAGGAAGGACGTGACGACGCCGCGGGTTTCGTCGATCCGGTCGGTGCGCAGCGAGGCGGGGTCGACGGGCAGCCGCCAGAAGTTCTCGGCGTTCGACCCCCAGCGGACCATCGCGGGCAGGCTGCCGCCGTCGACGAACCCGCTGGTCGACCAGTGTTCGTAGTCGGCCTTGGTGTTCAGGCAGGCGCGGGCCGGGCAGCCGAGTTCGTCCCAGAACGGGTCCTGGGGGTCGTTGACCCGGTAGAGGCCGACCACCACGGTGGTCCGCCTGGCGCCCGAGCCCGCGGCGCCGTTGTCGATGACGTCACCGAGTTTGATGTGGATGGTCTCCGCGGCCTGCTTGCTGACCACGATCGGCAGCGGGCCGCCGACGGTGCCGGGGGTCGGCCAGGTGCCGTCGGTGAGGGTGGCCCGGGAGGCCAGGTCGTGCAGGTAGAGCAGGCCGAGGGCCGGGTAGGGCTCCTTGTCGGAGATGTGGGCGTACCCCGGATTGGCCATGGAGTGCTCGCTGAGGGCGCGGGCGCCGTAGGCCTGGTTCCGTTGGGCCGGCGTCAGCTGCCCGCCGACCTGCTCGACGAGTTGCTGCTGCACCCGGTCGAGTGTGGCGGCGGTGTCGTCGTCCCGCGTCCTGGAGGTGGTCTGCAGGCTGGTCGGGTGGAGGCCCTTCTGCCGGACGAAGTCCTGGAGGGCCGTGTCCGCGCCCCGGTCCGTGACGCGGGGGAAGGCCGCCGCCAGGAAGACGGTGACGAACGCGAGGGCCGCCATGAGCAGCGCGGCCAGCGGGTTGGCCCGCAGTCTGGTGCGCACCCAGGGGGCGGGGTCGCGGGCGTGGGCGTGGGCGGAGTCGGGGGTGGGCGCGGGGCTGGGCGCGGTGGTGCCGGCCTGGGTGGTCACATCTCCCCCTCGTCCTGCTGCCGCTCCCCACGGGCATGCAGGCGCAGTGATCACCGGCCTTCGGTCGCCGGATAGCGGACGATGCTGTCAGATTCGGTCGGCGATCGGAAGGGATTCGCATCGATCGAGTAAGTAATGGAATCTTTCCGTGAATTGGCGGCATCGGCGCCAAGGGAGAAGCCCGTGAAAGGGCGTGCACATTTCACAACTCCGGCTTCAGTGCACTCCTTTGACCTGCGAACTTCCCATTCGGGAACATTCCTGCCCGGGATGCTGAACCCGAGCGGCCGTCGTGTCCGTTGTGCCGGCGTTCCGCCCGCTGAGGCCGGGGCAGTCGGGTCAGGAACTGGTCTGGGCGGTGCAGGTGCCGAACCGGTCGCCGGGCTGGATGCTGCCGTCGCCGAAGGTCTGGTTCATGACGGTGGCGAACTCGGGCAGGACGCTCATCCGGATGTCGGAGAGCGCGAGGTCGACCCGGGGCGGGACCACGGACTGGACGAAGGGGGTGATCTGGGGCCGGGTGGGGATGTTGTACACGGGGATGCGGGTGCCCGCGGGGTCGCTGTCGGTCTGCACGACGAAGGTGCTGTCGCCGGAGAGGCTGCCCTCGAGGTTGGTGGCCTGCACGTAGTGGCCGGCGGTGTCGGTCAGGGTGAAGCCGCCCTTGGCCGCCGTGCGGATGTAGACGGAGTCGGCCAGGGTGACGGGGTTGCCGACGGCGGTGAGGTCGATGGTGACCGTCCCGGTCGCGTCCTTGTCCAGGAAGGCCGAGGCGTTGCTGCCGGGGGTGAGGGGCTTGAAGGTGACGCCGTTCTTCGTCCAGGAGACCGTGCAGTCGGCGCTGCCGGTGGCCATGTTCAGGGTGACGGGCGCGCCGGCGTAGGCGAGGTGCGCGAGGGCGACGGTGCCGGCGAGGGCGGCGACGGCGACGGCTATGGTCTTCGGGGACATGCGAGGGGCTCCTGGTGCTCGGGCGTCTCCCCCCGGGCTCCCAGCCTCCTGGGACCGGCGGGGCCCGGCAATCCCGGTGCGCCGAGCAGGGGCATCACCCGTGGTGACGGGCCCTCGGTGTTCCGCCGTGCGGTGGGGAGGTCAGCCGAGTTCGTTCCTGTGGACGACGCCGCCCTTGACGATGAGGCGCAGGTTGCGTTCGGGGGCGGCGAGGACGGACAGGTCGGTGGTCGGGTCGCCGTCGACGACCAGGAAGTCGGCCCACGCCCCCGGTGCGATGACTCCGAGCGGCGCCGCCCGGTAGGGGTCACGGCGGCCGGCCATGCGGAACAGTTCCGCGTTGCCGGAGGTGGCCAGCTTCAGGGCCTCGACGGGGCCGAGGTGGTTGCCGAGCCGGACGAGCATCTCGTTCTGCCGGTGGGCCTTCCCGGGATCGAACACCAGGTCGGTGCCGAAGGCCAGCCGGACGCCGTGGCGCAGTGCCCAGCCGAAGGTGCGGGCGACGCCCTCGCACACCTCGCGGTTCTTGCGGTCGCTGTCGGGGGAGGCGTAGTGGTGGTCGTCGACCTCGAACGGCTGGGTGCTCAGCCACACGTTCTTCTGCGCGAGGTGGCGGACGGTGTCCTCGTCGACGAGGTGCCCGTGCTCGATGCAGCGCACCCCGGCGTCCACCGCGCGGCGCACGCCCTCGGAGGTGTAGACGTGCGCGGCCACGTAGGTGCCCCAGTCGGCGGCCGCGGCCACCGCCGCCTCGAGTTCCGCGGTGGTGAACTGCAGCACGTCCAGCGGGTCGAACTCGGAGACGACACCGCCGCCGGCCATCAGCTTGATCTGCGCCGCGCCCTTCCTCAGCTGCTCGCGCACCGCGGCGAGCACCCGCTCCGGCCCGTCGGCCACCCGCGTGAACCCGAGCTGTTCGGTGCGGGCCTGCGGACCGCCGAACGCCGTCGGGGTGTCGTGGACGGCCCCGAAGTCACCGTGGCCGGAGGTCTGGGACACCGCCGCCTGGCTCGGGTAGATCCGCGGGCCCGGGAACAGCCCGCGGTCGAGGACCCGCCGAAGCGGCTCGGTGTCACCCGCCATGTCCCGGACGGTGGTGAAGCCGCGCATCAGCATGTCGCGGGCCGAGGCCAGCGCCTGGTAGTAGACGGCGCCGGTCGCTCCCAGCCGCAGCTCCGCCATGGTGCCGCCGATCGCGAACAGATGGACGTGCGCGTCCGTGAGCCCCGGGATGAGCGTGCGGCCGCCGCCGTCGAGCACCGTCGCCCCCGGGGTACTTCGCGGGGGCTGGGCGCCCCGCACCACCTCGGCGATCCTGTCCCGCTCGATCCGGACGTGCCCCGGCACCGGCTCCGCGCCGATCCCGTCGAAGACACGCACGTTCGTCACCAGCAGCCCGCCGGCGGAGCCGTCGACACCCATGCCGCCATCCTCGCCCGGCCGGGGGACCACCACCAGACGGCACACCCGGGCGGAGGCGGTCAGGCAACCGGCTCAGCCCCGCGGGCGCCCACCACGCCGGGCTGGTGAGCTGTGCTGGGAGCCCGCGGCTGGACCGGTCTTCCACCGCTCCTGGAGGAGGAACCCGTGCCGGACCCGACGACCTCGTACGCGGACCTGCGCGCCCTGGTGATCAACTGCACGCTGAAGCGCTCCCCGGAGCGCAGCCACACCCAGGGCCTGATCGACGTCAGCACCCGCATCCTGGAGCGGCAGGGCGTCGCGGTCGATGTCCTGCGGGCGGTGGACCTCCACATCGCGACGGGCGTGTGGCCGGACATGACCGAGCACGGGTGGGAGACCGACGAGTGGCCGGTGATCTACTCGCAGGTCATGGCCGCCGACATCCTCACGCTGGCCGGACCGGTGTGGCTGGGAGACAACTCGTCGGTGATGAAGAAGGTGATCGAGCGGCTGTACGCCTGCTCGTCGATCCTCAACTCCCAGGGCCAGTACGCGTACTACGGACGGGTCGGCGGCTGTCTGATCACCGGGAACGAGGACGGCGCCAAGCATTGCGCGATGAACGTCCTCTACAGCCTCCAGCACCTGGGGTACACCATCCCGCCTCAGGCCGACGCGGGTTGGGTGGGGGAGGCGGGCCCGGGGCCGTCGTACCTGGACCCGGGATCGGGCGGGCCGGAGAACGACTTCACCAACCGCAACGCCACCTTCATGACCTGGAACCAGCTCCACCTGGCCCGCATGCTCAAGGACGCCGGCGGCATCCCGGCGTACGGCAACCAGCGCTCCGAGTGGGACGCGGGCTGCCGCTTCGACTTCGAGAACCCCGAACACCGCTGAGGATGACGTCAAGGAGCAGGTGGACGACACCGGCGCCTGTGCGATGGAACTTCATTCGGGCGGTTCAAGGGGACGGAACGGTGCAGCAGGGTGTGCGCAGGTAAGTAGCGACTTGGAACTCCGGCTCGTAAGCCGATTGGCTACTTATCGGTGCCACGAAGGGGAAGTGTGAGGTGGGCCGCCGGGCGAGGTGCCAGCCCGTGGGCTGGTCCTTTTCCCAGCGGCCTCCTCCCGAACCCGTCGTGCGACGTTAACCGCAACGGGCTCTCCAGTGACTTCCGTGAGGTGCGCTTTC
>NZ_JBIWFT010000061.1:0-41012 GCF_044763205.1 Kitasatospora sp. NPDC096204
GTCGGTGTCGCGCCAGGCTTTGGTGAGGCCTTGGAAGGCGGGGCCGTAGGTGTAGCCGCGTTCGGTGAGGTGGTGGTAGGTGTCGGTGAGGTCGACGGGGGTGGCGGTGGCGGGGGGCCAGGTGGTGTCGGTGTTGGGGGTGTCGGCGGTGGTGTGGGTGAGGGTGCCGGTGGCGTGACGGGTCCAGGGGTGGTCCTCGTCCGCGCGCGAGTGGATGGCGAAGGTCCGCTGTCCCTCGTCGGTGGGGCCGCCCACCGTCAACTGGACTTCCACCGCACCCGGTTCGTCGAGTACGAGCGGCGCCTCCAGAGTGAGGTCCTCGATCGTCGGGGTGTCGGTGTGCTGGGCGGCGTGGAGGGCGAGGTCGACGAAGGCGGCGCCGGGGAGGAGGGTCGAGCCGGCGATGGTGTGGTCGGTGAGCCAGGGGTGGGTCGTGGTGGAGATGCGTCCGGTGAGGACGAGTTGGTCGCTGTCGGCGAGGGTGATGAGGGCGCCGAGGAGCGGGTGGCCGGCGGAGGCGAGGCCGGCGGCGGTGACGTCGGTCGGCTTCGTGGTGGTTTGGTTGAGCCAGTAGTGCTGGTGTTGGAAGGGGTAGGTGGGGAGGTCGGTGTGGGGGGTGGGGGTGGTTGAGGTCCAGGTGGTGGGGGTGTGGCCGGTGGTGTGGAGGGTGGCGAGCGCGGTGGTGAAGGACTGTGTTTCGGGGGTGTTCTTGCGCAGGGTGGGGACGGCGATGGCGTCGGTGGTGAGGCTCTGGCGGGTGAGTGCGGTGAGGGTGGTGTCGGGGCCGAGTTCGAGGTAGCGGGTGACGCCGGCGGTTTCGAGGTGCTGGATGCCGGGGTGGAAGCGGACGGCTTCGCGGATGTGGCGGGCCCAGTAGGCGGGGTCGGTGAGTTCCGTGGTGACGGGCTGTGCGGTGAGGTTGGAGATGACGGGGATTCGGGCCGGGTGGTAGGTCAGGTTGGCGATCGCGGCTTGGAAGTCGTCGAGGATGTCTTCCATGTGGGGGGAGTGGAAGGCGTGGCTGACCTGGAGGCGGGTGGTGCGGCGGCCCTGGGCGGCGAAGTGGGCGGCGACGGCTTCGACCGCGGGGGTGTCACCCGAGACGACGGTGGAGTGCGGGCCGTTGACGGCGGCGAGGTCCAGCTCGTGGCCCTGTGCCTTCAGTAGTGCCAGTACTTCCTCTTCGGTGGCTTCCAGGGCGGCCATCGCGCCGTCGTTGCGGGCGGACTGCATGAGTCGTCCGCGGGCGGCGACCAGGGTGACGGCGTCTTCGAGGGAGAACACGCCGGCGAGGTGGGCGGCGGTGACTTCGCCGATGGAGTGGCCGATGAGGTAGTCGGGCGTGATGCCCTGCTGTTCGAGGGCCCGGTAGAGGGCGGTCTGGAGGGTGAACAGGGCGGCCTGGGTGTACGCGGTCTGGTGGATGAGTTCCGGGTCGTCGCCCCAGAGGACGTCGGTCAGCGGGTGGTCGAGGTGGGGGGTGAAGAGGCGGGCGGTCTCGTCGAGTGAGGCGGCGAACGCGGGGACGGTTTCGTAGAGTTCGCGTCCCATGCCGTGGCGTTGGCTGCCTTGTCCGGTGAACAGGAACGCGGTCTTGCCCGGTCGGACGGTGCCGGTGACCAGCCCGGGTGCCTCGGTGTCCTCGGCCAGTGCCCGCAACGCGGCGAGCACGCCCTCACGGTCCGTCGCGGTCACGACCGCCCGGTGGTCGAAGCGGGTACGCGCGGCGAGGCTGTGGGCGACGGAAGCGGTCTCCGTCTCGGGCCGCTGGGTCAGGAAGGCCGTCAGCTGCCGTGCCTGCTCGCGCAGTGCCTGCGTGGTGCGCGCCGCGAGGAGCAGCGGTGGCTGTTCCGTCCGCTCGGCCGGCCGGGGTGCCTCCGCGGGCTGTTCGAGGATGACGTGGGCGTTGGTGCCGCTGATGCCGAAGGACGACACCGCCGCCCGGCGGGGACGGTCGTCCTCGACGTCCCAGGGCCGTGCCTCGGTGAGCAGCCGGACGGTTCCGTCGGACCAGTCGACGTGGCTGGTCGGCAGCTCGGCGTGCAGGGTGCGCGGCAGGGTCGCGTGCCGCATCGCCATGATCATCTTGATCACGCCCCCGACGCCGGCCGCCGCCTGGGAGTGCCCGATGTTGGACTTCAACGACCCGAGCCAGAGCGGGTGTTCGGCATCGCGTGTCTCGCCGTAGGTGTTCAGCAGGGCCTGCGCCTCGATCGGGTCGCCGAGGCGGGTGCCGGTGCCGTGCGCCTCGACGGCGTCGATCTCCTCCGGTGCGAGCCGCGCGTTCGCCAGGGCCTGCCGGATGACGCGTTCCTGGCTCGGCCCGTTGGGCGCGGTCAGGCCGTTGCTGGCGCCGTCCTGGTTGACGGCGGTGCCCCGGATCACCGCGAGGACCGGGTGGCCGTTGCGGCGGGCGTCCGACAGGCGCTCGACCAGCAGCAGGCCGACGCCCTCGCTCCAGCCCGTGCCGTCCGCCTCGTCGGAGAAGGCCTTGCAGCGCCCGTCCGGGGACAGTCCGCGCTGGCGGCTGAACTCCACGAAGGTGCCAGGGGTGGACATGACGGTGGCGCCGCCCGCGAGGGCGAGCGAGCACTCGCCGGCCCGCAGGGCCTGGGCGGCCAGGTGCAGCGCGACCAGGGAGGAGGAGCAGGCGGTGTCCACCGTGATCGCCGGGCCTTCGAGACCGAAGTTGTAGGCGATCCGGCCGGAGACGACGCTGCCGGTGTTGCCGGTCAGCAGGATGCCCTCCAGCTCCTTCGGCATGAGCTGAACCGGCGGGGCGTAGTCGTGGTACATCACGCCGGCGAAGACCCCGGTGTCGCTGCCGCGCAGGGTGGTCGGGTCGATGCCCGCCCGCTCGACGGCCTCCCAGGCGGTCTCCAGCAGCAGCCGCTGCTGCGGGTCCATCGCGGTGGCCTCGCGCGGGCTGATCCCGAAGAACTCGGAGTCGAACTCGCCCGCGCGGTAGAGGAATCCGCCCCGGTCGGTGATGGACTTGCCGACCGCCTCGGGGTCCGGGTCGTGGAGGTCCTCCGGCCAGCCGCGGTCGTACGGGAACGGGCCGATCTCGTCGCGGCCCTGGTCGACCAGCTGCCACAGTTCCTCGGGCGTGGTGACGCCGCCCGGGTAGTGGCAGGCCATGCCGATGATGGCGATCGGCTCCGCGTCGGCGGCGGTCCCGGACCCGACGGCTCGGGTGGTCCGCGGGCGGGGTGCCTGCACGAGGCCCGCGGCCTTGGCGAGTTGCTCCTGAAGGTGCTCGGCCAGGGCGCCGGGCGTCGGGTAGTCGAACACCAGGGTGGCCGAAAGCCGGAGCCCGGTCGCCGAGTTGATGCGGTTGCGCAGCTCGACCGCGCTCAGCGAGTCGACGCCCAGCTCCTTGAAGCCGGCGGAGGCGTCGACCGTCTCCGCGCTGCTGTGGCCGAGTACGGAGGCCGCCGAGGTGCGAACCAACTCCAGTGCGGTGGCGAGGCGTTCGGCCCTGTCCAGTCCGGCCAGCCGCTCGGCGAACTCGTTGCCCGCCGGCTGGGCGGCCCTGGCCCGGACCCGCTGCGGGGCGGTCCGTACCAGCCCGCGCAGCAGCGCCGGGACGGATTCGGCGTCGGACCGCGCCCGGACGGCGGCGAGGTCGAGCCTGGCCGGGACGAGCAGGGCCTCGGGGCGGCCGAGGGCGGCGTCGAGGAACGCCAACCCCTCGTCCTCGGACATCGCCGCGACGCCCGCGCGGGCCATGCGCGCGAGGTCGGCGCCGCTGAGCTTCTCGCCCATGCCGCCCTGGCCCCAGAGGCCCCAGGCGAGGGAGGTGGCGGGCAGGCCGAGGGTGTGTCGGTGGTGGGCGAGGGCGTCCAGGAAGGCGTTGGCGGCGGCGTAGTTGGCCTGGCCGGCGGCGCCGATCAGACCGGAGACCGAGGAGTACAGGACGAAGGCGGTCAGCGGGAGGTGGGCTGTCAGCTCGTGGAGGTGCAGCGCGGCCCGGACCTTCGGGCGCAGGACGGTGTCGAGGCGCTCGGGGGTGAGGGTGGTGATGATGCCGTCGTCGAGGACACCGGCGGTGTGGATGACGGCGGCGAGGGGGTGGTCGGTGGGTACGGCGGTGAGGAGGGCGGCGACGGCGTCGCGGTCGGTGGTGTCGCAGGCGACGGCCCGGACCTCGGCGCCGGACTCGGTGAGTTCGGTGACGAGTTCGGCGGCGCCGGGGGCGTCGTGGCCGCGGCGGCTGGTGAGGAGGAGGTGCCGGACGCCGTGCTCGGTCACCAGGTGCCGGGCCAGCAGGGCACCCAGCCGTCCGAAGGCGCCCGTGATCAGCACCGTGCCCTCCGGGTCGAGCCGCACCGGGCCGGAGTCGGCCGCGGCCGGAGCGTTGACGCGGGCGAGCCGGGGCACCTGGAGAACACCGGACCGAAGCGCGGACTGCGGCTCACCGGTGGCGGCAGCGGCGCCCAGGACGCGCAGCGACTCGGGCGTGCCGTCGTGATCCACCAGGGTGAACCGGCCCGGATACTCCGACTGCACGGTCCGCAGCAGACCCCACACCGGGGCCGCGGCCGGCACCCCGGCCTCGGTCGGGCCGCCGGCGGGCACCGCGTGCCGGGTCAGCACCAGCACCGGGGTCTCGGCCAGCCGGTCGTCCTGGAGCAGCGCCTGGACGGTCGCCAGGGAGTCGTGGGAGGCCCGGCGGGCCGCCTCGAACAGGGCGCCGCCGTCCGTGCCGTCCGTCTCGGGGTGGCCCGGCGCGTACACCAGGACCTCGGGCGGTTCGGCCGTCCCGTCGTCGAGGGCCGCGCGCAGGGCGGCTGCGTCCTCGTACCGGACGGCTTCGAGCGCCTCGGCCGTTCCGGCATCGCCGATCAGGGCCCAGCGGCCGCCGGGCGCCTCGGCGAGCGCGGCGGCTGCGGGCTGCCAGGCGACGGTGTACAGCGGGTGCCGCTGGTCGGCGTCGCGCAACTGCTCGGCGGAGGCCTCGCGCATCACCAGCGCGTCGATCTCGGCGACCGGTGCGCCGGTCGGGTCGCTGAGGCGCAGCGTGGTTCCGGCGCCGTCGTCGGACGGGCGGGCCGTGAGCCGGAGCCGGGTGGCGCCGACGGAGTGCAGCGTCACACCCCGGAAGGTGAACGGAAGGCCGCGCTCGGTGCCGGCGATCAGGAGGGTGTGGAGGGTGGCGTCGAGGAGGGCGGGGTGGAGGGTGTGGCCTTCGGGGGTGAGGTCGGTGGGGAGGGTGATTTCTGCGTGGAGGGTGTTGTCGGTGTCGCGCCAGGCTTTGGTGAGGCCTTGGAAGGCGGGGCCGTAGGTGTAGCCGCGTTCGGTGAGGTGCTGGTAGGTGTCGGTGAGGTCGAGGGGGGTGGCGGTGGCGGGTGGCCAGGTGGTGTCGGCGTTGGGGGTGTCGGCGGTGGTGTTGGTGAGGGTGCCGGAGGCGTGACGGATCCAGGGGTGGTCCTCGTCCGCGCGCGAGTGGACGGTGAGCGCGCGCCTGCCTTCGGAGTCGGGGGCTTCGACGCTGACCTGCAGGTCGACCGCGTCGCGGTCGTGCAGGAACAGCGGGACCTCCAGCGTCAGTTCCTCGATCGTCGGGGTGTCGGTGTGCTGGACGGCGTGGAGGGCGAGGTCGACGAAGGCGGTTCCGGGCAGGAGAATCGAGCCGGCGATGGTGTGGTCGCCGAGCCAGGGGTGGGTCGTGGTGGAGATGCGTCCGGTGAGGACGAGTTGGTCGCTGTCGGCGAGGGTGATGAGGGCGCCGAGGAGCGGGTGGCCGGCGGAGGCGAGGCCGGCGGTGCCGAGGTCGCCGGTGGGTTGCTGGGGGGTGAGCCAGTAGTGCTGGTGTTGGAAGGGGTAGGTGGGGAGGTCGGTGTGGGGGGTGGGGGTGGCCGGCTGGTAGGTGGTGGGGGTGTGGCCGGCGGTGTGGAGGGTGGCGAGCGCGGTGGTGAACGACTGTGCCTCGGCGGTGTTCTTGCGCAGGGCGGGGACGGCGATGGCGTCGGTGGTGAGGCTCTGACGGGTGAGCGCGGTGAGGGTGGCGTCGGGGCCGAGCTCCAGGTAGCGGGTGACGCCGGCGGTTTCGAGGTGCTGGATGCCGGGGTGGAAGCGGACGGCTTCGCGGATGTGGCGGGCCCAGTAGGCGGGGTCGGTGAGTTCCGTGGTGACGGGCTGCGCGGTGAGGTTGGAGATCACCGGGATCCGGGCCGGGTGGTAGGCCAGGTTGGCGATCGCGGTTCGGAAGTCGTCGAGGATGTCTTCCATGTGGGGGGAGTGGAAGGCGTGGCTGACCTGGAGGCGGGTGGTGCGGCGGCCCTGGGCGGCGAAGTGCGCGGCGACGGCTTCGACCGCGGGGGTGTCACCCGAGACCACGGTGGAGTGCGGGCCGTTGACGGCGGCGAGGTCCAGCTCGTGGCCCTGTGTCTCCAGTAGTGCCAGTACTTCCTCTTCGGTGGCTTCCAGGGCGGCCATCGCGCCGTCGTTGCGGGCGGACTGCATGAGTCGTCCGCGGGCGGCGACCAGGGTGACGGCGTCTTCGAGGGAGAACACGCCGGCGAGGTGGGCGGCGGTGACTTCGCCGATGGAGTGGCCGATGAGGTAGTCGGGCGTGATGCCCTGCTGTTCGAGGGCCCGGTAGAGGGCGGTCTGGAGGGTGAAGAGGGCGGCCTGGGTGTACGCGGTCTGGTGGATGAGTTCCGGGTCGTCGCCCCAGAGGACGTCGGTCAGCGGGTGGTCGAGGTGGGGGGTGAAGAGGCGGGCGGTCTCGTCGAGTGAGGCGGCGAACGCGGGGACGGTTTCGTAGAGTTCGCGTCCCATGCCGTGGCGTTGGCTGCCTTGTCCGGTGAACAGGAAGGCGGTCTTGCCCGGTCGGACGGTGCCGGTGACCAGCCCGGGTGCCTCGGTGTCCTCGGCCAGTGCCCGCAACGCGGCGAGCAGGCCCTCGTGGTCGGTCGGGTTCACGACCGCGCGGTGGTCGAAGCGGGTACGCGCGGCGAGGGTGTGGGCGGCCGCGACGGTGTCCGCCTCGGGCCGCTGCTCCAGGTACTCGGCCAGCTGCTGTGCCTGCTCGCGCAGTGCCGGTGCCGACTTCGCCGACAACTGCCAGGGCAGCGGGGAGAGTTCGGTGCCCTCGTGGTCGGGTTCGGGGTCGGCCTGCTCCAGGATGAGGTGGGCGTTGGTGCCGCTGATACCGAACGAGGACACGGCGGCCCGGCGCGGTCGCTCGTCCTCGACGTCCCACGGCCGTGCCTCGCCGAGCAGCCGCACCGTGCCGTCGGACCAGTCGACGTGGCTGGTCGGCTGTTCGGCGTGCAGGGTGCGCGGCAGGACGCCGTTCCGCATCGCCATGACCATCTTGATCACGCCGCCGACGCCCGAGGCCGCCTGGGAATGCCCGATGTTGGACTTCAACGAACCCAGCCAGAGCGGCCGTTCGGCGTCGTGGGCGCGCCCGTAGGTGTTCATCAGGGACTGGGCCTCGATCGGGTCGCCGAGACGGGTGCCGGTGCCGTGCGCCTCGACCGCGTCCACGTCGGCCGGGGCCAGCTCCGCGTCGGCCAGGGCGCGTCGGATGACCGCCTCCTGGGCCGGTCCGCTCGGGGCCGTGAGGCCGTTGCTGGCGCCGTCCTGGTTGGTCGCCGTACCCCGGATCACCGCGAGGACCGGGTGGCCGTTGCGGCGGGCGTCCGACAGGCGCTCGACCAGCAGCAGGCCGACGCCCTCGCTCCAGCCCGTGCCGTCCGCCTCGTCGGAGAAGGCCTTGCAGCGCCCGTCCGGGGACAGTCCGCGCTGGCGGCTGAACTCCACGAACATGCCGGGGCTCGCCATGACCGCCGCGCCGCCCGCGAGCGCCAGGGAGCACTCGCCCGCCCGCAGTGCCCGTACGGCCAGGTGCAGGGCCACCAGGGAGGAGGAGCAGGCCGTGTCGACGCTCAGCGCCGGGCCCTCCAGGCCCAGGGTGTAGGCGATCCGGCCGGACGAGACGCTGCCGAGCTGGCCGGTGAGCAGATAGCCGTCGACGCCGGGGGTGGCCTCGGCGAGTCGGGGGCCGTACTCCATCCCGTAGGTTCCGGTGAAGACGCCGGTGTCGCTGCCGTGCAGCGTGCCGGGGTCGATGCCGGCCCGTTCGACGGCCTCCCAGGCGGTCTCCAGCAGCAGGCGCTGCTGAGGGTCCATGGCGAGGGCCTCGCGCGGGCTGATGCCGAAGAAGGCGCTGTCGAAGCCGCCGGCGTCGGTGAGGAAGCCGCCGTGGCGGGTGGTGGAGTGGCCGGTGGCCTCCGGGTCCGGATCGTAGAGGTCCTCGCCCCAGCCGCGGTCCGCGGGGAGGGTGCCGATGGCGTCGGTCTCCTCGGCGACCAGCCTCCACAGGTCCTCGGGGGAGGAGACGCCGCCCGGGTAGCGGCAGGCCATGCCGACGATGGCGATCGGCTCGCTCGGCAGCACCGGCGAGCGGCGTTCGACGGTCGTGCCGTCGTCCGTCCCGGCCTCGAAGAGCAGCGTGTGCAGGTGCTCGGCGAGGGCTTGCGTGGTGGGGCGGTCGAAGGCCACGGCGACGGGCAGCCGCACACCCAGCAGCCGGGTCAGCCGGTCGCGCAGCGCCACCGCGCCCGCGGACTCCAGGCCGAGGTCCCGGAACTTCCGCCGGTCGTCCGGCGGCGGCCCGGCGGGGTCCCCGGGCCCGAGCACCGCGGCGGCCTGTTCCCGGACGAGGTCCAGGAGGAACGGCTGCCGCTGGTGGGGCGGCAGGGCCTCCAGCCGGGCGCGCAGCGGGTTGGCCGGCGCGGACGGCCCGTCCTCGGCCGGCTCCGTGTCGAACTCGGGCAGCTCCAGCTGCGGAGCCGTCTCGTCGGCCGTTGCTCCGGACAACTCGACGGGCACCCCGTGGACGTACAACTGGGCGAGTGCGTCGGCCAGTTCGGCCTGGCTGTCCTTGCCCCGGGCGAGCGTGCCGGTCACCAGTCCTTCGCTGTGGTCGGACCGGGCGCAGTCCTGAAGGATGTCGCGGACGGCCATCGTGAGCAGCGGCTGCGGGCTCGTCTCCAGGAAGGCCTGGTGCCCGTCGGCGAGCAGGGCCCGTACGGCCGACTCGAACATCACCGGGGTGCGCAGTTGGCGGGCCCAGTACTCCCCGTCCAGCTGCTCGGAAGACAGCCGGGTCCCGGTCGCGGCCGCGTAGAACGGGATCGGACCGCCGTCGAGCGGGCGGACGGTGCGCAGTTCGGTGAGCAGCCGGTCCATGATCGCGTCGACCTGGGGTACGTGGGCCGGGAAGTCGGCCTGCACGCGGCGTGCCCGTACCCCGTCCGCCGCCAGTTGCTCCAGCAGCTCGGACAGCGCCCGGTCGTCGCCCGAGACGGTGACCGAGCCCGGGCCGTTGACGGCCGCGACGTCCAGCAGGCCGTCCCAGGCGGTGAGGCGGGCGCGCATCTCGGCCTCCGGCAGCAGCGCCGCGACGATGCCCCCGTGGCCCGAGAGGTCCTCGGCGAAGGCGGTGCCCCAGACCACCGCGACCCGGAGGGTGTCCTCCAGGGAGAGCGCGCCGCAGGCGTGGGCGGCGGGTAGCTCGCCGAGGCTGTGGCCCACCACGGCGGCCGGTTCGACGCCGCGCGAGCGCCACACCGCCGTCAACGCGATCATCACGGCGACCAGCGCGGGCATCACGATCGTCGGCGCCACCAGCGGCGGCGCGCCCTCGGTGCCCCGCAGCACCTCCGTCAACCGCCAGTCCACCAGGGGGGCGAGGACCTGCTCGCAGGCCTCGACGTGCTCCCGGAAGACCGGGTCGGCGTCGAGCAGGTCGGCGCCCATGCCCGCCCAGTGCGCCCCGAAGCCCGGGTAGACGAAGACCGGCCTGACCCCTCCCTCGGCACCGACGGCCCGACCGGCCCACAGGCCCGCGGAGACCGCCTCCGTCCCGCTCTCCGCGAGCGCTCGCAGCCCGGCCAGCAGCTCCGACCGGTCCCGGCCGACCAGGGCGGCCCGGTACGCGGTGGCGGCGGGGTGGCGGGCCGCCCGGTCCGCGGCGAGCAGGGCGGCGGAGGCGGCGGCCGGGCTCGGTGCGGGCTCGGTGTCGAGCAGTCGCGCCGCGGCCGCGGCGCGGGCCCGCAGCGAGGCCGGGCCGGGCGCCGAGACGGTCCACAGCACGACGGGGGTGGGCTCAGCAGTCATCGTCTACCGTCTCCGAGATCGGGTCCGCCGAGGTACGTCGGCGGTTTCTGGTGGTTCGGGTTTCGGGTTTCGGGTTTCGGGTTTCGGGGTTCGGGGGCGCCGGGCGCCCGGCGCCTCAGGCCCGTACGGCCGGCGCCGGGGCGAGCAGCGAGCGGATCAGCGCCAGCGTCGCGGCGGGCGAGTCCCGGTGGAAGAAGTGGCCGCCGGGCAGGGTGAACACCCGGCAGTCGGCCGTGGTGTGCCGGGCCCACTCCTGGGCCAGGGCCGCGCCGATCAGCGGATCGCCGGACCCGACCAGCACGCTCACCGGCACCGGCACCGGCGGCTGCCCGCGATCGACCCGGCTGAGCGCCAGCCGCAGGTCGTCGCGCAGCAGCGTGACCGCGTGGGCCAGCCACTCGGGGTAGGCCCGGACGAGCTCCGGGATCCCGCCGAGGCCCGCCATCCAGTTGGTCAGCTCCTCGTCGGTCCGCATCGCCGGCTCGATCTCCTGCCGGGGCGTGTGCGGTGGCGGGGCCGCCCCGAGCAGCAGCCGCTCGGGCAGTTCCCGGCCGCGGGCCCGGCGCCGCCGGGTCAGCTCGAAGGCGACCTGGCCGCCCATGCTGTGCCCGTAGAACGCGTGCGGCTCGTCGAGCAGCGGGTCCAGGGCCTCGTCCAGTTCGTCGAGCAGGCGGTCGAAGTCGTGCAGCCGGGCCTCCCGGACCCGGTGCTCGCGACCGGGCAACTGCACCGGTACGACGGCGACTTCGGCCCCCAGCTGCTGTTGCCAGGTGGAGAAGGACGAGGCCATGCCACCCGCGTGGTGGAAGCAGATCAGCCGCAGCGGCGCGTCACCCGGATCCGGCTGCCGGGGCAGCAGGTAGGGCGAGCGGCCCGGGCCCAGGCGCCCGGGCGGTGCGAACGCGCCGGGGGCCGCCGTCATGTTCCGGACCTGGCGGTCAGCTCGTAGATGTCGCGCAGGCTGCCGGCCTCCAGCACCTTGGGCATGGACACCTGCTGCCCGGTCTCCCGCTCGAGCGCGGTCAGCAGCGTCAGAAGGTGGAGCGAGTCCCAGCCGGGCAGTTCGTCGAAGCCCAGCGCGAGGCTGTCCGGCGTCAGCGACAGGCCGATCTCGGCGTGGACCAGGGTGAGGAAGTCGTCGATGGTGTTCACTGCTGGGGCCCTCCCAGGCTCAGCGTCAGCCGGATGTGATCCGGGGTTTCGGCGATCTCCGCCAGGTCGTGGCGGAAGGTGGTCGATCCGGCGCCGTCGGTCTCCTCCGCCACCGGCCGGAAGCCGTTGCCGGGGTAGAACTCCTTGACCTTGCCGTTCTTGGCGGTCGGCCGGAAGCTGCCCTCGACCGCGGTCAGCCCGCGCTCCCGCGCGTGGCTCAGCACCGCCGACAGGCAGGCCTGCTCGATGCCCCGGGCGAAGACCCGGCAGCTGAGCAGGAAGTTGTCGATCCGCAGGACGGTCCCGTCCCGGTGGGCCAGCACGGCACCCACCACGCCGTTGTCCCCGAACCGGTCGCTGGAGCGGATCGTCAGCACCAGCGCGTCCTCGTCGGCCGCCAGCTCGGTCACCTCGGCCGGCTGGAGGCGCTGGGTGGTGAGGTTGAACTGGTTGGTGCGCAGCGTCAGTTGGGAGACGCGGGCGATCTCCGACTCGTCCGCGTCGGCGAGCCGCACCTGTACGTCCAGCTCCCGCAGGTAGTCGTCCAGGGAGGCGAAGCCGTGCAGGAAGTCCTTGCGGTCCAGCTCCTCCCGGTAGCGCGCGGGCCGCTTCAGGTCGTCGGTGGTGATGTCCCGGACGTCGAACCAGCCGTCCCGCAGCACCTTCTCCACGTGCAGCGCGGCCTCCTCGTTCAGCCGCAGTACGGACACCTCCGGCAGCTCCCGGGAGACCAGGCCGCACTCGTACGGGCTGTCGTCCGCGAACACGAAGCTGTCCACGCCGACGTTCAGGTCCGCCGCCAGCTCGCGCAGGTTCTCGTGCTTGGGGCGCCAGTTGGCGATCACCCGGACGAAGTCCGCCTCGCGCAGCGTCATCTCCGGGTGGTCCCGCAGGACCTCCCGCACCGGCTCCAGGTCGTTCTTGCTCACCGCCGCCAGCAGGACACCCTGCGAGGCGAGCTGCTTGGCCGCCTTCTGCAGGGTCCGGAAGGCCTCGCCGCGGTAGCTGCCCGCGACCTCGATGCCCTCGATGCCGTCGTCGCCGAGCACCCCGCCCCAGACCGTGTTGTCCAGGTCCAGCACCAGGCACTTCTTCGCCCGGCCGGTCGCCCCGCGCAGCAGGTGGGCCACCTCCCGGGCGTACTCCGCGAGCAGCTCGGGCGACAGCTGGGTCTTGGTGTAGACGCCGAGCCGGGCATCGCGCAGCGGCACGTCCGCGCCGACCAGCGGGTCCAGGTCCAGGACGGTCAGCGCCGGGTGCGCGTCCATCAGCCGCAGCAGCCGGGCGTTGGCCTCCCGCCAGACGGCGGCCAGCCGGGCCCGGTCGCGCAGCCCGACCAGCTGGGCGGACCAGGTGCGCGGCAGCGGCAACGTGTTGAGGACCAGCGTGCCGCGCCCCGCGCCGGCGAAGACCGAGGCGAGCCGCTCGAACAGGGCCAGCTTCTCCGCGAGGACCCGCTCCACGTCGTCCGGCGTCCACGGCACCGGCACCTCGTCGAACACCACCGAGGCGTCCAGCACGCACACCACGGCGTCCGGCCGCGCCCGGTAGAGGGCGCTGTCCGGGTCCGACAGATCGAAGACATAGGAGTCGAAGTCGGCGACGTGCGGGCGCAACAGCACGCCGTGCCGCGCCAGTTGGGCGGTCAGGGGCCCGGTCAGCCCGGACACCGTGCTGTGGCCGGTGATGGCCACCGTCACCACCGGCGTCTGCGGGTGCTTATCGAGGACCGCGTCCGCGCCCACCCGGGCCAGCATGTTCCCGGCCCGGCGCAGCCCGTCCGCGTCGCCCTCCTGGTCGATCGCGGCGATCAGTTCCCGGACGCGGGGGTACTCGGCGGCCAGCAGGCCGTCCTCGTGCAACAACCGGAGGGTGCCGCTCATCTTCTCGCCCATCCCAGCTCTCCCGTACGTCGATACGACGCCGGTCATGCTCGGCAGACGGTCTAAAGCGCCCCTAGGGTCTGTGTGAGGTGGTGATCAGTCGGCTGTCCGCGGGAGGTCGTCGAGGCGCGGAGGCGGAGGCCCGCCGGCACCACGGCAGACCGCGAGTCGGCCCCGTGGGCTCCGGGAGGCACGGCCTCGGGGAGCGCACGGGGCCGACGGCCCGTCCGCAGGCTGCTGGGGGGGGTGTGTCCCGGGTCAGGCGGTGCCGCAGCGCTCCCGGTACCAGGGGGCCCAGGAGGGCAGGGCGGCCAGGGCGTCGTCGCCGCAGTCGACGCCGGCCAGTGCCCAGACGCGTTCGCTGGCGAACCAGTTGTCCTGCGCCAGCAGCGAGAACTGGCGGGTGCTCAACCGTGAGCCGCTCGCGTCGAGGGCGGCGACGCACTGCGGCCAGGTCCAGTCGCGGTCGGGGACCGGCGGGAGGACCCCGTGTTCCTCGAACGTGTCCAGCAGGCGCTGCAGGCGCACCGGGCGGGGATGGCTCGCGTGGTGGACGGCCGGGCCGAGGGGGTCGGGTGTGGACAGGGTGGCGACGATCAGCCGGGCCAGGTCCACCACCGGGACGACGGACAGGAGCGCGGCCCCCGAGGCCCAGCGCGCGGGCACCCGGCGGCGCAGTTCGGCCACGGCGGGCACCACCCACCGGTCGCCGGCGCCGAGGACGAGTCCGGGGCGCAGGACGACGGCACCGGCGTCGAGGGCGGGCTGCTCACCGGCGAGGCGGGTGGCGCTGGTCACGGAGACCGGTGCCGGTTCCACGTCGCCCACGTCCGTTCCCCGGTGGGGGCCGTGGCCGTAGACGGCGGCCGTCGACAGGTGGGTCACCCGGGTCACACCGGAGTGGACGGCCTCCGCCATGAGCCGCGCGGTGCCGTGCACGTTGACGGCGGTGCTGGCGTCGTGGTCGCCGCTGATCAGGGAGGCCAGGTGCAGCAGCGCGTCGGCGTCCCGGCACACGCCGCGCAGGCTGTCAGGGGCGGAGAGGTCGGCCTCCACCCACTCGGCTCCGGCGGCGATCAGCTCGGCGGGCGCTCTGCGACCGACGACGCGCACCTGCCAGGCGGGATCGCGCAGCAGCAGGGCGGCCACGTGCGAGCCGATGAATCCCGTGGCACCGGTCAGCACCACTCGGCGTGGCGTCACACCCATTGCCGCCCCCGCTCCGGGTCGAGGAGGATCTGCGGCAGTGCCTCGGCGGAGGCGACGCCGGGCAGCAGGTAGCGCCACAGGGAGACGATGCGTTCGGGGAGGTCGGACCAGCCCGCCGAGATCTGCGACTTCAGCTGGGTTCCGGTGAACGCGGCCACCAGGACCTCGGCGAACTCGCTCCCGTCGACGTCCTCGCGCAGTTCGCCCCGTTCGCGCGCCACGTCCAGTTCGCCGTGGAAGCGCCGCGCCCACCAGTCGTACGCCGAGTCGTCGTTCAGGGCGGGGCCGCCCTGGTCGACCGCGAGGCGCACCCCGGCCCGCAACAGCGTGTTGCTCTGCAGCTCGACGGCGAGGGTGAGCGTGACGTCCACGAGCTGCTGCAGCCCCTGCGGTTCGGCGGGCAGTCGCAGGGTGCTCGCCTGCTCCAGCATGACGGCCCGGGCGAGGTCTTCCTTGGACTTGAAGTGGAAGTACATCGCCCCTGAGGTCAGGCCGGCCGTCGCCAGGATGCGGTTGATCCCCGCGCCGTGGTAGCCGACCTGGTCGAACACCTCGGCCGCGGCGCAGACCAGCGCGGCCCGTGTTCTCAAGGCCTGTTCGTGTTTGTGTCCACTCGTCATCCGCGTGTAGTCCGCCTGTCATTGTCGAGCAACAAATATGGATACAGAACGATCTCTATGTTACACATGAACGTATCGCCGACGGGTCGTCGCCGCGACCCGGCGCCTTCACTGGGGGTCTTTCATGCTTGTTTGCAAGGAGCTCGACCGCAGCCGCCCGGACGACGCCGGCGAACCCGGCCTCACGGACGCCGGCCTCACGGACACCGCCTCCGACGACACCGTCCCCGTCGAACCCTGGCAGGTGCACAAGCTGCGTCCTGACGAGGTGTACCTCACCCGCTGGCGCCGTACGGGGCCCGACGCCTTCCACATACGGGCCCGGCGTCCGTCGCGGCACCCGTTCTACCGGGTCGCCGCGGACTTCGACCCGCTCCTGCTCTGCGAGACCGTCCGTCAGACCTTCCCGCTGCTGTGCCACGCCGCCTACGACGTGCCGCGGGGGTACCAGCTGATCTGGGACCGCATCCGCTACGACATCGACGACGCCGCGTACGCCGGGGTCGACCGCGGCCCGGACGTGGAGCTGGACGTCCGCTGCTTCGACGTGTCCTACCGGGGCAAGTATCCGACGGCCTTGTCGCTGCGGGCGATCGTCAGCTGGGGCGGCCTGCCGGTGGCCACGGTCGACACGCGGTTCACCGTCCAGTCCAGGGCCGTGTACCAGCGGCTGCGCGGCGCGTACGCCGACACCGAGGCCGCCGTCGCGAAGGCGTTACCCGCCCCCGCCTCCGCGCCGTGCGCCGGTACCGGCCGCCACCGGGCGGGGGACGTGCTCCTCACCTCCCCGGCCGACGGCGGCCGGCAGCTCCGGGTCAACCCGAACCACCCGATCTACTTCGACCACCCCGTCGACCACGTGCCCGGCATGCTGCTGCTGGAGGCGGCCCACCAGGCGGCCGGCGGCGCGGTCAGCACGCTCGACTGCACCTTCCACCGGTACGTCGAGCTGGACACCCCCTGCACGATCGTCACCACCCCGCTCGACCCCGACGCGCAACCGGCCGACAGCGGGAGCGGAGCGGTGAGGTGGACGAGGATCACGGCCGTCCAGGACGGTCGGCAGCGCTTCACCGCCGACCTCGTCCCCCACGCCGCTCCCGTCCTGGCGGACAGCGGCCGGGTCGCACGGTGAGCGACGCAGCATGACGACGACGGCCCCTGGGTCACGCCGGCCGGATCCGGAGACGCCTCTCTGGGATCTCAACCTCAAGCATCTTCAGGCGTTCCTCGCCGTCGCGGACACCCTGAGCTTCACCTCCGCGGCGGCCCAGCTCGGAAGCAACCAGCCGACTCTCACGCGCTCCGTGCAGCGCCTGGAGGAGCAGCTGGGGGTTCCGCTCTTCCTGCGCACCACCCGTCAGGTCGCCCTCAGCCCGGCCGGGGCCCGGTTGCGGGACCGGCTGCAGGACCTGCTGCCCCAGCTCAAGCAGGCGCTCGATCCGGAACCGGCCAGCCCCGTCCTGCGGCTGGGGTTCTCCTGGCTGCTTCCGGACGGCTGGGTGCACGAGGCGATCGTCCGGTTCGAGCGGGAGAGCGGCGCCCGGGTGCAGTTGCACCGCAGGGACGACCGCTGGGCGGGCGTGGACCGGGCCGTCGTGGACATCGCGCTGCTGCGCGGTCACCCTCCGGCCGACCGGATGAAGGCCACCAGGCTCGGCACCGAGGGGTGCGCCGCGGCCGTCCCCCACCGCCACCCCCTGGCGGGCCGCCCGTGGGTGGACTGGACGGAGCTGGGCGACCACCCGCTGGTGATCAACTCGACCGGCCGGGCCCTCCTGGACCCGGACGGGCAGCTGGGCGCCGAGCACCCGCGGATCGTGCACTGCGACAACTTCGACGAGTGCCTGGAGTCGGTGGCGGCCGGACGGGGCGTCAGCGTGATGCCCGACCTCGTCCTGCAGCGCAACCTCCACCCGGCCCTGGAGTTCGTGCCGCTGCGCGGAGCACCGAGCATCCCGCTGTCCCTGATCCGTCCCGCCCAGGGCGCGCACCCGCTCGCCGAGCGCTTCACCGAGGTCACCCGGCGCGTCCTGCTGTCCCGTGGCTCCGGGCGCGCGGCCCTGGGCCACGGTCAGGGCGCCAGGGCCGGCCGGGTGCTGGCGGGGCGCTGAGCCGGGCCGGCGGCCGACACCGCGGAGCGCGGGGTGTCGGCCGCCGGCGGGTGTGCGCCGTCACTCGCCGCCCGCGCTTCTCCCCTTCAGGGCCTCGGCGTTGACCGCGCCGGGGACGGGCTCGCCGACGAGCGCCAGGCGCACCGCCTGGGCCGCCTCCCGGCCCGCCCGCTCCTGCGCCTCCCGCGTACTGGCCCCCAGGTGCGGGGTGGCGACGACGGAGGGGAAGGCGAGCAGGGCGTTGCCGACGGCCGGTTCGACGGCGTAGACGTCGAGTGCCGCCCCGGCGATGCGTTCCTCCTTCAGCGCGACGGCCAGCGCGTTCTCGTCGACGATGCCGCCGCGTGCGGTGTTGACGAGGATGAGGGAGGGGCGGGCCAGCCGCAGTTCGGGCTCGCCGATGAGCGCCGTGGTCTGCGGCGTCTTGGGCACGTGCACGGTGACGACGTCGCTCCCGGCCATCAGCTCGTCCAGCTCGACCAGCCGGACACCCAGGTCCTGGGCCCGTCCGCGGGTCACGTACGGGTCGTGGGCGAGGATCCGCATGCCGAACGCGGCGAGCCGCGTGGCCACCAGGGCGCCGACGTGTCCCAGGCCCACGATGCCGACCGTGCCGCCCGCCAGCTCCCTGCCCTGGAACCGGGACCGCTCCCACCGGCCCGCCCGCAGGGACGCGTCGGCGGACACGATCTGGCGGGCGGCCGCGATGATGAGCCCGACGGTGAGCTCGGCCACGCTGAGGACGTTGGAGAGCGGCGCGTTGGCGACCAGGACGCCGGCCGCGGTGGCCGCCTGGACGTCGACGTTGTCCAGTCCGACCCCGGCCCTGGCCACGATCCGCAGCCGGGGCGCCGCGGCCAGGGCCGCCGCGTCCACCCGGGTGCCGCTGCGGATCAGCAGGGCGTCGGCGTCGGCGAGCGCGCGGTGCAGTGCCCGCGGATCGCGTCCGTCACAGCTGCGGACGTCGTAGCCGTCCAGTTCGGCGAGTGCCTCCGGGGCCAGCGGGTCGGCCACGACGACGACGGGTTTCCCCACGGTGGTGTTCTCCTCGGACGGGTGCGGCCGACCGTTCGGTGCGGACCGGTCGGCGTGGCTGGGCGGGGTCATGCGACGGGCTCGGCCGCGAGGCGGCGCGGCAGCTCGGCGCGCCGCCAGATGTCGTCGAGCGCGTCGGCGAAGGCGACGATCCCGCTGTCGTCGTGCTGCGGGGTCGGGGTGACCCGCAGCCGCTCGGTGCCCGCGGGGACGCTGGGCGCGTTGATCGGCTGGACGTAGAAGCCGTGGCGTTCCAGAAGCTCGTCCGCGACCTCCCGGCAGGCCCGGGAGTCCCCGACCAGCACGGGGACGATGTGCGCGGCGTCCGAGACCACGGGGATGCCGCGCTCCCGCAGCAGCGTGTGCAACAGCGCGGCCTTCTCGCGCAGTTGGCTCCGCTCCTTCTCGGAGCGCTTGAGGTGCCGTACGGCCGCCAGCGCGCCGGCGGCGACGGCCGGGGGCAGCGAGGTGGTGAAGATGAACGCGGAGGCGAAGCTGCGGACGGCGTCCACCACCGGGGCGGGGCCGGCGATGTAGCCGCCGGCCGCGCCGAAGGCCTTGGCCAGGGTGCCCTGGACGACGTCGAACCGGCCCTGGAGGCCGAGTTCCGCGGCCTTGCCGGCGCCCCGGGGCCCGTACATGCCGACCGCGTGCACCTCGTCGAGGTAGGTGAACGCGCCATATTCGCGGGCGAGTTCGGCCACCCGCGCGAGCGGTGCCACGTCGCTCTCCATGGAGTAGACGCTCTCCAGCGCCACGATCCTGGGGACGGCGGGATCGGTGCCGGCCAGCAGTTCCTCGAGGTGCTCCATGTCGTTGTGGCGGAAGATGAGCTTCTCCGCGCCGCTGTGCCGGATGCCCGCGATCATCGAGGCGTGGTTGAGCTCGTCGGACAGGACGACGCAGCCGGGCAGCCGGCCCGCCAGGACGGTCAGGGCGGCGTCGTTGGCGGCGTAGCCGGTGGGGAGGACGAGCGCGGACTCCATGCCGTGCAGGTCGGCCAGTTCGCGCTCCAGCTCCACGTGGTAGCGGTGGTTGCCCGAGATGTTGCGTGAGCCGCCGCTGCCCGCCCCGGACTCGTCGACGGCCCGCTTCATGGCCTCCAGGACGAGCGGGTGCTGGCCCATGCCGAGGTAGTCGTTGCTGCACCACACGTGGATCCGGCGCCCGGTGCCGGGGCCGTGCTTCAGCGCGGCGGGGAAGGAGCCGGCCAGGCGCTCGACCTCGAGGAACGTCCGGTAGCCGCCGCGGTCGCGCAGGTCGTCCAGTTGGGATGCGAAGAATTCGACGTAGTCGAACATCATTCCTCCGGTTCGCCGGTTCAGAACGGACACCGGAAAGATAGACAGGTGCTCCGGGTTCTCGTAAATTCTGTTTCCGGCGGCCCATGAGCGGGTCGGATAAATCGAGGTGGAGAGCGCCTCGGGGAGTTATTCGCGGACCGCATGGATCACCGTCCGGGACATTTCTCTTGTATCGGTGATTTGCCTATAGTCCTGAATCATGATCGCTCAGTCACACGACCTGCCGCGGTCGGCGACCACCATGGACATCGAGGAACTCGTCAGGCTGCGCGGCCACCTGCTCGGTGCCGGCACCGCCCCCTACTCCGCCCGCACCCCGCAGGAGGACGCCGCCTGGCGCGCGGCGTACCGCTCCTGGCTGGTCCGGCAGCTGACCGGGCCGACCGGCCGGGTGCAGGTGACGGTGATCGGTCCGGCGCACCGGCTGGCCGCCTGCGCCGTCGCCGTGATCGACGACCGCGCACCGACCGCGCACTGCCCGAACGGTCTGACGGGATGGGTGCAGTCGGTCGTGGTCGACCCGGACCGGCGGCGCGGTGGACTCGGCACCCGCGTCATGCGACACGCCCTGGACTGGCTGCGCTCGCGGGACGTGCACGGCGTGGTGCTGCAGACCACGCCGGACGGTGCGGCCCTCTACCGCGGCCTCGGATTCGTGCCGACGGGCGAAGACCTCCTGGCCCTCGACCTGCGGGGCGCCGAAACCAGCTGCGAGGTGATCGAGGCATGAAAGTCCTCATCGTCGGACTCGGATACGCCGGAACGCGGTTCCGCATCGCGTTCCGGAACACCGGAATTCCGATGGAATTCGCGCACGTGGGCCGGACCCGGCGCGACCCGGATATCCCGTACTACACCTCCGTGCGGCAGGGGCTCGACCGTTTCCACCCGGACGTCGTGGTGGTCACCGTGCCGGACGCCGCCCATGCCGACATCCTCGGGGAGCTTTCCGGCTTCCAGGGCTTCGTGGTGACGGAGAAGCCGCTCACCACCTCCCACGACGACCCGACGGCCGTGGCGGCGGCGATGGCGAAGACCTCGGGCTTCTGCATGGATCTCGTGGAACGCTATTCGGAAGCGACGACGCGGTTGCGCGACCACGTTCGCCGCACCGGCCTGAGCCTGGTGCGGGCCCACTTCACCTGGGGCAAGGACCGCATCAACGACCACCGCCCCACCAGCGGCGTGGCGAGCGAGGTCATCCACCCGCTCGACCTCGTCGGCTGGATCGCGGGCGACGGCGCGGACCTGGAGCTGGACTCGGTCATCGGCACCCGGTCGGACTTCTCCGTCTCCGGGGCCGACGTCCTCGACAGCGTGGCGCTGGTCGGCCGGCTGGGCCCGGGCGTGGTCACCGGCTACAGCAGCTTCGTCAACATCACCCGCAAGCGGGAGGTCGACTTCGTCTTCCGCACGCCGGACGGCGAACTCGAGTACGCCACCGCCGTCTACGACACACCGGCCTGGGACGCCGACCGGCTGCGCGTCTGGCGGCGCACCTCGGAGGGCGACACGGTGCTGGCCGAGCTGGACACCGGGGAGCAGCCGGTGCCCGAGAGCGCCGCGACGGTGGTCAAGCTGGGCCGGATGGCCGCCGACGTCGCCCGGTTCGTCGTCCACGGCGAGCAGCCCGCACAGCCCTTCCCCGGCCTGGCCGACGCCCTGGCCCTGCAGGACCTGCTGACCTCCATGGAGCGCGCGGTGCGCGGCACGGAGCCGGTCGCCTACTTCCCGGACGGCCGGACCGTGCTCCAGGAGGCCGACTGGGAGCGGCTGGGCTGACCGTCCCGCTCCTCGCATCCCCCTCGATTCCCTTGTTATCCAACGCCCTTGACCCCGTCCCTCCTGCGTGAGGACGAGAAGGAGACCGACATGTGCGGAATAGCCGGCTGGGTGGACTTCGGCCGCGACGTGCGCCAGGAACAGGACATCCTGGAGGCGATCACCCGGACGATGGCCTGCCGCGGCCCGGACGCCGAGGGCATGTGGAGCGACCGGCACGCGGCGCTCGGCCACCGCAGGCTGTCCATCATCGACCTCGACGGCGGCGCCCAGCCCATGATCGCCGAGGAGGGGGGCCGCACGCTGGCCTGCCTGACGTACAGCGGTGAGGTGTACAACTTCCAGGAGCTGCGCCAGGAACTGGTCGCCCGCGGCCACAAGTTCCGCACCAGGAGCGACACCGAGGTGGTCCTGCGCGGCTACCTGGAGTGGGGCGAGGGCCTGGTGGACCGGCTCAACGGCATGTACGCCTTCGCCGTGTGGGACGTCCGGGAGCAGACCCTGCTGCTGGTCCGCGACCGCATGGGCGTCAAGCCGCTCTACTACTTCCCCACCCCGAACGGCGTGGTCTTCGGCTCCGAGCCCAAGGCGATCCTCGCCCACCCGGAGGTGCCCCGCCGGGTGAGCGCCGAAGGCCTGCGCGAGATCCTGGAGATGGTGAAGACCCCCGAGCACGGCGTCTTCTCCGGCATGTACGAGGTGCGCCCCGGCCAGCTGGTGCGCCTGACCCGGGCGGGGCTGTCCAAGCGGGTGTACTGGGCGCTGGAGGCCCGGGAGCACACCGACGACCTCGACACCACGATCGCCACCGTGCGCGGCCTCCTGGACGACATCGTCACCCGTCAGACCGTCGCGGACGTGCCGCTGTGCTCGCTGCTCTCCGGCGGCCTGGACTCCTCGGCCATCACCGCGCTCGCGCACCAGAAGCTGGTCGCCCGCGGCGAGGGCCCGGTGCGTTCCTTCTCGGTCGACTTCGCCGACCACGGCGGGAACTTCGTCGCCGACCCGGTGCGCGGAACCTCCGACGCGCCGTTCGTCCGGGACCTGGTCGGCCACATCGGCGCCGAGCACAGCGAGGTGCTCATCGACAGCGCCCAGCTCGCCGACCCGCAGCTGCGGGCGAAGGTCCTGCGTGCCCTCGACCTGCCGCCGGCCTACTGGGGCGACATGTGGCCGTCGCTGTACCGGCTGTTCCAGTCCGTCCGCGCCCAGTCGACCGTCGCCCTGTCCGGGGAGTCGGCGGACGAGGTGTTCGGCGGCTACCGCTGGTTCTTCGACGAGGAGGCGGTCCAGGCCCAGACCTTCCCGTGGCTGACGTCGGCCACCGGCAAGTACTTCGACGGCAAGTCGCTGTTCGACCCGGGCCTGCTGCACAAGCTGGGCATGCCCGACTTCCTCCGCGACAGCTACGCCCAGGCGGTGGGGGAGACCCCGGTGCTCCCGGGCGAGGACGCCACGGACCGGCGGATGCGGCAGATGAGCTACGTGAACCTGACCCGGTTCGTGCAGACCCTGCTGGACCGCAAGGACCGGATGAGCATGGCCGTCGGCCTGGAGGTACGGGTCCCGTTCTGCGACCACCGGCTGGTGGAGTACGTGTTCAACGTGCCCTGGCGGATGAAGTCCTTCGACGGCCGGGAGAAGAGCCTGCTGCGGGCGGCGACGAAGGACCTGCTGCCGGAGTCGATCGTGCAGCGGGTCAAGAGCCCGTACCCCACCACCCAGGACCCGGCCTACGAGCAGGGCCTGCGCCGGGCGTTCACCGCGCTCCTCAACGACGCGGATTCGCCGGTGCTGTCGCTGCTGGACCGCGACGCTGCCCGCCGGCTGCTGGACTCGCCGGTCGGCGACACGAGCGCGCAGTACGACCGCTCGGGCCTGGAGCTGGCGCTCGGCGTCAACGACTGGCTGGTCGCGTACGACGTGACGCTGGACCTCTGACCGGGCGGGCCGGGGCCTGATGGCGGGCGGGCCGGGGCCGGGGCGGTGCCGTTCAGTCGGTGCCGGCCGCGGCCCCGGCCCGGTCCGCGCCCGGGAGGGCGGGGCGGTCCTCGCCGCGGGCGCCGGCGGACCCGTAGCCGTCCCGCGTGGCGGAGCCGAGCAGGTGGTCGAGGAGGCCGGGGTAGCGCTGCTCCAGGTCGGCCGTGCGCAGCGAGTTGTAGCAGCGCGTCCCCTCGGAGCGGACCCAGAGCACTCCGGCCTCCCGGAGGATCTTCAGGTGGTGGGTCATCGTCGACTTGGCTATGTCACCGCCGAGTTCACCGGCCGTGTGTTCCCTGCCGTCGGACAGGGTCAGCACGATGCCCAGCCTGGTCGCGTCGCTCAACGCGAAGAGGACGGCGGGCAGTCGGATGTCCTTGGGGTCCGGGTGGAAGTAGCGGCGCACACGCCAAGAATCGCACATCCGATCAAGGCCGGGTCCGGATGGCTGAAAAGCGACGCCGAGCTTGCGGCGGGGCCGCGCCCTCGCACTATGTATCTATGTACCGCGACTATCAAACATTGGGGCGCCAGTGAAACTCGTCTACCTCCTCGGACTCGGAGCCTTCGCGCTCGGTCTCGACGCCTACGTCACGGCCGGCCTGCTGCCCGTCATCGCCGACGACTTCCACGCCTCCGTGTCGGCCGCCGGACAGATGGTCACCACCTTCACCCTCGCCTACGCCATCGCCTCGCCCGTCTTCGCCACCCTGCTGTCCGCGTCGCGGGTCCGCCTCGGCCTGCTCGGCTCCCTCGCGGTCTTCTCCCTCGCCAACGCCGGCAGCGCGATCGCCGCTTCGCTCGGCCTGCTGCTGGTCGCCCGGGCCTTCGCCGGCGTCGGCGCCGGTCTCTACCTCGCGCTCGCCGCCTCGGCCGCCGCGTCCCTCGTCGACGAGAAGCGCCGGGGCCGCGCCCTCGCCGTGATCATGGGCGGAATGAGCTCCGGCACCGTGATCGGCGTGCCGCTCGGTGTCTTCATCGCCCAGCACTCCGGCTGGCGCACCACGCTGTGGCTGGTCACCGCCATCGGCCTCGTCTCCTTCGCCGGACTCGCCCTGCGGCTGCCCGCCCTGCCCGCCACCACCTCGGTGACCCTGCGTCAGCGCGCCCAGGTGGTCACCGACCCCCGGGTCGCCTCCATCGTCGGGGTGTCCTTCCTCGCCGCCGTCGCCAGCCTCGGCCTCTACACCTACTTCGCGCCCGTCATGGCGAGCGACGTCATGGGCGGCGTCGACAACATCACCCCCTACCTGTGGGCCTGGGGCATCGGCGGCGTCATCGGCAGCTTCCTCATCGGCCCGCTGGTGGACCGGGTCCGGCGCCCGTACTCGCTGGTCGTCGGCATCCTCGTCCTGCTCACCGCCTCCCTCGCCCTGCTGCGCCCCGCCGCGACGGTCACCCCGCTGCTCGCCCTGCTGCCCATCGCCGTGTGGGGTGCGGTGGGCTGGGCGCTCCAGGTCCCGCAGCAGAACGACCTGCTGCTGGCCCGCGGTGACCGCGGCGGCCCGGTCGCCGTCGCGCTGAACGAGTCCGCCCTCTACCTCGGCAGCGCGGTGGGCTCCGGCCTCGGCGGCATCGCCTTCTCCCTCGACTGGGACGGCGCCGTCCTCCCGCTGTTCGCCGCCGGAGCCGCTCTGCTCGGGCTGATCCTCCAGCTCACCGGCGTCCGCGCGGCGCAGCGCCGGCCGGTCGGGGCGCCGGTGCAGGCCGAGCCCGTGGCGGCCGACGCCGGCAGCTGACCTCCCGGCCCGGATGGTCCCGTGCGGGTGTGTGCGGCCGGAGAGCTCCGGCCGCACACCCGCACGGGACCACCTGTGTCCGCCTCACATCCCCGCCCAGGTCTTGTCCGTACAACTCGATGCGTTCTTCTGCTGTACGGCGGGCAGTCATGAACGGTCCTCCGGACGGTACCCCGCACCCGCTGTCCTGGTGGGCGCCGTCCTCCACCCTCGTTCCTGACATGCAGAGGTCAATCCACCCATGGCTGAGCTGAACCGCCGCAGGTTCCTCCAACTCGCGGGCGCGACCGTCGCGTTCTCGTCACTGTCGCAGAGCATCGCGCGCGCCGCGTCCATCGCCCCGCAGGGAAGCACCGGCACCATCCAGGACGTCGAGCACATCGTCGTGCTGATGCAGGAGAACCGTTCCTTCGACCACTACTTCGGGGCGCTGAAGGGCGTCCGCGGCTTCGGCGACCCCCGCCCGGTCACCCTGCCCAGCGGCAAGTCGGTATGGCACCAGACGGACGCCCTCAAGCGGGAGGTGCTGCCGTTCCGCCCCCAGGTCAGCGACCTCGGGATGCAGTTCGTCCAGGACCTCAACCACGACTGGGCCGGCGGCCACAAGGCCTTCAACAGCGGCAGGTACGACCAGTGGGTGCCCGCCAAGACGGCCACCACGATGGCCTACCTGACCCGCGACGACATCCCCTTCCACTACGCGCTCGCCGACGCGTTCACCATCTGCGACGCCTACCACTGCTCGTTCATCGGCTCCACCGACCCGAACCGCTACTACATGTGGACGGGCTGCACCGGCAACGGCGTGACCGGCAACGGTCCGGTCCTCGGCAACCAGGAGGCCGGCTACACCTGGACGACCTACCCCGAGCGGCTGGAGAAGGCCGGGGTCTCCTGGAGGATCTACCAGGACATCGGCGACGGACTGGACGCGGGCGGCTCCTGGGGCTGGATCGGCGACGCGTACCGCGGCAACTACGGCGACAACTCGCTGCTCTACTTCAACAACTACCGCAACGCCAAGCCGGGCGACCCGCTGCACGACAAGGCCCGCACCGGCACCAACGCCAAGGCGGGCGACGGCCTGTTCGACCAGCTGCGGCGCGACGTCCAGGCCGGCACCCTGCCGAAGATCTCCTGGATCGCCGCCCCCGAGGCGTTCACCGAGCACCCCAACTGGCCCGCCAACTACGGTGCCTGGTACGTCTCCCAGGTGCTGGACGCGCTGACGTCCAACCCCGCCGTGTGGGCGAAGACCGCGCTGTTCATCACCTACGACGAGAACGACGGCTTCTTCGACCACGTCGTGCCGCCGTTCCCGCCCTCCTCCGCCTCGCAGGGCCTGTCCACCGTGGCGACCGGCGCCGACTACTACGGCGGCAGCATCGGCTACTCGGCCGGGCCGTACGGACTCGGCCAGCGGGTGCCGATGCTGGTCGTCTCGCCCTGGAGCACCGGCGGCTACAGCTGCTCGGAGACCTTCGACCACACCTCGATCATCCGCTTCATGGAACGCCGCTTCGGCGTCCTGGAGCCCAACATCTCGCCCTGGCGGCGCGCCATCTGCGGCGACCTGACCTCCGCCTTCGACTTCACCGCGTCGAACGCGACCCCGGCGGCGCTCCCCTCCACGGCGGGCTACGCCCCGCCGGACCGCAACCGGCACCCCGACTACGTGCCCACCCCGCCCGCCACCGGCACCATGCCGACCCAGGAGCCGGGGGCGAAGCCCACCCGCCCGCTGGCGTACGCGCCGTACGTGGACGGGGCGGCCGACACCGGCACGGGCAAGTACCGGCTCACCTTCAGCGCGGGCGCGGCGGCCGGCGGCCAGTTCCTGGTCACCTCGCCCAACCGCACCGACGGCCCGTGGACGTACACCACGGAGGCCGGCAAGACGATCGCGGACGCCTGGAACACCGCGTACTCCGGTGGCGTCACCGACCTGACCGTGTTCGGCCCCAACGGCTTCCTGCGCCGCTTCCGCAACCCCGGCAAGACCGCCGGGCCCGAGGTCACCGCCCGCCACAACCCGGCCACCGGCAACCTCGACCTGACCCTCACCAACGCGGGCGGTACCGACGTCGTGCTCACCCTCACCAACGCCTACGGCGGCACGCCGCAGACCCTCACCGTCCGCCGGGGCGCCACCGTCACCCACACCGTCGACCTGAGCGCCTGCCGCAACTGGTACGACGTCACCGTCACCTCCGGTGCGACCGCCGACTTCGTGCGCCGGCTCGCCGGCCACGTCGAGACCGGCGCCCCCGGCCTCTCCGACCCGGGCATCCTCACCCACTGACGCCCCCCGTACGCCGCCGCCCCGGGCACACCCCTGTGCCCGGGGCGGCGGCACGCGCGGTCAGAGGAAGCAGAGGCGGCACGTCCGCCGCCGGACGGCCTCGGGGACATTGAGCCGCAGGCCGCGCGCGATGACGCATCCTTGACGGGATTCCCGCGCAGAGTGACGACCCCCGTGCGGTCCGTACGTCTCAGGACCCGAGCCGGGCCACCTCGACGTCGATCGCCTCGGTCAGCAGGCCGCGGGCGTGCGCCAGCGGCAGGCTCCCGCTGAGCCAGCGCGTGCTCAGCCCCTCCAGCAGCGCGGTCAGCCGCTCCGCCGCACCGGCCAGCGCGACCGCCGAGGACATCGGCCGCACGACGCCGAGCAGCTCCGCGATCTCCTGCACCCAGATCCGGGTGGCCCGCGCCAGGTCCTCGCGCAGCGTCTCGTCGAACACCGCGCTCGCCCGCAGCTCGCCCCAGGCGGTGCTGTTCTCCCGCACCTCGGTGGTGTCCTGGAGCTCCAGCAGCAGGGTCTGCTCCAGCTCCTCGCGGGGCGTCAGCGGCGGAGCGTCCTCGGCACGTTCGGTCGTGTACCGCTCCGCCCGGTCGTTGATGAACTCCAGTGTCTGCCGGAGGATCCCGGTGCGGTCCTTGAAGTGGTAGTAGATCAGCGCGGTGGACACCCCCGCCTCGGCGGCGAGCTCCTCCACCCGCAGCCCGCGCACCCCGCGCCGCGCGATCACCCGCGCCGCTGCTTCCATGATCGACGTTTTACGACTGGCCACGATCCACCACCCTATCGGTGGCGCCGGCGCCGGTTCCGCCCGCTCACCGACCGGCCGATCAGCCGGAGGCGACCGGGCGGGAGGCACGCCGTCCCGGCGGCGACGCGATGTGCCGCGCGGACCCCGGCGAGTGGATCGAACGGCCACCGGACACGGCGGCGAAGCCGACGGGCGGCCCCGCTCCGGGGCCCCCGACCTCCGCATCCACCGGGCGCCCGGCGCGCTGACCTCGGTCGCGGCGGCCGGAGCGGACCGGAAGGCCGGAGCGCGACACGTGACGCAGGTCACACCGAACGGAGAACCCGGGTGCCGGATCCCGCGTCTGGCTGGTGTGAGATCACGCAGGAGAGCACTGGACGACATGGACGAGGAGCGGCTTCTCCGGCTGGTGGCCAAGGGGGACCGCGGGGCGTTCGACGAGCTGTACCGGCGTACGTCGCCGTGGCTGGCGGTGCGGCTGCGCCGCCGCTGCGCGGACGAGCAGATCGTCGCCGAGGTCATGCAGGAGACCTACCTCGCGGTGTGGCGCGCGGCCGGCGCGTTCGCCGGGAGCGCGGTCGGCGGGACGGCCGTCGGGTGGCTCTGGACGATCGCGGCACGCCGCCTCGTCGACGCTTTCCGGCGCCGTGCCCACCACGCCGAACCGCCGGTCGCGGCCGCCGAGCGGGCGGTGGTGCCCGCCGCGGAGGAGGAGGCGCTCGCCGGGTCCGTCGGCGGCGACGTCGGCGACGCCCTGCGACGGCTGGCGCCGGAACTCCGAGAGGTACTGCAGGCCACGGTGCTCGACGGGCTCTCCGTCCGGGAGACCGCCGTCCTGCTCAGACTGCCCGAAGGCACGGTCAAGACCCGTGCCCGCAGGGCCCGGATCGCGATGCGGGAGGCGCTGGCGTGAACGAGCGGAGAAAGCGGGTCATCGAGAGGTGTGTGCCGTGCGGAGCGCCTGCCGAGCGGAACGAGGTGGGAGCATGAGCGGGGAACACGCCTCCGGGCGGTTGATCGACGACTACGCGCGCGGCGACGCGACGATCGCGGCGGACACGGTCTGGGCACTGGAGGCCCACCTGGAGGCGTGCGCGCCCTGCCGCAGCCGCCTGGCGGCCGCAGTGGCCACCGGGGCGCCCGACATCGCCGCGTTGGTGGAAACCGTCCGCGCCGGTCTGGCACCGCAGTTGGACGCGGCCGTCACGGCGCCCGCGCGATGGCGCCGCCCGAGCTGGGTGTCGTCCTGGCTGACGCCGGTCATGGCCCCGTGGCTGGCCATGACGGCCGTGGTCACCCTGATGGCGCTGCTACTGGACGAGGCCGCGCCGCCGGAGGTCTTCGGCGGCACCTCACCGGTGGCGCTGATCGCGCCGGTGCTGCCGCTGTGCGGTGTCGCCGTGTCGTGGTCGAGCGGCCTGGACCCGGCACACGAACTGACCGCTTCCACCGCCAGGGCCGGTCTGCCCCTGCTGCTCAGGCGCACCACCTCGGTCCTCGTGCTGGTCCTGCCCGTGCTCCTGCTGGGCGGATGGCTGACCGGGACCACGACGGCCGCGCAGTGGCTGCTGCCCTCCCTGGCCTTCACCTCCACGGCTCTGGCGCTGGGCAGCGTGGTCGGGGTGACCCGCGCCGCCGTCGGGCTGGCGGCCGCGTGGGGCGTCGTCGTGCTGGTACCCGCGTCGGTCACCGGCCGTGTCCCCGACGTGCTGCGACTCGCCCTGCAGCCGGACCGGCTGCCGGTGTGGGGGCTGCTCCTGGCACTCGGCACCGGCGCCGTGATCGCCCGCAGGAACGCCTACTCGGCGCTGTGAAACCCGCTGTGCAACCCGTGTCCACCACTGAAAGGGACCACCGCATGACACCCGTGACGAGCGCGGCCGAGACCGCGCCGAAGACCTACGCCTGGGAGATCCGGGCCAGCGGCCTGAGGGTGCGCGTCGGACGGAGCAGGATGGCCGTCGACGGGCTCGACCTCTCCCTGGGCCTCGGCGCCCACGGCCTCCTGGGGCCCAACGGAGCGGGGAAGACCACCCTGATCCGGACACTGGCCACGGTGCTGCGCCCCACCGAGGGCGAACTGGAGATGCTCGGCACCTCTCTGGCCGGGATGGGCGACCACCGGGCCCTGCGCCGCCGCATCGGTTACCTGCCGCAGGACTTCGGCTACTACAAGCGCTTCACGGTGCGCGAGTTCGTCGAGTACATGGCCTGGTTGAAGGAGGTCCCGAAGAAGGACATCCCCGAAGCCGTCCAGCGTGCCGTGGAACGGGTGGGCCTGGCGGACCGCGCCGACCACCGGATGAAGACCCTCTCCGGCGGCATGGTGCGGCGGGCCGGCATCGCCCAGGCCATCGTCAACTCCCCGACGGTGCTGCTGCTGGACGAGCCGACGGCCGGCCTCGACCCGGCACAGCGGCTGCGCTTCCGCGAGTTGCTGGCCGAACTGGGCCGCGACACCTGCGTGGTCGTCTCCACCCATCTGGTCGAGGACGTCGCGGCCGCCTGCTCCGACGTGGTGCTCTTCGCCGCCGGCCGCCTCGTCTTCCAGGGCACCCCGGACGAGCTGGCCGCCGCGGGCAGCACCGAGCACCCGGGCGACAGCCCCCTGGAGCGCGGCTACTCGGCACTGCTCCACGACTCCGGACAGCAGGGGAGCGCCTGGTGAACGGACGTGTGCTGCGCACCGAACTCAAGCGCTCGGCCGCCCCGTGGGCCGGCGCCGTCATCCTGGGCGGCAGCCTGGCGGTCTTCTTCCTGATCGACGGGATCTGGTGGAGGGGCACCGCGGGGTGGACGGCCCAGTGGACCACCATGGCCCTGTGGACCCGTTCCCTGCTGGCCTTCTGGCTACCGCTCGTGGTCGGCATAGGAGCGGTCTACGGGCTGCGTGAACCCCGCTCGCGGATGACCGAACTGCTGGCGACCACGCCGCTGCCGGCCTGGCGCCGCGCGGCGGTGCCGGCGGGAGCGATCGCGATCGCGCTGGCGGCGGGCTTCGGCCTCCTCAGCCTCGTCGGCGGAGTACAGGTGGCCCTCGGCCCGACCACCTACACGGGTCTCGGCTGGGTGCCGATCTCCCTGGTGGCCGTCCTGGGACTCGTCGCGGCCGCCGTGTTCGGCATGGGCGTCGCGCGGACGCTGCCCTTCGTCCTCACCCCGCCGGCCCTGGTGGTGGCCTGCCTCGCGGTGACGGGCATGCTGCGGGTGCGGATCGAAGGGGAGGTGCCGTCGACCAGGGGGCCGAACCGGTTGGGCCTGCTGTCCCCGGTGACCGGGGACCCGCGGCAGATGCTGCTGACCCTGTCCGGCTCCACGCACCTCGGCCAGACGATCTGGCTGCTCGGGCTGCTCGCCACCGGCCTCGCGCTGCTGGCCGCCGTCACCCGCCGGGCCCGGCTGCTCGCGGTGACCCCCGCCCTGGCCGGCGCGGCCGTGGCCCTGCTGGTCCTGCCGGCCGCCGCACGTGACACCTACGTCGTCGACAGGGCCGCCGCTGCCCCGGTCTGCGACGGGCCGGTGTGCGTGACCGAGGCGAGCCGGTCGCACCTGGCCGAGCTCGCGCCGCGCGGCCGGGAGGCACTGAGCGTGTTGCACGACGTCCTGGGCGACAGGGCGCCGACCTCGGTGCGACAGGACACCGAACTGCGCGCGTTCGGCGATCCCCGCTCCCTCCGCGGCGACGCGGTGCTGGTCGACTTCGACGACCAGCTGTTCGTCGACGCGACCGGCCGGGACCTGACCCGCGCGCTGGTCGCCGAGGGGCTGGCACCGAGCTGCCACCCCAGGACCTCCCGGGAGGGCGGAGGACAGGACGACGTCGCGCTGCGGAGCATCGCCGTGAGCTGGGCCCTCGGTGACGCCACCCTCCAGCCGATGGAGGAGAAGGGCACCGACGAGTACTCGCGCAGGACCTGGGCGGAGGCCGACGCCGCCTGGCAGGAGCTGAAGGCGCTGGCGCCGGCCGAGCAACGCTCGCGGATCGCCGGGCTGCGCGCCGCCGCCCTCTCCTGCACGGCGAGCCTGCGCGAGCTGCCCGCGGCGGGTGGGTCGCGATGAGGTGGCTGATGCTGTACGCGCGTTCACGTCAGATGCCCGTGTCCGCCGCGGCGGTCACCCTTCTCGCGTCGGCGGTGTGGGCCTTCGTCCGGGGCGACGCCACGGGTGCGCCGGACGTGATGGACCCGACCGCGTTCTTCGTGCTCGCCGCCGGTGTGGCGGCCGGCTCCGTCGGGTTCGGCGGTCAGGACCCCGCACTGGACCGGACGGCCTCGATCCGGTGGGTGCCCCGCCGGGCGGTGCACGCGGTGCTGGTCGGCGCGGTCGCCGGTGGGGCACTGCTGGCGGTCCAGGCGGTGGGCCCGAGGTTCGTCCCCACCGAGGTCGTCGTCCGGGACACCGCGGGCCTGGTCGGCCTCGCCGCGCTCGGGGCGGTGCTCTGCGGGGCGCATCTCGCCTGGACGCTGCCGACCGCCTGGCTCGCGTTCACCGTCCTCGTTCCGCCACTGCCGCCCAGCACCGTGGGGAGGGCGGTCGGTTGGATGACCTCTCCCCCCGGCACGGCGGCGTCCACCTGGACCGCGGTGGCACTGCTGGTGATCGGCGGCACGCTGTACGCCGTGTCCGGCCCGCGGCGCTGACGGGTCCGCCGGCCGTCGAGCCCGTCCGGATCCGGGCGGGTTCGACGGCGAGCTGCGGATCGGGGCCACCCCGCTCAGGTCCACCCCGCGGTCTGCGGGCGCGGGGTGGCGGTGGGCCGGGCCCTCGGCGGACCGACCTCGGCGGGGTGGTTCCGGATGGCGGCGACGATCCGGGCGGCCCAGTCCGCCGGGCGCTCCCGGCCGAGGAGTTCGGCGAGCCGCTCCATGCGGGCCCGGCGTTCGGCGGGGGTGAGGTCGAGGGCGCGGGCCAGGACGGTGGCGAGGTCCTCTAGGGAGTGCGGGTCGGTGAGCAGGGCGGGCCCGCCGAGTTCGGCCGCGGCGCCGACGTGACGGGAGAGCACCAGGACGCCGGGTGCGGGCTCGGGGCGCGGGAGGGTGGACCGGGCGGCGATGAACTCCTTGGCGGTGAGGTTCATCCCGTCCTGGAGCGAGGTCACCCAGAGCACGTCCGCCGTCAGGTAGGCGTCGACGACCTCGGTGGTGGACAGGGCGCGCGGCAGGTGGTCGACCGGTTGCCAGGGGCCCTGCCGCCAGCGGGCGTTGACCTCGGCGACGCGCTGTTCGAGCCGCCGGCGGGTGGTGTCGTAGGCGGTGATGCCCGGCTCGGGCGGCGGGCAGACCAGCCGGAAGGTGAGCCGGCCGCGCAGTCCGGGCCTGCGGGTGAGCAGCCGGTCGACGGCCTCCACCTTCTGGATCGGCGCCTTGGCGTAGTCGAGACGCTCGACCGAGAGCACCACCCGGCCGGCGGCCGGATCGGGGAGAGGCGTGCGGAGGCGGGCGTGTCTCTCGACGGCGAGCTTCTCGATGGCGGGCCGGTCGACCCCGAGCGGGTGGACGCCGGTGCGCGGCGGATCGGGCAGGCCGGCCAGGGCCCGGCGGAAGTTCTCGGCGAAGTCCTCGGTGTGGAAGCCCGCCCAGTGGAGGCGCGCCAGGGAGTCGCGCAGTTCGGCGGCGACCGGGAGGGTGGCGAAGACCTCCGGGGCCGGGAAGGGGGTGTGGTGGAAGATCCCCGTCCTGAGGTCGGGCCGGGCGCGGTGCAGCAGGCCGGGGACCAGCCAGAGGTTGTAGTCGTGGAGCCAGACGGTGGCGCCGGGCGCGGCCTGGGCGCCGATGTGGCGGGCGAAGCGCTCGTTGACCGCGCGGTAGTCGGCCCAGGCGCGTTCGTCGAACACCGACCGGCCGGGCTCGGACATCAGGACCGGCCACAGCGTCTCCTTGCAGGCGCGGTGGAAGTAGCCGGTCCAGGTGTCCGCGTCGAGCGGTACGGGGGAGAGCGGCAGCCCGGTGGGACGCGGTCGGTCGTGGCGGTGCGTGCTGCCGTGCGAGGCGCCGTACGCGTCGCCGCGCGGGCCCTCGGGAGGGCCGTCGGGAGGGCCGTCGGGCGGCTGGTCGCCGACCTGGGCCGTGACCCAGACGCCCGGCAGGCCGTCGGTGAAGGCGCTGGTCAGGGTGGGCAGGATGCCGTTGGGGCTGCTGGGCGGCTGCCAGCTCTCGCCGTTCCAGTGCAGCGGCGGGCGGTGGTAGGCCACCACGAGGGAGTGCCGGCCCGGACCGCGTTCGACGGCGGAGCGGGTGGGACCGGGGCTGGACCCGGGTTCGGTCTCGGTCTCGGCCTTGGTCTCGGGCTCGGGCTCGGGCTCGGGGGAGAGCCAGCCGAGCTCCCGGAGTGCCGCGTGGATGCCCGCCGCGCCCGCCCGGCCGGGGCGGTGCAGCCGCGGGTTGTCGGCGAGGGCGGAGAGCAGCGCGGGTTCGGCTCCGGCGACGACCACCGCGTGCGTACCGGCCCGGAACAGCGAGAGGTCGTTGAGGGAGTCGCCGGCGACGAGGATCTCCTCGGGCTTCCAGCCCAGCTTCCCGGCCAGGGCCCGTAGGGCGTTGCCCTTGGAGGCCCCGGCCGGAAGGACGTCGAAGAAACGGTTCGCCGAGTAGACCCAGGTGCAGCCGAGTGCCTCGACGGCCGCGGTGAGTTCGACGGTGAGCCGCTCGGGGGCGAGGTGGTAGGAGCAGCGCCCGTCCTGGACGACGCCGTGCTGGTAGCCGAGCGCGGGGAAGCGGCGCAGCGCGGCGCGCACCCGGTCCGGTCCCGGCCAGCCGGTCCGCAGGTGTTCCTGCACCGGGTCCACCGGCGTGAAGTCCGAGCCGTCGAGGACGGTGGCGCCGACGTCGGCGATGATCCACCGGGGCCGCGGGACGAGCGGATCGCGGAGGACCTCCCGGACGGAGGCCAGTGCGCGCCCGGTGGCGAAGACCAGGGTCACCTCGGGGTGACGGGCCAGGGCGTCGCGCAACCGGCGCCGGTCGTCCCGGGTGCCGCCGAGTAAGGTGCCGTCCAGATCGGTGACCAGAATCCTCGACATCCGAGGGACGCTAACACGATCACGTCGCGTGGTGAAGTGTTCACATCACATGAATGTCCATCCGAACGCCGGCCCGCGCGCGACGAGCGGATGACCGGGTCAACCCGCTTGATCCACCCGGCCGTTGACGGTTCACGTTGACCGGTTGGTCGGTTGTCAAGCGGATTCACTCCTTCGAGTGGCGGTCGGTCATCGATCGGTCGGCAGCGGTCTTCCACCGGTCGAGACTGGCCCCCGAACAGACGGTCAGTTCTCGGAGGGGGAGCGGTGTCGATTATCGGAATACCCGGCATGCCCGGCGAGGTCGGGGCGGATCGACGGCTGCTGGTCAGCGTCTTCGACCCGCAGGAGGCACGGGAGGCGGTCCTCGGGGGCGCGCGGATCATCGACAGCGAGGATCCGCGCAGCGCTCTCGGGACGATCAAGCCGCGGCGGATCATGGACATCGCGGACGCGGTGCTGGCCGCCCGGCGGGACCTGCCCGTCCAGCTGAGCACCAACATCGGTGAGGACCAACTGCTCTTCCGGCGCGCGGAGAACGGGCTCGCCCTGCCCAAGTCGGCCTACGAGCGGATCGGCAAGGCATCGCAGGCGGCCCTCGGCGTCGCCCTGGCGATGGGCACCCGGGTGCATCCCTGCGGGATCGTCAAGGTCGGCCTCGACGGCATGCGGGCCGGCGAACTGGCCGACGTGCTCGGCGAGATCACGTCGACGCTGCGCCGGACCGAGCAGCTGTCGCACACCCGGGTGATGTCCGTGCTGTTCGCGCAGGACCTCGACCTGTGGGACGCCCGCAAGGCCCTGCCACAGGTGCGGCGCGCCCTGGTGGGCCTGCGGGAGTACTACCCGTGCGAGTCGTCCACGCCCGGGGCGTTCGACCTCGCCGAGTACGCGGACGCGCTGCTCGACGCGCACGGCGGGCCGCTGTTCGGCAGTCGCAGGCCGGACCTGGTCGAACTGCGGGCGTCCGGGGCCCTGCCCGCGGACTCGGCCGGCGGTTTCGTCGCCGTCAACGAGCCCTTCGCCCATGGGAGTTACGGCCTGACGGCGGGCCGTCGCACCGATCGGGAGGCGATCCGCACGATGGTCGAGGCCAGCGCGGCGGCCGGGGCCGACGCGATCATGGTGGACACCAGCATCCTGCTGAAGGTCGCCCGGATCGGCCTGGTCTCCACCGCGGGCAGCCCGGAGCTCGTCGACCTCGACCGCCACGACACCGACCGGCACGGTCTGACCAGGGCCGGCATCCTCTCGCTGGAGGAGATCAGGTTCTTCGTGGAGCTCTGCCACGCCCACGGAATGGAGGCGAACCTGGCCGGCTCGCTGCAGAGCCACCAGGCCCAGCAGGTCTGGCGGCTCGTCCCGGAGCTCGACCAGCTCTCCGCCCGGGGCGGCGTCAGCGCCCTGGCCCGGGACCCGTACGGCGGTACCGGCCGCGGCACCCGGCACGAGCGGACCGTCCGCCGCACCCTGGTGAGCGGCTTGGTCCCGCCCGAGCAGGGCAGCCGACTGGTGGTGCCGCAGCGGATGGCGGAGCAACCCGGGGCGCTCGACGACGTGGCGGGTCTGTTCAAGCGCCACCCCGACCTCGCCGGGTACTCGGCCGACGCCTACGGGGTGCTCTCCCGGCTCTCCTGAGTACCGGGCGGCGGCTCGCCGACCGTTGTCCGGGTCGACGAGCCGCCGTCGCGGTGCCGTGGGGGAGCCGCGAGTTTCGAGGACAGGCCCTAACCGAGGTGGGCGCGGTAGGCGCTGACCCAGGCGCCGATGCTGCGGTAGCCGGTGGCGTCGATGGTGATCGACCCCCCGGTGCAGTCGTAGTTGTCCCAGAGCTCGACCCGGTCGCCGCCCTCGGTGCGGGCGGAGCGGATCCGGTCGTTCCAGTTGTCGCCGACGTAGGTGCAGGCCCCGTCGTTGCCGGAGAACCACCGGTCCGCGCCCGAGAAGCCGGTGTCGCTGAAGGCGTGGAAGCTGGGCTGGCGGGCGAGGGGGTTGGTGGCGGCGGAGTGGGAGGCCGAGAGGGTGACGGGCTGGGCGGAGGAGGCGGGGGCGACGACCACGGTGGTGGCGAGGACCGCGGCCGTGAGCAGCAGCCTGCGAACGACGGACATGACGTCTCCTTCGGGCGATTCGACAGAGCGGTTCGATCGAGCGGTTCGATCGAACGCTTCCGGGTGAGCGGGGGGCGCGGGAAGGCCGGAACGGGCATACCGGTGCCTCGCCCTCGCCGGGGCCTTCACCCGGCGGCCAGTTCAGAATTTCATGCCGTGGCAGCGGACAGCTGCGTATGCGAAGAAATGACGGAAACGGGCCTCGGGCACCTGGTCGCGGGTCGGGCGGGGATTCGACTCCGCGGGCGCTCGCCGGGACGGTGGTCCGGGTGAGGCGGCTGGGGCGGGGGAGGAGGCCGTCTGTTCGACGGCGGAGGGGCGCCGCGGGTGCCCCGACCGCCACCACGTCGATGCCCACCCGCCGGATCCGGCCGTACCCGACCGATGTGCGGACCTTGTGCGCATCCTCGTTCAGTGCCCATTGACCGTACGTCAACGGACAGTTGGTGATATCGATTGTCAGGACGCAGACAACTGCTACATCGACGAGAAGGAGCACCCTCGTGGCGACTCACCACCGGCGCGGTGCGCAGGTGCGGATGCTGCCGGCCCTCACCGCGGCGCTCTGCGGGATCATCGGCACCACGGTGTACGGCAGCACGGCGTACGCCACCACCACCACCACCACGGCGGCCGCCGCCGCCGACCAGCGGCACCCGATCTACGCCATCGCGCACCGGGTCGACACCCTGGACGGTGTGGACGCCGCGATCGACCACGGCGCCAACGCCATCGAGATCGACGTCTGTGCCTGGTGGAACCCGAACGAGTGGCGCGCCTACCACGACTGTTCCTCGGCCGGCGAGAACCGGCTCGGCCCCAGCTTCGACAGCATGCTCGACCGCATCCTCTCCAACGCCAACGCCAACGCGGGCCGCCGGCTGTCGCTGGTCTGGCTGGACATCAAGGACCCCAACTACTGCGGCGAGGAGCCGAACCGCACCTGCAGCGTCGCCGGACTGCGCGACAAGGCCCAGCGGCTGACGGCCGCCGGCATCCAGGTGCTCTACGGCTTCTACGAGTACCACGGGGGCAGCACCCCGGACGTCGGCGGCCGCGGCTGGAAGAGCCTGGAAGGCAAGCTCGGCCCGCTGGAGGGCATCACCACCACCGGCACCCGCGACCAGGTGCAGAGCGCCTTCGCCAAGTCCGGCGCCGGATTCCCGGCCGGCCGCCGGGCGATGGACTACGGCGACAGCGACATCACCAAGGGCTTCGGCAACTGCACGGAGGCCACCTACAACACCTGCGCGGAACTGAAGAAGGGAGCAGCCGACCGGGCCGCCGGACGGCTCGCGGCCACCCTCTCCTGGACGACCACCTACAACGACCCGTGGTACGTCGACAAGCTGCTGGGCGACGCGCAGGTGGACGGCATCATCGCGGGCTACGGCGCCTTCACCGGCGTGCGGGAGTACGACAACAGCTGGCAGTGCGCCAACGCCGTCAACCTCGTGCGCGACTGGGTGAACCGCCACAGCGGGACCCACCGCATGGCCACCGCCGGCGACCGCCTGTTCAGGTAGGCAGCCCGGAGGGGCGAACCGGGAGGGCGGCGCGGTGGCTCGGCCGGGCGCCCACCCGGGGGTTCCGCCTTCTCGCCCACACCCCCGGGCTTCTCGCCCACACCCCCGGGCCGAACGCGGCACCCGGGGGTGTGATCCTGAAGTCGTAGACCGGAAGGCGCAGTTCGGCGCCGTCGACCGGTACCTTCGGTGGATGTGCCCGGTCGGCCGGGCCGCCTAGCGTCGCCCCGACGGCCTGCCGAACACCCGAGGGGAACCATCGTGATCCGCGCCGCCAAGCCGGCCGCCGCCCTGGCGGCGCTGGCCCTGACCCTCCTCACCGCGCCGTCCGCCGTGGCGGACGGCGGCCGCGTCTCCGGCGCGGCCGGCGTGACCGGCCAGGCCCGGGCGACCGGCGACGGTGTCGACGCCGTCGACCCGCTCGCCGCGCTGCGCCGTCAACAGCCGGCCTGGCACCCGTGCCGAACCGGCCCGCAGGACACCGCCGGCGCCGAGCTCGACGACGCCGGCGCCCGCTGCACCGAGGTCACCGTCCCGCTCGACCACCGCCGACCGGACGGCCCGACCCTGAGCGTCGCCCTCTCCCGGCTGCCCGCCACCGATCCCGCCCACCGCCTGGGTGCCCTCTTCTACAACCCGGGCGGCCCGGGCGTCCCCGCCCGGCACCTCGGCCTCGCCCTGAGCCGGGCCGCGCCCGCCCTCGCCGCCCGCTACGACATCGTCGCCATGGACCCGCGCTTCGTCGGCGCCAGCACCCCGCTCGACTGCGGCTGGCCCGCCGGCGGCCCGGGGTCGGCCGGCCCCACCCTCGCGACCTTCGAGCGGTCCGCCGCACTCGCCGGGGACCTGGCCGCCCGCTGCGCGCCGTACCGCGACGTGCTGCCACACCTCTCCACCCGCGAAACCGCCCGGGACATGGACCTGGTGCGCGCCGTTCTCGGCGAGCCGACCATCGCCTACCTCGGTTCCTCCTACGGCAGTTACCTCGGTGAGGTGTACCTGCAGCTGTTTCCCGAGCGGGTCGGCCGGGCGGTGCTCGACGCCGCCCTGGACCCCGACCGCTTCGGCCCCGACCTGACCGCCACCCAGGGCCCCGCGATGGACGCCGCGCTCACCGCGTGGGCGGAGTGGACGGCCCGCCACGACGACCGCCACCACCTGGGCACCAGCACCACCCGGGTGCTGGCCGCGGTGGAGCGGGTGCGCCGGCAGACCGAGCGGGCCCCGCTGACGGTCGGCACCCACCGGGTCGACGCCCGCACCCTGCCGCAGGTGCTGTGGACGGTGTCGGCCGGCGACGACACCGCCGCCTACACCGAGTTCGCCGACCTGGTGCGCGTCCTGGTCGACGCCGCCGAAGGCCGGACCGCCGAGCCGACCGCGCTGCTGGAGGCCGTGCTCACCGGCCTGGAGGCCCCCGACACGGGCGGGTCCGCCGCCGTGCAGACCGCGATCATGTGCGCGGACCGCGCCGCCTCGCGCGACCCGCTCGCCTACTACCGGGACGTCCAGGCCCACCGCGCCGACGAGCCGCTGTTCGGCCCGCTCACCCGCAACCTCACCCCCTGCACCTTCTGGCCCGCGCAGCCCGCCGAACCGCCCACCCGGGTGCGCAACGCCGTACCCGTCCTGCTGGTGGGCGCCGACGGCGACCCGGCCGCGACCCGCGCCGGCCAGCTCTCCGCCCACCGGGCCCTGACCGGCTCCCGCCTCGTCACCCTGCGCGGAGCTTTCCACCACACCGTCTACGCGGGCATGTTCGCGCCGCGGGACGCCTGCGTCGACGCGGCCGTCGACCGCTACCTCCTGGACGGCGTCCTGCCCGCCCAGGACACCGACTGCATCGCCGCCCGCCCGTGAGGCGGTGAACGGGAAGTGACCGGCGCCCTCGACGGTGTGCCGCAGGACGTGCGGCACACCGTCGAAGGCCGACTCGCTCCGCTTCCACGGCGCCGACGGCCCTCGGCACAGGGCGTTTGTCTCGGGCGCCGAGGAGGAGTACTGTCTCCCAGTCGCTCGAATGGGAGCACCGGACACGCATCGGCGCGGACGGTCCCGGGGCGGCCAATCCCTTGAACCAACACTTCCCGGCTCGGGCTGGGGCGGATCTGTCATGGGCAGATACGGCCTGGTCTGAATGTGGCGTGTTCATTTAATCGGATTGTGGCCGATTCGCTTTTCTGAGCAGAGCTCGGCTAAGGTTTGAAACGTCGAACGGAGCGCAAGCGCCGGGCGACACCGGCAAATCGGAAGTGGAAAGCCCCGGAAACGGAGCGGAAAACATCTGATAAGCTGGAAACACGAAAGAACGAAGCCCGGAGGGCCCGCTGGAAGGCGGTCCGAAGGAAGCGT
>NZ_JBIWFT010000062.1:0-32310 GCF_044763205.1 Kitasatospora sp. NPDC096204
AGCTTCACAGGCCCCTGGGCCGTCCGGTCCCTGCGGATCTCGAAGTCCAATGCATCCCCTGAACTGGGATGTTGCAACGACTCCTAGAACCCAAGAGGAGGGAGCGGGCCCTTCGCGCGCCCTGGTGTACGTACCGTCGCACGTACGGGGAGGGCGTCAGTCCCCGATCAGCGCGTCCACGAACGCGCCCGGCTCGAACGGAGCCAGGTCGTCCGCGCCCTCGCCCAGGCCGATCAGCTTGACCGGCACGCCCAGCTCGCGCTGGACCGCGATCACGATGCCGCCCTTGGCGGTGCCGTCCAGCTTGGTCAGCACGATGCCGGTGATGTCGACCACCTCGGCGAACACCCGGGCCTGGACCAGGCCGTTCTGGCCGGTGGTGGCGTCCAGCACCAGCAGCACCTCGTCCACCGGGCCGTGCTTCTCGACGACCCGCTTGACCTTGCCCAGCTCGTCCATCAGGCCGGTCTTGGTGTGCAGGCGGCCGGCGGTGTCGATCAGCACGGTGTCGACGCCCTCGGCGATGCCCTCCTTGACCGCGTCGAACGCGATCGAGGCCGGGTCCCCGCCCTCCGGGCCGCGCACGGTGCGCGCACCCACCCGCTCGCCCCAGGTCTGGAGCTGGTCGGCGGCGGCGGCACGGAAGGTGTCGGCGGCGCCGAGCACCACCCTGCGGCCGTCGGCGACCAGGACGCGGGCCAGCTTGCCGGTGGTGGTGGTCTTGCCGACGCCGTTGACGCCGACCACCAGGACCACTGCCGGGCCCTCCTCGTGCCTGGTGGAGCGGACGGTGCGGTCGGCGTCCTTGCCGATCAGCTCGACCAGCTCCTCGCGCAGCAGCGCGCGCAGCTCGTCGGGCGTACGGGTGCCGAGCACCTTCACCCGGGTGCGCAGCCGCTCGACCAGCTCCTGGGTCGGGGTGACACCGACGTCGGCGGTGAGCAGCGTGTCCTCGATCTCCTCCCAGGTGTCCTCGTCCAGGTGCTCCCGGGAGAGCAGCGAGAGCAGGCCCTTGCCGAGCGAGTTCTGCGAACGGGAGAGCCGCGAGCGCAGCCGGACCAGCCGGCCGGCGGTGGGCTCGGGGACCTCGACGGCGGGCGCCGCCTCGGCCTCGGCGGGCACGACCTCGACGGCCTCGACGGTCTCGGGGGCCTCGGCGACCTCCGGCTCCGCCGGGAGTTCCACCTCCTCGACGGTGCGGCGGGGCGCCTCGGTCGGCGGCGCGGACTCCTCGCCGACCTGGGGCTCCCGCGGGGTGGGCTTCGGCGCCGTGATGACCGGCGCCTGCGACTTCGGGGGCAGCTGCTGGCGTCGTCTGCCGGAAACGACGAGGCCCGCGATCGCACCGATGGCGATCACGGCGATGACTACGGCAAGAATCACGTATTCCATAACCGCTCCAGTATCCGCGACCGGGGCCCGGATGGACCGCAGCCGACCCACACCGATGCGGTGCGTACTACGCCGGTGCGGTGCGTACCGCCCGCGGGCGCCGTTCCCGGTGCTCTTCGCGCAGCCGCTGGCTGATCACCTGGGAGATGCCGTCGCCCTTCATCGTCACGCCGTAGAGGGCGTCGGCCGACTCCATGGTGAGCTTCTGGTGGGTGATGACGATCAGCTGGGAGCTCTCCCGCAGCTCCTCCATGATCCCGATCAGCCGGCGCAGGTTGGTCTCGTCCAGTGCCGCCTCCACCTCGTCCATCACGTAGAACGGGCTGGGCCTGGCCTTGAAGATCGCCACCAGCAGCGCCACCGCGGTCAGCGAGCGCTCGCCGCCGGAGAGCAGCGACAGCCGCTTGACCTTCTTGCCCGGCGGGCGGGCCTCCACCTCGACCCCGGTGCCGAGCATGTCGTCCGGGTCGGTCAGCACCAGCCGGCCCTCCCCACCCGGGAAGAGCCGGGCGAAGACGCCCTCGAACTGGGCGGCGGTGTCGTGATAGGCCGAGGTGAACAGCTGCTCGACCCGCTGGTCCACATCCCGGACGATGTCCATCAGGTCGCGCCGGCCGCGCTTGAGGTCGTCCAGCTGCTCACCGAGGAAGCGGTGGCGCTCCTCCAGCGCGGTGAACTCCTCCAGCGCCAGCGGGTTGACCTTGCCGAGCTGCTGGTACGCCTTCTCGGCCGCCCGCAGCCGCTTCTCCTGCTCGGCCCGGACGTACGGGTACGGCTCCCCCGGCTCCGTCCCGTCCTGCGGGGGCGACGGCGGGACGGGCTGGTCCGGCCCGTACGAGGCGAGCAGCTCGCCGCCGTCGATGCCGAACTCCTCCAGCGCGCGGGCCTCCAGCTGCTCGCTCCGCAGCCGCTTCTCCGCCCGCAGCACCTCGTCCCGGTGCCCGGCGTCGACGAGCTTGTCCAGCTCCTCCTTGAGCCCGCGGCCGTGCTCCCGGTGCTCGCGCAGCTCCTGCTCGCGCTCGGCGCGCGCCTGTTCGACGGCCGCGCGCCCGGCGTCCGCGCGGGCCAGCGACACCTCCAGGCAGGCCAGCAGCTGCCGGGCGCCCGACGCGACGGCGTTCGCCACCGAGGCGTCGTGCTCGGCGCGCCGGCGGCGCTCGGCGGCCCTGGCGCGCGCCTCGCGCTCGGCGCGGGCGGCCCGGTCCAGCTGGTCGGCCCGGCCCGCCAGGGCGCGGACCCGCTCCTCGTGGGTGCGCACCGCGAGCCGGGCCTCCAGCTCGGCCTGCCGGGCTTCGCTCGCGGCCTCGGCCAGCCGCTGCTGTTCGGCGGCGTCCGGCTCGTCCTCCCCCGCCCGGGCCGACTCCTCGGCGGCGGCCAGGCGCCGCGCCAGTTCCTCGGCGCCGTCCAGCAGCTCGGTCAGCCCCTGCTCGGCCCGCGCGGCCGCGGCCGACAGCCGCTCGGCCTCCCCGGCGGCGGCGCGGGCCTGCCCGCCGAGCCGGCCGAGCGCCCCGGCGACCTGGGCCCGGTCCTTCTCGGCCTGCCGCCTCCGCTCGGCGAGTTGCTCCACCTCGGCGGCCGACTCCCGTCGCTGCTCGGTGAGTTCGGCGAGGCGCTCGGCCGACTCGGCGCAGCGGGCGGTGAGTTCACCGATCGCCCGGGCCGCCTCGTCCACCGCCGCCTGGGTCTCCAGCAGGCTGGGCGCACCGCCGGACCCGCCCTGGGCGAAGCCGGCGTCGAGCAGGTCCCCGTCGGCGGTGACGGCGCGGATCCCGGGCCGCGAGGCGACCAGCCGCAGCGCCCGGTCCAGGTCCTCGACCACCGCCACTCCGGCCAGCGGCCGCCGGACCGCACCGAGCAACTCGGCCGGGCCGTCCACCAGTTCGGCAGCCCAGCGGGCGCCGGCGGGCAACTCCCCCGCCGCCTCCGCCACTTCGGCGGCACCGGCGATCAGCAGCGCGGCGCGGCCGGCGTCCTCGGCCCGCAGCAGCCGCAGCGCCCCGGCGGCGGCGGACGGCGAGTCGACGGCCACCGCGTCGGCCGCCGCGCCGAGCGCCGCGGCGATCGGCACCTCGTACCCCGGCTCGATCCGCAGCAGCGCGGCCGCCGGGCCGAGCAGTCCGCCCAGTCGCTCCCCCGCCTCCAGCAGCGCCCCGGTGCCGTCCTTGCGACGCAGCCCGAGGGAGAGCGCCTCGTGCCGCGCGGTCAGCCCGGCCCGCTCGCGCTCGGCGGCGCCGGCCGTCTCCCGGGCCGCGGCCAGTTCCGCCTCCACGGCGGCCAGCCGCTCGCGCGCCCGCCGGTACCGGTCCTCGGCCTGTTCGTCGTCCCCGGCCAGGCCGTCCACCTGCTGCTGGAGTTCGTCCAGTTCGCCCTGGGCCGCCCCGGCGCGCAGCAGCGCCTCGTCCCTGGCCTCGGTGAGCCGGCCGATCTCGGCCTGCGCCGCGGCGGCCTTGGACCGGGCGGCGGCGGCCTGCCCCTGCAGCCGGGCCAGGCCCTCCCTGCGGTCGGCGATGGCCCGGGCGGCGTCCCGCAGCCGGCGCTCCTCGGCGGCCAGGTCCCGTTCCAGTCCGCCCTTGCGCTCGACGGCCTCGGCCAGCGCGTACCGGGCCTCCTCCAGCGCCTCGGTCAGCGTGGCCTCCTGCTCGCGGACCTGCTCGGCCTCCCGCTCCAGCTCCTCGGGATCCCGCCCGCGCCGCTCCTCGCCCCGGCCCCCTGCGGCGGCGTGCCGGGCCCGGGCCTCGGCCAGCCCGACGGTGCCGCGGGTGCGCTCGGCCAGCGCGGAGAGCCGGTACCAGGTCTGCCGGGCGGTCTCCAGGCCGGGGCCGAGCTGCTGGACCTGCGCCTCCAGGACGCGCTCGCGCTGCACCGCGCGGGCCAGTTCCTGCTCGACGGTGGTGCGGCGCAGCCGCAGCGCCAGTTCGTCCGCGACCTCGGCCTCGACGGCCCGGCGCAGCGCGCCGAGGTCGTCGGCGAGCAGCCGCAGCCGGGCGTCGCGCAGGTCGGCCTGGATGCCGGCGGCCCGGCGGGCGATCCGGGCCTGTCGGCCGAGCGGTCCGAGCTGGCGGCGCAGTTCGGCCACCAGGTCCTGGACCCGGTTGAGGTTGGCCTGCATCGCGTCCAGCTTCCGCAGCGCCTTCTCCTTGCGCTTGCGGTGCTTGAGGACGCCGGCCGCCTCCTCGATGAAGGCGCGTCGGCCCATCGGGTCGGCGTGCAGGACGGAGTCCAGCTGCCCCTGGCCGACGATGACGTGCATCTCGCGGCCGATGCCGGAGTCGGAGAGCAGTTCCTGGATGTCCAGCAGGCGGCAGGTCTCGCCGTTGAGCGCGTACTCGCTGCCGCCGTTGCGGAACATGGTCCGGGTGATGGTCACCTCGGAGTAGTCGATCGGCAGGGCGCCGTCGCCGTTGTCGATGGTGAGGCTGACCTCGGCACGGCCGAGCGGGGCGCGCCCGCTGGTCCCGGCGAAGATGACGTCCTCCATCTTGCCGCCGCGCAGCGACTTGGCCCCCTGCTCGCCCATCACCCAGGACAGCGCGTCGACCACGTTCGACTTCCCCGAGCCGTTCGGTCCGACGACGCAGGTGATGCCGGGCTCGAAGCGCAGGGTGGTGCTGGAGGCGAAGGACTTGAACCCGCGCAGCGTCAGACTCTTCAGGTGCACGCGGCCGGTCCCCTCGATCGCTCACGACAGGAACCGACTGTATCCGGAGCCGGACACGACGAAGGGACGCCACATCCGGGCGTCCCTTGCAAGCTGCGTCCCTTTCGGGGCGGCTCAGTGCACAGCGGCGTCGATCTGCGAGGACCGGGCGGGACTCAGGTGAGAGCCGGCTCCCGCTGATCCAGATCGATGCTGTTGAGCAGCGAGTGCTCGCCAGCGACAGCGGTCAGAGCGTCGTTCTCAGCCTGCATCCGAAGGAGCTCGGCTTCAAGATCCTGGACGCGCTGCTGAAGCCGTCGCATCTCGGAGAGCATTCGCGGGTCGGGGCCGCCGACGTACCCGAGAAGCGCCTTTGCCATGATGAATGGTCCTCCACGCTGAGTGACCGAACCGGAACGGTCCAGGTCTAGGGGGAAGGGGGACGCACGCGCGGCGCGTCACCGGAAGTGCTGGCTGGGCACTACGGCACAACACCGTGAGCTGGGCTCACGAGGGTATGCGCCTGCCGGGAGAACGCGGTCGTGTGCGCGGGCTTCCAGCGTCTCACCAAAGACGGAAAGGGTCAACACGATCACCGCACGCTACCGCGCCCCTGTCACCTGCCCGGCGGAGTCGTCACGCCTGGGGGCCTCGGGCCCGGTCCACCCCGTGCTCGTGGATCATCGTTCGATGCGGAGTCAACCACGAGTCTGCCCGGATGGCAACCTCGTGACACCGCCAGTTCCCGATCTTTTCGCGGAAGCCCGCCTGCCGGACCGAGCGGCGAGCGGTGCGCCGGGCCGCCGTGGGGCGGGCCCGGGGCGGCTCAGCGGATCTCGAAGCCCTCGTAGCCGGGGCCGACGGCCGTCCAGATCTCGGTGACCCCGCTGACGTTCCCAGGGGTCCCCGGGCCGCGCAGCCTGGCCAGCAGCTGCTCGCAGTCGGCCGCGAGCCCCTCGGCCACCACCTGCACCCGGCCGTCGCCGAGGTTGCTGGCGTAGCCGGTCAGGCCGATCTCCAGTGCGCGTGCCCTGGTCCACCAGCGGAACCCGACCTGCTGGACCTTCCCCCGGACCCAGGCGGTCACCCGGACCGGTTCCTCACTGTGGGCGTCGCGACCGTGCATGCCCCAGACCCTAGCCCCCCGCGCGCGTCCCCGCGCGAACGGGAGCGGCCCCGCCGGAGCACCGGCGGGGCCGCTGACCTGGTCGGTCGGCTCGGCGGACTACCAGTCCCCGCCGCCGAAGTCGCCACCACCGAAGTCGCCACCGCCACCGAAGTCCCCGCCGCCGAAGTCGGCCGGGTTGAAGTCGGCGCCGGTGAAGTCGCCGCCCTCGTACTGGTCCTGGTAGCCGCCGTCCATCATCGGCGCCGCCGCGTAGGCCGGGGAGCTCATCATCGAGCCGAGCATGGTGCCGACCAGCAGGCCGGGCAGCAGACCGCCGCCGCCGAAGCCGCTGTAGTAACCGCCGGCGTACGGGGCGTACGCCGGGCCGGCGTTCCAGTACGGCTGCGGGCCGTGGTCGGTGTCGACGGTGCGGATCGCCGGGTCGAGGCCGGCCGCCACCCGGTCCGCGTCGGCCTGGCAGACCGGCACGGCACGGGCGGAGCCACCGGCCGGGGCCCAGTCGACGTCCTTGACGGACGGGCCGTGCCGCGGGTCCATGAAGCACGGGGGACGGCGCTCGGGCAGCGGCCGCTTCTCCCGCCGGGCGGCCAGGGTGGCCAGCGAGAAGCGGCCGTCCTCGATCGCCTCGGTGACCTGCTTGACGTCCTCGGGCTTCTTCGCCTCGTCCATCAGCCGCTTGGACTTCTCGTACGAGTCCAGGGCGTGGGTGTAGTCGGTGCGCTGGGCGTCGTCGGCGTCGGCCGCGGCCGGGCTGAAGTCCAGCCGGTCCAGCTCCTCGCCGAAGGCGGTGATGTCCTCGTCCACGACCCGGCGCAGCTGCCGCAGCTCGGCCCGGGCCTGCTCCTCCTTGCGCTTCTTGGCGCGGCGGAACAGCAGGAAGACGCCGGTGCCGGCGAGCGCGACCAGCACCAGCGGGATGACCACCCAGGCGATCGAGGTGCTGTGGTTGACCCCGGTGCCCTTGGTCTGCGGAGCGGCCTGGTCGACGAAGGAGTTCAGGGTGGCGTCGATGTCGCCGCCGTTCGAGCGCTGGGCCGCGCCGGCGATGCGCTGCGCCTGGCCGGCGCTCATCGCGCCGCGGTCGCCGCCGGCGTCGAGCTTGTCGTCGTGCCAGACCGCGTAGACGCCGTCGACGCCCACCAGGGTGCGGAGGTCCGGGAGGGTGGACTTCGCGTACGCGGAGTCGGGGATGACCGCGATGAAGATCGGCTTGTCGGCCTTGTCGATCTTCTTGCTCAGGGCGTCCGCCTGGGACTCGCTGAAGCGGCTGGTCATGGCCGGGGCGACGTAGACCCGGCCCTTCTTCAGGGTGGCCGCGGCATCGCTCAGCCCGCCGGCCGCCGAGGCCGCGGGCGCCACCAGGAGCAGCAGCCCGAGCAGCGCCGCCACCAGGGCAAGCGGCCCGGCGCCCCGGGAACGTCGTGCAAGGGTTCTCATGCCCTCGACGCTACCGTGACCGGCGCCCGAGCACGCCATACCCTTCGCATACTGGTACTGACAAGGGTCCCCGCCGTCCGCCGGGTCCGCTCCCCTCCTCGGGGATGATGTTCCCCCCAGCCACCCCTGAGGCGGGCTCCGGGCGGGAACCCCGCGCGGCTCCCGGACGTACGTTCCGGCGGGTCCGGCCGGGCTCCGGGGCGATGCGGGGGGCGTGCCGACCGTACCGTGCGAACGGGCATAGTGGTCCCGGACCACCGGTCCCATTGCCTTTTCTTTACCCAGCTCGTTCCTGACCCCACTCCCGATCGGAGCACTTGGTGATCATCGGCCTCGTCACCGCCGTGGCGGCATCCGCCTGCTACGGCACCGGCTCGGTCCTCCAGGCCGTCGGATCCCGCCGCTCCGCCCGGGAGGAGGCCGCCAAGGGCGCCACCACCGCGACCACCGAGCACGGCGGCCCGAGCCTGTCCTCGACCGCGAAGGCCGCCGTCACCTGGGAGTTCATCCTCGGCACGGTGCTCGACCTGATCGGTTTCGGGCTCGGCGCACTGGCCGCCCGGCTGCTGCCGCTGTTCCTGTCCCAGACCATCATCAGCGCCAACCTGGTGATCACCGCGGTGCTCAGCATCAAGCTGCTGGGGATCCGGCTCAAGCAGCTGGAGTGGGCGTCGATCGCCGTGCTCTGCTCGGCGCTGGTGCTGCTGGCCGTCTCGGCGGGGCCGGAGGGCGGCCACCACGCGGCGATGTCCTTCCACTGGTGGCTGCTGATCATCACCACCGTGCTGCTGGTCGGCGGCAGCCTGCTGGTGCGGCGGATGGGCGCCAACGGCGCGATCGTCGCCGGTCTGCTCTCCGGCCTCGGCTTCGGCGCCCTGGGCGTCGGGGTGCGCATCCTCAACGGCATCGAGCCGTTCGCGTTCGGCGAGCTGCTCTCCGACCCGGCGCTGTACGCGGTCCTGGTCGGCGGCCTCGGCGGCATGTACATCCACACCGTGGCGCTGCAGATCGGCTCGGTGAACGGCGCGACCGCCGCGCTGGTGGTCGGCGAGACGGTGCTGCCCGGCGCGGTCGGCGTGCTCTGGCTCGGCGACTCCTCCAAGGCCGGCCTGGGCTGGCTCGGCGTGATCGGCTTCCTGCTCGCGGTGGTCGCCGCGGTCGGGGTCGCCTACTTCGGCCAGGACACCCACGGCACGCCCGGGGAGCCGGCCGTCCAGGAGCCCGAACTCACCCGGAAGTAGCGGCGGGGCGTGCCCCGCGGACCCCGTCCGACCGGGCGGAGGTCCGCGGGGCACGCCCGACGGCTCAGCCTCCGCTGCGGGCGCGCGGCACCCGCTGGCAGCTGGGGCAGAAGTAGCTGGAGCGGTTCATCCAGGCCGCCCGCCGGATCGGGGTGCCGCAGCGCCGGCAGGGCTCCTGCTCGCGGCCGTAGGCGTCGAGGTCCCGGGAGAAGTAGCCGCTCTCGCCGTTCACGTTGACGTAGAGGCTGTCGAAGCTGGTGCCGCCGACGGCGAGCGCCGCGGTCATCACGTCCCGGGCGTTGGCCAGCAGCAGCAGGGCCTGCGGGCGGGTGAGGGTCGCGGTCGGGCGGTCGTAGTGCAGCTTGGCGCGCCACAGCGCCTCGTCGGCGTAGATGTTGCCGACGCCGCTGATCAGGGTCTGGTCGAGCAGGGCGCGCTTGACGGTGGTCCGCTTGGCGCGCAGCGCGGCCGCGAAGGCGGCGTCGTCGAAGCGCGGGTCGAGCGGGTCGCGGGCGATGTGCGCGATCGACACCGGGGTGCCCTCCGGGTCCCCGTCCTCGGCCTCCTCGACCGCCAGGCCGCCGAAGGTCCGCTGGTCGACGAAGCGCAGTTCGCGCCCGCCGTCGGCGAAGCGCAACCGCACCCGCAGGTGCGTCTCGTCGGGCACGGACGGGTCCTGGACGAGCAGCTGGCCGCTCATCCCGAGGTGGCCGATCAGTGAGAAGCCCGCGCCCGTCCCGGCCAGCGGCACCCACAGGTACTTGCCGCGGCGCTGCGCGGTGCCGAGGGTGGTGCCGGTGAGCCGGGCGGTGAAGTCGGCCGCGCCGGCCGGCTGGCGGCGCACCGCGCGCGGGTGCAGCACCTGGACGTCGGCGACGGTCCGCCCGGCCACCCAGTTGGCCAGACCACGGCGGACGACCTCGACCTCGGGAAGTTCGGGCACGGGAACACGCCTCCTGCTCGGTACGGATCAGCAGGAGTGAAGGCTACTTCGACGCGCCCGTGCCCGGGGCGCCGGCCGTGCTCGCGCTACGCGCCCGCGGGCAGCCGGTCGGCGTACTTCTCCTTGATCGCGCGCCAGGCGCTCTCGGCGGCCTTCTGCTCGGCTTCCTTCTTCGAACGGCCGACGCCGCTGCCGAAGTCCTCGCCGGCCACCCGGGCCGCCGCGGTGAAGGTCTTCTCGTGGTCCGGACCGGACTCCATGACCACGTACTCCGGCACGCCGATGCCCACCGAGGCGGTGAGCTCCTGCAGGCTGGTCTTCCAGTCCAGGCCGGCTCCCAGCTGAGAGGACTCCTCGATCAGCGGGTCGAACAGCCGGTGGACGAACTCGGTGGCCGCGTCCAGTCCCCGGTCCAGGTAGACGGCGCCGATCACGGCCTCGACGGTGTCGGCGAGGATCGACGACTTGTCGCGGCCGCCGGTGCCCTCCTCGCCCTTGCCGAGGCGGATGAACGCGCCGAGGTCCAGACCGCGGCCGACGTCCGCCAGCGCGCGGGAGTTGACCACCGCGGCGCGCAGCTTGGCGAGCGTGCCCTCCGGGACGTCCGGGTGGACGCGGTAGAGGGTGTCGGTCACCACGAGGCCCAGCACCGAGTCGCCGAGGAACTCCAGGCGCTCGTTGGTGGGCAGCCCACCGTTCTCGTACGCGTACGAGCGGTGGGTCAGGGCACGTACCAGAAGGGCGCGCTCGAGTGTGTACCCGAGGCGCCCTTCCAGGACGTCGTATTCGGTCGAAGCCGGCCCGCCGGCCTTGCCGCCGCCCGAAGAACCCTTCGGGGTGGTGGACGCCTTGCGGGTGGAGTTACCGTCCGACATCGATCCGTACACCCCGCCGATCAGACCGAGAGGACCTGGCGACGGTTGTACGTGCCGCAGCTCGGGCACGCGATGTGGCCCAGCTTCGGCTCGTGGCAGCGGTCGCACGCCACGAGGGCCGGAACGACGGCCTTCCAGTTGGACCGACGGTGGCGCGTGTTGCTGCGCGACATCTTCCGCTTCGGAACAGCCACGGCTACTTCTCCTGGTTCTCGGCGAGACCCTCACGGGTGTCGCTGTTCTTAGATCCGTCACCCTCGTCGCCGGGGGCGGCGGAGAGTCCCTGCAGAGCCGCCCACCGGGGGTCGACGGCATCGTGGTGGTGCGCCGGGTCGTCACTCAGGCGCGCTCCGCACTCGGAGCACAGGCCCAGGCAGTCTTCCTGGCACACCGGCTGCAGCGGCAGTGCGAGCACCACCGCGTCACGCAGCACCGGCTGGAGGTCGAAGAAGTCGCCCTCCAGACGGTAAGTCTCTTCTTCCGAGTCCTCGTCGAGGTCCTCGGTCCCGGTCGTCCGGGCGCGGTGGCGCTCGTCGGACTCCGGGTAGTAGTACAGCTCCTGGAAGTCCACGTCGATGTCGAACCCGACGGGCTCCAGGCACCGGACGCACTCGCCCTCGACGTGGGTCTCGGCGGTGCCGGTGACCAGCACGCCCTCGACCACGGACTCCAGGCGGAACTCCAGGTCGATCGGGCTCTTCTCCGGCACGCCGATGACGTCGATGATCCCGAAGCCCTCGGGGGCCTCCAGGGTCCGGCTCACCTTGCGCATCGAGCCCGGACGCCGACCGAGCTCGTGCGTGTCGAACACGAGGGGGTCGCGGTGGTCGAGGCGGTTCACGGTGTCCTGACTTCCTGGGGGGATCTTCGGTGGCGCCTCCGTCCGGACCGGCGTTGCGAGGGCAAGCCGACAGCCGGACATGGAGGGGCCGGAGTGGTCAGACTACCGGAGTCTCCCGTCAGGCCCAACTTCGGTCCCGTCAGGAGACTCCCGCACCGCCGTGCCGGGGCCGGTTCAGCGGCCGCCGAGCTCCCGCAGCCTGGTCATGTCGATCATGCTGGTGTCGAAGAAGCTGGTCTCGTCCAGGCCCTGCCCCTGGCCCTGCTGCTGGGCCTGTTGCTGGCCCTGCTGCTGGTGCGGCACGGCCGGCGGCGCGGTGGGCTGCTGGGGATAGGTGTAGCCGTCGTACGACTGCGCGGCGTAGCCCGGCTGCGGCTGGGGATAGCCTCCCCCGGCCTCCGGCCGGGGGTGCCCCCACGCCCCCTGCTGGTCCTGGTAGCCCTGCTGCTGGTAGCCGCCCTGCTGCTGGCCCCACTGGGTGTTGTACGGGTCGCCCTGGCCGGCCGGGTCGTAACCGCCGCCGTACACCTCGGCGTACTGCCCGCCCGGCTGCTGGGCGGCCGCGTACTGGTCGGTGCCGGGGGCCTGCCACTCGGCCGCGGCCGGGGTCTGCTCCGGCCAGGTCTGCTGCTGCGGGACGTCCTCGCGGTACCAGGCGATGTCGTCGCCCTCGGGGTCGTGGGCGAAGCCCGCGGCCACCGCCTCGGCCCGCTCCTTGGCCTGCTGGGCCTGGTCGGCGGCGGCGAGGTAGGCGCCCAGCTCGTCGATCGGCCGCTTGCCGAGCAGCTTGTCCCGGCCCTTGCCGACGGCCTCCAGGGTGGCGCCGAGCACGTTCTCCAGGGTGGCGAGCTTCACATCGACGTACTCGTCGACCTCGGGGCTCGGGCTGATCCGCTGCGGACGGAACTCCTCGCCGTCGCTCTCGGCGTCGGGCTCGGTCTCGAAGACGCCGGAGTCGCCGCGCAGCTTGGTGCGGCCGCGGCCGACCGCGCCCAGCGTCTTGGTCAGCACGACCTCGAAGTTGGCGAGCTTGCTGTCCACGTAGTCGTCGGCCTCGGCCCGCTTGGTGTCGACCTCGGCGCGCGCCTCGGCGAGGATCCGGTCGGCCTCGGCCTGGGCCCGGCGGACCACCTCGGTGTCCGAGATCAGCGAGCCGCGCTCGGCGTGCGCGCCCTGGATGATCCGGTCGGCCTCGGCCTGGGCGCCCGCCACCACCTGCTCGTGGTCGGCCATCACCGACTGGGCCTGGGCCAGTTCGGCGGGCAGCGCCGACTTGAGGTCGTTGAGCAGGCCGATCAGCTCGGCCCGGTTCACCACGCAGGAGGCCGACATCGGCATCGAGCGGGCGTTCTCGACCGCCGCCACGATCTCGTCGACCTTGTTCTGCACGTCCACGGGGCTTCGTCTTTCCGTGTGCCGCCGACGGTCCGGCGGAGGCAGGCCCGACGCGGTGGACCTCACCGCAGGGCAGGAATACAGACTGTACGGCCACGGCCGGGCACGGTCACAACGCCTCAGCCGAACCGGTCTGCCGCCCGCGGGACAAGCCATGACGAACCGGCAGGAAAGGGACGGCGGCGGACTACTGCTGCGCCTTGCGCTCCGCGATCCGCTCCACCAGCCGGCCGTGCACCGTCGCGGGCAGCAGGTGCGAGACGTCGCCGCCGTACGAGGCGACCTCCTTGACCAGCGTCGAGGAGAGGAAGCTGTACGTCGGCGAGGTCGGCACGAACAGCGTCTCCACCCCGCTCAGACCGTGGTTCATCTGGGCCATCTGGAGCTCGTAGTCGAAGTCGCTGACGGCGCGCAGGCCCTTGATGATCGCGGGGATGCCGCGCTCCCGGCAGAAGTCCACCAGCAGGCCGTGGTGCGACTCGACCACCACGTTCCCGAAGCCGGCGGTGACCTCCTCGATCAGGCCGATCCGCTCCTCGACGGTGAACATGCCCTGCTTGTTCCGGTTGATCAGGACCGCGACGTGCACCATGTCGTACAGCTTCGAGGCCCGCTCGATGATGTCGAGGTGGCCGTTGGTGATCGGGTCGAACGAACCGGGACAGACGGCTCGGCGCATGGCGTGTGTGCTCCCTCGTGGGGTGACGGCTGCTGCGGGCGGCGGCCCGCTAGTCCTGCTCGCCGGCCGCGGCGGCGCGACCGTACCAGAGCGTGCCCTCGCCGTAGCGGCGGGAGCGGAGCTCCTCGAAGCCCTCGGGCCAGTCGAAGCCGCCGCCGCGGGTGCTGCGCTCCACGGTGACGAGTGCGTCCTCCGTGAGCCAGCCCCCGGCCCGGAGTGTGATCAGCATCTCGCGGACCTCCTCGTCCGTCACCACGTACGGCGGGTCGAGGAAGACCAGGTCGTACGGGGCCTGCGGAGGCGGGCCCGCGATCACCTTCTCGGCCTTGGCCGCCCGCACCTCGGCGCCGGGCAGGCCGATCGTCCGGACGTTCTCCCGGATCACCCGGGCCGCCTGGGCGTCCGCCTCGACCAGCAGGACGTGCTCGGCGCCGCGCGACAGCGCCTCCAGCCCGACCGCGCCCGATCCGCCGAACAGGTCCAGCATCCGGGTTCCGCGCACGGTTCCGTGCAGCGCCTCCAGGGTGGAGAACATCGCCTCGCGGGCCTTGTCGGAGGTCGGTCGGGTGCCCCGGCCGGGCGGTACGGCCAGCCGGCGGCCGCCGGCCGCCCCGGCGATCACGCGGGTCATGGTGGTGGGAGGTCCTTTCGTCGCTGCCCGACCACGCTATCCCGCCCCGACCCGCGGGGGCGCGCCGGTGCCGGACCGGTGCGGCCCGGCGGGACGCTCCCGCCGGACCGCACCGTCACCCACGGGTGGTCAGCTCGCCTCGGAGTCCGCCGCCCGGGCCGGGGCGCTCGCGCCGAGCAGGGCCGGCGAGGCGTAGCGGGACCAGGACAGGCAGCCGTCGGGCGGGCAGAACTCGGGGCGGCGCGGGTCGTGCCCGAGCTCGCGCAGCTTGGTCCGGACGGAGTCGGGCGTGCGGCCGAAGCGGGCGGCGATCCGGGCGACGGTCTCGCCGTCGTGGAAGCGCCGGACCAGCTCCTCCTCGTGCTGCGGCACCCAGGGGGCGCCGTGGCCGGGGTACAGCTCGCGCAGCACGTCGCGGTCGGGGATGGGCTCGGAGACGTCGGCGACGATCGCCAGCGCCCGCAGCGCGCGGTTGAGCGCGATCCGCAGCGAGGCGACGTCCTCGACCGGCAGGCGGAGCCGGCCCGAGGCGAGCGGTGCGGCGGCCGCCCCCTCGCGCCAGCCGGTCAGGGTGAGGGTGACTTCGCGGTCGTCGTCGCTGGCGAGTTCGATCCGGAAGACCTTGTCGCCCAGCGGGAGCTCGTTGAGATGACGAAATGCCATGGCATGACCCCCAAGTGTCGTGCCAGGTACGCACCTTGGAGGTGCGCCCTGAACACCTTCATTCTCTCCCGGGGGTCTGACAATCCGGCTCCGCCGGAACGGCTCAGCCCTTCTCCATGTAGGCCGCGCGGTCCTCGTCGAGCAGGCTCTCCAGCGCGGTGCGCAGCTCCGGGTGGGCGGCGAGCTCCGGGTCCTCGGCGACCAGCCGGGTGGCCTCGGTGCGGGCGGTGAGGATGACCTCCTCGTCTTCCAGCACCGAGAGCACCTTGAGCGAGGACTTCACCCCGGACTGCGCCTGGCCCAGCACGTCGCCCTCGCGGCGCTGTTCGAGGTCGATCCGGGACAGCTCGAAGCCGTCCAGGGTGCCCGCCACCGCGTCCAGCCGGGCCCTCGCGGCGCTGCCCCCCGGCATGTCGCTGACCAGCAGGCACAGGCCCGCCGCGCTGCCGCGGCCGACCCGGCCGCGCAGCTGGTGGAGCTGGGAGACGCCGAAGCGGTCGGCGTCCATGATGACCATCGCGGTGGAGTTGGGGACGTTGACGCCGACCTCGATCACCGTGGTGGCGACCAGCACGTCCACCTCGCCGGCCGCGAACCGGCGCATCACCTCGTCCTTGGCCTCCGGTGCGAGCCGGCCGTGCAGGATCTCCACCCGCAGCCCGGCGAGCGGCCCCCTGACCAGCTTGTCGGCCGTCTCCACCACCGAGAGCGGGGGCCGCCGTTCGTCGCTCGCGGCGCCCGCGTCGGCGACCTCCTCGAAGTCCTCCTCGGCGGCCTTGCGGCGCTTCTTCCCGGAGTCGGCGGCGGGTTCCTCGTCCCCGATCCGGGGGCAGACCACGTACGCCTGGTGGCCCTTGGTGACCTCCTCGCGGACCCGTTCCCAGGCCCTGGTGAGGAAGTTGGGCTTCTCCAGGGCCGGGACGACGTGGGTGGAGATCGGCGAGCGGCCGGCCGGCAGCTGGTCCAGGACGGAGGTCTCCAGGTCCCCGAAGACGGTCATCGCGACGGTGCGCGGGATCGGGGTGGCGGTCATCACCAGCAGGTGCGGCGGCTGCTCGCCCTTGGCGCGCAGCGCGTCCCGCTGCTCGACGCCGAAGCGGTGCTGCTCGTCCACCACGACCAGGCCGAGGTCCTGGAACTGCACCTTGTCCTCGATCAGCGCGTGGGTGCCGATGGCGATCCCGGCGTCCCCGCAGGCCATGTCGAGCAGCGCCTGGCGGCGGGCGGGGACGCCCATCGAGCCGGTCAGCAGCACCACCCGGGTGCCGAGGTCGGAGCCTCCCAGCATGCCGCCCTCGGCGAGGTCCCCCATCATCTCGACGATCGAGCGGTGGTGCTGCTGGGCGAGCACCTCGGTGGGCGCCAGCAGCACCGCCTGGCCGCCCGCGTCCACCACGGCGAGCATGGCGCGCAGGGCGACGAGGGTCTTCCCCGAGCCGACCTCGCCCTGGAGCAGCCGGTGCATCGGGTGCTCGGTGGCCAGGTCGGCGGCGATCTCGGCGGAGACCTTCTGCTGGCCCTCGGTGAGGGTGAACGGCAGCCGGGCGTCGAAGGCGTCCAGCAGGCCGCCCTCGCGGGCCCGGCGCGGCTTGGCGGGCAGCGCGGAGTCGGCTGCCCGGCGCTGGGCGAGGGCGACCTGCAGCACGAAGGCCTCGTCCCAGCGCAGCCGGCTCTGGGCGCGCTCGCGGTCGGCGTGGCCGCGCGGGCGGTGGATCAGCTCCAGCGCCTCGGGCAGCGGGATCAGGTCGTGCCGCTCGCGCAGTTCGGCGGGCAGCGGTTCGCCGACGTCGCCGAGGTGCTTGGTGAGCGCGGTCTCGATGCAGATCGACAGCTTCCAGCTGGGCATCTGCGCGCTGGCGCCGTACACCGGGATGAGCCGGCCGGCGAACTGCCGTGCGGCGTCCGACCCGGCGTCCTCGTCGAGCAGCTGGTAGTCCGGGGAGACCAGTTGGCGGGTCCGGTTGAAGACCCCGACCTTGCCCGCGAACAGGCCCTGGGCGCCGGCCTTGAGCTCCTTCTGCCGCCAGCCCTGGTTGAAGAAGACCAGCGAGAGCCGGCTTCGGCCGTCGGTGACGACGACCTCCAGCCGGTCGCCCTTGCGTCCGCGGAACGGGATCAGGGTGACCTTCTCGATCCGGGCCAGCACGGTGACGTGCTCGTCGACCTCCAGCTCGTCCAGGCTGGTGAGCTGGCCGCGTTCGACGTAGCGGCGCGGATAGTGGTGCAGCAGGTCCCCGACCGTGCGCAGCTTGAGGCTGTCGGCGAGCACCTTCGCGGTGCGGTCGCCGACGAGCTTGGTCAGTGGTTCATCGAGAGCGCCCATCAGGCCCCTGTCTACACCACCGGACGGACAGAACGGCGCTGGTCGCCCGCCCGTCCGCCTCCGGGGCGGCGCTACTCGACCCCGATGAGGAGCGGCGCCGGTTCCTGGCCGCCGTGGAAGACCACCGCGTCCACCTCTGGCCGCCGGTGCCGGACGTGGGCGACCAGCCGTTCGGCGAGCGCCTCGTCGGCGCCTTCGCCGAGGATCAGGGTGACGAGTTCGCCGCCCGCCCCGAGCATCCGGTCCAGCACGCTCTCGCCGACCTCGGCCAGGCCGGCGCCTATCACCGCGACGTCGCCGTCGATCAGCCCGAGCACGTCCCCGGCCTGGCAGACCCCGGCCATCGTCCAGGACTCCCCCTCGGCGACGGCCAGCTCGGCGTACCGGGTGGCCCCGGCGGCGGAGGTCATGGCGACCACGTCCTCGTCGAAGCGGCGGCCGCCCTCGTGCACCGCCAGCGCCGCCAGTCCCTGCACCGGCGAGCGGGTGGGCAGGACGGCGATCCGCACCCCCTCCTCGCGCAGCTGGTCGGCGGCGGCCCCGGCGGCGGCGCGCAGCTCGGGGTCGTTGAGCAGCAGGACGACCTCGCGGGCGGCCGAGCGGCGCACCGCGGCGGCGAGTTCGGCGCTGGCCGGCGGGCGGTCCGGGTCGGCGTGCAGGACGACGGCGCCGGCCTGCTCGCAGAGTTCGGCCAGGCCCCCGCCGGAGACCACCGAGAGCACCGCCCGGGCCCGTTCCTCGCGCTCGCCGGGCTCGGCGGCGCTGCCGGAGCGGGCGGCGGCCTCGGCGAAGTGGGTGATCCGGATCTGGTGCGGGCGCCCGGCCCCGACCCCGGCCTCCACGGCGGCGCCCGCGTCGTCCACGTGGACGTGGACGTTCCACAGGCCGTCGCCGCCGCCGATCACCAGCGAGTCGCCGAGTTCGCCGAGCCGCGCACGCAGCGCGGGCAGCGCCTCGTCGGGGGCGTCCAGCAGATAGATGACCTCGAAGGCGGGGTGGCCGGGGCCGGGCGGCCTGAGATGGGTCTCGCAGCTCTCGACGGCCCGGATGTCGCCGCGCAGCGCGACCGGCCCCATCGGCTGCTGCCCGGCGACGGCGTCGGCGAGCGCGCCGAGGACGGCCACCAGCCCGCGCCCGCCGGCGTCCACCACCCCGTTCTCGGCCAGCACGGCGAGCTGCTCGGGGGTGTGCCGCAGCGCGTCCCGGGCGGCCCGGTAGGCGGTGTCGGCGACCTGCGCGAGCCCGTCCCCGGCCCGTACGGCCTCCCGGGCGGCGACCCGGGCGACGGTCAGCAGGGTGCCCTCGACGGGCTCCGCGACGGCCTGGTACGCGGAGTCGGCGGCCCGCTGCAGGGCGGCCCGCAGCTGTTCGGCGCCGCCGCCCTCGGCCAGCGTCTCGGCGGTGCCGCGCAGCCACTGGGCGAGGATCACCCCGGAGTTGCCGCGGGCGCCGACCAGCGCGCCGCGGGCCATCGCCCGGACCGTGTCGGCCAGCCCGGGGGCCGGGTCGGCGGCGGGGTCGGCGAAGCGGCTCTCCACCTCGGCGGCGGCGGACTCGACGGTCAGGTAGAGGTTGGTGCCGGTGTCGCCGTCCGGGACGGGATAGACGTTGAGCGCGTCGATCTCCTCGCGGGCCTGGCCGAGCGCGCGGAGGGCGAGCTGGCACCAGGTGCGCACGGCCGGGGCGTCGAGCGTGTGCAGCACCAGGTCTCCTCCGGATGGGACGCCGACATGGCCGGGCCATGAACGGCGAGGGGTGATACCGGCAGGTTATCGGGGCCCGGGTGGGGCCGTCCGGACCGGCGACCGGAGCGATCACTCGGCCGGTCATGGTAGTTTCGTGGGACGGAAGCAAGCGTTGTATGCTCTTCCGGTTGCCTGGAACCGTCCAGGCTCACCCCCTTGTCCGGTCTGGTTCACGTGAGTGTTCTGGTGGTTGAGCGGGGTTTTCGAAAGTATCTGATCTGAAGTCTTGGAGTGACTCCTGTGGCTGCCAACTGCGACGTCTGCGGCAAGGGGCCGGGCTTCGGCAACAGCATCTCCCACTCTCACCGCCGTACCCCCCGTCGTTGGAACCCCAACATCCAGACGGTGCGCGCTGTGATTGGGCGGACGCCGAAGCGGCTCAACGTCTGCACCTCGTGCATCAAGGCCGGTAAGGTCTCGCGCTGACGCGCAGACCGGCAAGCCGGTCCTCCAGTGAGCCGGTTCATCCTCGGATGAGCCGGCTTCGCTGTTTCCGTGGCCGGCTACGCCGATTTCCGGACTCACCAGTGGTGGGCGGACTCCATCCAGGAGCCCGCCCACCTCTGTTTTCCCGGGTTCCTCAGCGCCAGCGCCAGGCGTGGTCGACCGGGCCGATGCCGGCGCCCAGGGCGAAGCCCCCGGCGATCGCGCCGGTGATGTACTCCTTGGCCGAGGCCACCGCCCGCGGCAGCGGCTCGCCCTTGGCCAGGCCGGAGGCGATCGCGCTGGCCAGGGTGCAGCCGGTGCCGTGGGTGTGGCGGTTGTCGTAGCGCGGTGCCCGGAACCAGTGCACCTCGTCCGGTCCGCCGTACAGCAGGTCGGCGGCCTCGCCCTCCAGGTGGCCGCCCTTGACCAGCGCCCAGCGCGGCCCGAGGTCGAGCAGTGCCTTGGCGGCGTCCAGCATCTGCGACTCGTCCTCGACGGTCAGCCCGGTGAGCTGGGTCACTTCGTGCAGGTTGGGGGTGGCCAGGGTGGCGACCGGCAGCAGCTTCTCGCGGACGGTCGCGACGGCCTCGGCGACCAGCAGCGCGTCCCCGTGCTTGGAGACCCCGACCGGGTCGACCACCACCGGGGCGTCCACCCCGGCCAGCAGTTCGGCGACGGTCTCGACGAGTTCGACCGAGGCGAGCATGCCGGTCTTCACGGCCTGCACCCCGATGTCGTCCACCACACTGCGGAACTGCGCCCGGACGGCCTTGGCGGGCAGCTCCCAGTAGCCCTGGACGCCGAGCGAGTTCTGCGCGGTGACGGCGGTGATCACGCTCATGCCGTGGACGCCGAGGGCGAGCATCGCCTTGAGGTCAGCCTGGATGCCGGCGCCGCCGCCGGAGTCGGATCCGGCGACGGTGAGCACGCGGGGGGGTGCGGTGGAGGACATGGCCCCAACCTACCCGCGCGGTCTCAGAGCACCGCCTCGGACTCCGCCCAGCGGTCCCGCGGCACCGTCTTCAGCCGCGTCACCGCGTCGCCGATCGGCAGCAGCTCGATGCCGGTCCGGCGCAGCGCGGTGAAGTGCCCGAACGCCCCCCGGTGGACGGCCTCCACGGCGTGCCAGCCGAACCGGGTGGCGAGCACCCGGTCGAGGGCGGTCGGGGTGCCGCCGCGCTGGACGTGGCCGAGGATGACCGGGCGGGCCTCCTTGCCGAGCAGGTTCTCCAGCTCGTGCGCGAGCCGGTTGCCGATCCCGCCGAAGGTCCGGTGGCCGTACTGGTCGACCTCGCCGTGGTCGAAGCGCATGGTGCCGGGCACCGGGCAGGCACCCTCGGCGACGGCGATGATGGCGAACTTCTTGCCGCGCGCGAAGCGGTCCTCGATTATCCGGGCCACCGCCTCGATGTCGAAGGGCTTCTCCGGGATCAGGATGCCGTGGGCGCCACCGGCCATGCCTGCGGTGAGGGTGATCCAGCCGGTGTGCCGGCCCATCAACTCGACCACCATGACGCGCTGGTGGGACTCCGCGGTGGTCTTCAGCCGGTCGATCGCCTCGGTCGCGACGTGGACGGCGGTGTCGAAGCCGAAGGTCATGTCGGTGGCGTCGATGTCGTTGTCGATGGTCTTCGGCACCCCGACCACGGGCAGGCCGGCGTCGCTGAACAGTTTGGCGGCGGTCAGCGTCCCCTCGCCGCCGACCGCGATCAGCGCGTCGATGCCGATCTCCCGGGCCAGCGTCTTGGCGTTCTCCACCGCCCAGGCGATCCGGTCCCGCCGCACCCGGGCCGAGCCCAGGACGGTACCGCCGAGGGTGAGCAGGCCGGTGACGTCGTCGTGGGTGACGGTCCTGGTGCGGCCCTCGATCAGTCCGAGGAAGCCGTCCAGGATGCCGACGATCTCGTCCCCGTGGACGTCGGTGCCCCGGTGCACCACCGAGCGGATCACCGCGTTGAGGCCGGGGCAGTCGCCGCCGCTGGTCAGTACACCGATGCGCATCTGTGGTGTGCTCCCACTCGCAGTGGTTCGGACCATCCGCGCCGGACGGGCGGCTGGGATGGCGCAAGCCTACGCACAACGCACCCGCGAATCCCGTCCCCCGCACACCGGAGCGTCACGCGCCGTCCGCCGTAAGGGGATCCGGGAGGAGCGCCCGCTACTCGGCGAAGTGGTCCCAGCCGCCGACCCGGTCCCAGGGCGCGCCGTCGACCGTCACCCGGCCGCTGCGGCTGCCCGTCGGGCGGCCGGTCACCTCGCCCACCACCCGCCAGCGGGCCGGGAGTTGGACCCCGCGCGGGAAGGTGGCCACGATCGCGTGGTCCTCGCCGCCGGAGAGCACCCAGACCAACGGGTCCACCCCGACCGCCTGGCCGATGTCGGCCATCTGCGCCGGGACGTCGAAGTCGGCGGCCTTGAGGTCGATGTCCACCTGGCTGGCCCGGGCCACGTGGCCGAGGTCGGCGACGAGCCCGTCGCTGACGTCGATCATCGAGGTCGCGCCCAACTCGGCTGCCGCCGGGCCCGCGTGGTACGGCGGTTCGGGCCGGCGGTGCGCCTCGACGAAGGCGCGCGGGGAGCGGAAGCCGCGCTGGAGCACGGTCAGCCCGGCGGCGGACCAGCCGAGCCAGCCGGTCACCGCGATCACGTCGCCGACCTGTGCGCCGGAGCGCGTCACCGCCGCGCGCCCCTGGAGGTCGCCGAGCGCCGTGATGGCCAGCGTGACGGTGTCGCCGCGCACCACGTCGCCGCCGACCACCGTCGCCCCGGCCACCTGGCACTCGTCGCGCAGCCCGTCCATCAACTCGGTCGCCCAGGTGGTCGGCAGGTCCGCGGGGGCGACCAGGCCGAGCAGGATGGCGGTCGGCACCGCCCCCATCGCGGCCACGTCGGCGAGGTTCTGGGCGGCGGCCTTGCGGCCCACGTCGTAGGCGGTGGACCAGTCCCGGCGGAAGTGCCGGTTCTCGATCAGGACGTCCGTGGTCGCCACCACCCGGCCGTCCGGTGCCCGCACCACCGCGGCGTCGTCACCCGGGCCGAGGTCGACCGCATCGGTGAGCGGTACCCGGGCGGTCAGCTCCCTGATGAGGCCGAACTCGCCGAGCTCGCCCACGGTCCCCTGCATCTGCCGTCCTCTCGCGTTTCCATCCGAATCGGCCCCCGTCGCGCTCCCCCGCGCGCAGCGTACGCCCTTCCGGGGCCCCGGGGTCTCCCCTCCCCGGCCCGCTGCGGGGTAGCGTGGTGATCAGACTGCCGGTGAGCCCATCCACCCACACGCCTGACCGGGTGCTCACGGCGGCGATCCCCCCTGAAACCGGCCGCCGGGAGGTCCCCGTGGTACAGGCATACATCCTGATCCAGACCGAGGTTGGGAAGGCCACCTCCGTGGCCCAGACCATTACCGAGATCCCCGGCGTGCTCACCGCCGAGGACGTCACCGGCCCCTACGACGTGATCGTCAAGGCCGAGGCCGGCACGGTCGACGAGCTGGGCCGCATGGTGGTGGCCCGGGTCCAGAAGGTCGAGGGCATCACCCGCACCCTCACCTGCCCCGTGGTGCACCTCTAGCCGAGCCCGTGGGCCGGTCCGTGGGCCGGGGCGTGGGCCGGGGCGGGCCGGCGCCCGGGAGCCCGGGCGTGTAAGGCCCGGTTACCATCGGCGGGTGGCCAGAGAACTGCGCGTCCCCAAGGCGCTGACCGCCCTGCCGGCCCCGGTCCGCTGGCTGGCCCTGCCTGTCGCCCTGACCTGCACGGTCGTGGCACTGGTGGGCAGCTGGGGCCCGGCCGACCGGGCCGTCGAGGTCCCGGACCCGACCGGTCGGGCGGCCGGCTACTGCAGGGCCCTGGCCGCCGCGCTGCCGAAGGAGCTGCTCGGGCACGCCCGCAAGGACCCGTCGCCCGCCTCGCCGTACGTGGCCGTCTGGGACAGCTCGCCCCGGACGGTCCTGCGCTGCGGCGTCGACCGGCCCGAGGAGCTGGACGGGCCGCACGCCAAGGACCTGTCCCCGACCGTCGACGACCTCACCTGGTGGTCGCAGAAGCTGGACGACGGGAGCTACCGCCTGGTCGCGACCATGCGCGCGGCCTACGTCGAGGTGATCTCCCCGCCCGGCGTCTACAGCAGCCCGCTGGACCCGGCCGCCGCACTCACCCCGCTGGTCAAGGCCAACATCCCCGGCTGAGCACGACGAACGGAGGGCGGGCCGGGAAGCTCCCGGCCCGCCCTCCGCCGTACGGCCCGCTAGCGCAGCCCGGTCGAACGGCGCAGCGCGGCGCCGAGCAGCCGGTCGATCAGCTCCGGGTACGGGACCCCACTGGCCGCCCACATCTTCGGGTAGGCCGAGATCGGCGTGAAGCCGGGCATGGTGTTGACCTCGTTGATCATCCAGGTGCCGTCCTCCAGCAGGAAGAAGTCCACCCGGGCCAGGCCCTCGCAGCCGAGCGCCTCGAAGGCCTCGATCGCCTGGCGCTGGATCTCGGCGAGCTCCCCGGCGCTCAGGTCCGCCGGGATCTTCACGTCCGAGGAGTCGATGTACTTGGCCTCGAAGTCGTAGAAGTCGAAGCCCTCGCCGACCAGGATCTCGCCGGCCACGCTGGCCCGCGGGCCGTCCTCGAACTCCAGCACGCCGCACTCGATCTCGCGGCCGGTCACGCCCGCCTCGATGATCAGCTTGGGGTCGTGCCGACGGGCCTCCTCGATCGCGGCGTCGAGGTCGGCCGGGTCCTTCACCTTGGTGATGCCGATGCTGGAGCCGGCCCGGCAGGGCTTCACGAACACCGGCAGGCCCAGCTCGGCGGCCCGCTCGCGCACCGCGGCGCGGCCCTCCTCGGACTCCCAGTCGCGCGGCCGCACGATGGTGTAGCGGCCGACCTCCAGACCGTGCGAGGCCAGGATCCGCTTGGCGAACTCCTTGTCCATGCCGGCCGCGCTGGCCAGCACGCCGTTGCCGACGTACGGGACGCCGGAGAGCTCCAGCAGACCCTGGAGCGTGCCGTCCTCGCCCCACGGGCCGTGCAGCAGCGGGAACACCACGTCGACCTCGCCGAGGGCCTTGGGGGCGCTGCCCGGCTCGGTCAGGACCACCTCGCGGTTGCCCGGGGCGACCGGCAGCGCGACCTGGCCGTCGACACCCTCGGCGACGTGCGCCACGTCCGGCAGCCGTCCGTCGGTGATGGCCATCCGGGCCGGCTCGTCGCTGGTCAGCGCCCAGCGGCCCTCGTGCGTGATGCCGATCGGCAGCACGTCGTACTTGTCGCGGTCGATCGCCCTGAGCACACTGCCCGCGGTGGAGACCGAGATGGCGTGCTCGGAGCTGCGCCCGCCGAAGACCAGCGCGACGCGCGGCTTCCGGTCGGGCCGGTTCGGGGAGGTCTGTTCGATGCTCATATCGGGTTTGAGACTACCGTGCGAGGCCCGGGCGGACGGCGAGCGGCGCCCGGGAGCCGGCGGCACCGGGGGAACCGGACGCCGCCGAGCCCCGGCCCTACAGACTCAGCGCCGCTCCGGCTTCGCCGAACGCGACATCAGCGCCTGCAGGACCTCCTTGATCGGCCGCTCGTTGTGCACCACGTCCACCACGGCCTCGACGATCGGCATGTCGACCCCGTTGCGCCGGGCCAGGTCCAGCACCGACTCGCAGGACTTGACGCCCTCGGCGGTCTGCCGGGTGGCCGCGATGGTCTCCGCGAGCGACATGCCCCGGCCCAGGTTCATGCCGAAGGTGTTGTTGCGCGACAGCGGCGAGGAGCAGGTGGCCACCAGGTCGCCCATCCCGGCCAGTCCCGCGAAGGTGTGCGGGTCCGCGCCCAGCACCTCGCCGAGCCGGGTGGTCTCGGCCAGCCCGCGGGTGATCAGGGTGGCCTTGGTGTTGTCGCCGAGCCCCATGCCGGCCGCCATGCCGACCGCCAGGCCGATCACGTTCTTGACCGCGCCGCCGAGTTCGCAGCCCACCACGTCGGTGTTGGTGTACGGCCGGAAGTACGGCGTGTGGCAGGCCGCCTGGAGCCGCTTGGCGACCGTCTCGTCGGAGCAGGCGACCACACTGGCCGCGGGCTGCCGGTTGGCGATCTCCCTGGCCAGGTTGGGCCCGCTGACCACCGCGACGCGCTCCGGGCCGACGCCGGTGACCTCGTCGATCACCTCGCTCATCCGCTTGGCGGTGCCGAGTTCGATGCCCTTCATCAGGCTCACCAGCACGGTCTGCGGCTCGATCAGCGGCGTCCAGGCCGCCAGGTTGTCGCGCAGGGTCTGCGAGGGCACCACGAGCACCGCGAAGTCGGCGCCGGCCAGCGCCTCGGCGGCGTCGGTGGTGGCCCGCACGGTGTCGGGCAGCCGGACGCCCGGCAGGTAGTCCGGGTTCTCGTGGGTGGAGTTGACGGCGTCCACCAGTTCCTGGCGGCGGGCCCACAGCACGACCTCGCAGCCCGCGTCGGCGAGCACCAGCGCGAACGCGGTGCCCCAGGAGCCGGTCCCCATCACGGCGCAGCGGGTCACTTGCCCTCCTCGGTGCCCTTGGTCCGCTCACCCTTGGCGCGCCGGCGCTCGGCCAGCGCGGCCGCGGCACGCTCCCGGGCGGCCTTGCGCATGTCGTAGCGCTCGGCCGGCGGTTCCTCTCCCCGGACCTCGGCCAGCACGGCGGTGATCGCCGTCATGATGTCCTCGGTCGCGTCGGCGAGCACCTGGGCGGTGAGCTCCTGCCCCCGGTACTTGCTGAGGTCCACCGGCGGCCCGGCCGCGACGGTGACCTTGTGCCGCGGGAAGAGGTTGAACTTGCCCTTCCCGTAACCGGGCCGGCCGTACGGCGGGATGATCTCGTGGGCGCCCCAGTGCGCGACCGGGATGACCGGCGCACCGGTCATCAGCGCGACCCGGGCGACCCCGCTCTTGCCGGTCATCGGCCACAGGTCGGGGTCCCGGGTGAGCGTGCCCTCCGGGTAGAACTGCACGCACTGGCCGCCGTTGATCGCGTCGATCGCGGCCCGGAACGCCCGCGCGGCGTCGGTGGACTCACGGAACACCGGAATCTGGCCGGTCTTGCGCAGCATGAATCCGATGAAGGGGATCGAGAACAGCGAGGACTTGCCGAGAATGCGCGGCGGACGTCCGCTGTTGTACTGCCAGTGCGCGTAGATCACCGGGTCGATGATCGAATTGTGGTTCACCGCGGCGATGAAACCGCCGTTCTTCGGAATGTGCTCCCAGCCCCGCCAGTCGGGCTTCACCAAGGCGGTCGTCACCGGTTTCACCAGCACGGCCGCGAAGCGGTACCAGATGCCGTAGTCGGCGTTGCCGAACTTGGCGTACGAGCGGCGGGCCACCCCAGCTCCTTCTCATCCGACGCGGCACGGATCACCGCGGTCATGGCTTCCCGGTGCCGCGCACCGTTTCCGCCGGTGCCCGGGCCACGGGCGCGGAACAGTGTCGCCCGCCCGCTCACCGGCTGTCGAGCAACCGCGCCAACCCGCCCGGCGGGCGTGATCAAACGCACGTCCGCACAGCTCGAACGGCCTGGCGAGGGCTCCGGGACCGGCGACACAATGACGCCGATGACCCAGGACACCGTACGCCCCAGTGGGCCCGTCGCGCCCCCCGCACCCACGGCCGACTGGTCGCTGGTGCTTCCGCTCAAGCCGCTCGACCTGGCCAAGAGCAGACTGGCCCCGTACGCCGGAGCGCACCGGGCCGACCTGGCACTGTCCTTCGCCCTGGACACCGTCGGCGCCGCCCTGGCCACTCCGGGCGTCGGCCGGGTCCTGGTGGTCACCCGCGACGCCGGGGCCGGCGCCCGGCTCGCCGCGCTCGGCGCCCTGGTGGTCGCCGACGAGCCCGGCGGCGGCCTCAACCGGGCGCTGGCGCACGGCGCCGCGCGGGCCCGGGCGCTGGCCCCGCTGGCTCCGCTGGCCGCGCTCTCGGCCGACCTCCCGGCCCTGCGCCCGGCCGAACTCGCCCGGGTACTGGGCGCGGTGCCGCCCGACGGCCGGGCCTTCCTGCCGGACTCCCCCGGCCTCGGCACCACGCTGCTCGCCTGCGGCCCCGGCCGCCCGCTCTCCCCCGCCTTCGGGGACGGCTCCCGGGCCCGGCACGCGGCCGGCGGGGCGCTCGAACTGCGCCTCGCGGACGTGGAGTCGGTGCGCCGGGACGTGGACACCGGGACGGACCTCGGCGAGGCCGCGGCACTCGGCCTCGGCCCGCACACCAGCGCGCTGTTCGCCCTCCTGAGCACGCGCTGAACCCGTCCTCAGCCCGTGCCAAGCCCGTCCTGAGCCCGCGCCGAGCCCGCTGCGAGTCGTTCCCGAGCCCGCCCGGATCCCGCCCCGGCCCCCTCCGGGACGCCGCCCGACCCGCTCCCGGGCCTGGGACAGGTCTGACAATTCCCGTCGCCCGCCTGGCGCGAATCGTCAGACCCGCCCCAGGACGGCCCGCTCGCTATGCTGCTCGCATGCAGGCCACCGCGTTCACCTTCGACCCCGCCACCCGGGCCGGCTCCGTGCTGCTCGACGACGGGACCCCGGTGCCGTTCGACGCGGCCGCCTTCGACGCCGGCGGCCTGCGGCTGCTGCGCCCCGGCCAGCGGGTACGGATCCGCACCGAGGGCGCCGGCGAGGCCCGCCGGGTGGTCTTCGTGACGCTCCAGACCTTCCCCGACCCCGCCGAGGCCTGACCGGCCCGACCGGCCCCCGCCCAGGCCGCCGGCCCGCTCCCCGCCACGTCGCCCCGGACGCCACCGCGCCGCCGTGCGCCGCCGATTCCTGACCGAGCGCCCGGAAACCGAAAGAGCCGCGGCGCCCGGTCTCCGTGAATTCACGGAAGGGGTGCCGCGGCTCTTGGCCGAAGGCCGTCCGAGGACGGTCGCGCGGGACTTACTTGGCAGAGGTCTTGCGCGCGGTGGTCTTGCGGGTGGCGGTCTTCTTCGCCGGAGCCGTCTTCTTGGCCGTGGCGGTCGCCTTCTTGGCGGTGGCCGTGGTCTTCTTGGCGGCAGCCGTGGTGGTCGCCTTCTTCGCCGCGGCCGTCTTCTTGGTCGCGGCGGCCTTGGTCGCGGTCGCCGTGGTCTTCTTGGCGGCGGTGGTCTTCGCGACCGTGGTCTTCGCGGCCGTGGTCTTCGCGGTCGCCTTCTTGGCGGTGGCCGTGGTCTTCTTGGCGGCGGCCGTGGTGGCGGCCTTCTTGGCGGCAGCCGTGGTCGCCGTCTTCTTGGCGGCGGCCTTCTTGGCGGCCGGAGCGGCGGCGGCAGCGGCGGCACGCTTGGTGGCGGCACGCTTGGCGGCCGGGGTGGCGGCGACACCGCTCTTGCCCGGGGTGAGGGAGCCCTTGGGCGCCTTCTTCACCGAGGGGCCTTCCTTCGGCAGCTTCTTGCTGCCGCTGACCAGGTCCTTGAAGCCCTGACCCGGACGGAAGCGCGGGACCGAGGTCTTCTTGACCTTGACCCGCTCGCCGGTCTGCGGGTTGCGGGCGAAGCGCGCGGAGCGCTCCACCTTCTCGAAGGTGCCGAACCCGGTGACCGAAACCCGGTCACCGGCCACAACGGCACGGACCATGGTGTCGAGCACTGCGTCGACGGCCTCTGCGGCAGCCTTGCGACCGCCCAGCTGCTCGGCCACCGCTTCGACAAGCTGAGCCTTGTTCACGTCTTCCCCTTCGGAAACGGGCGCCGGATGATTCCATCCGTTCTTTTCGCACGTTAGGTATGTATCTGCGGACTTTCAATTACCAAACGCGCGAATCACCCTAGTGTCGCAATGGATTTGCGCGTCGGCGACCTCAGTCGAGCGGCGGGGGCCGCTCGTCGAGGTCATGTACAAAGCGACTCAACCGCCTTGCCGCCTCCGGAAGATCGCGCTTGGCGGTCTCGGTGACGATGAGGAGTTGCCGGGTGAGAGCGGTCTTTGCATCGGCAGACACGTTCAGCGCATGCACGCGGGCGTGAGCTTGCTTCAACCGCTCGGCCACGAGCGCGTAGAGCGCTGCGACTTCCTGGTCGTCCGGCCCCTCAGCTGGTGCGGAGGTGACGTCCGGCCGGTCGTCAATTCGGCGTTCGGATGGCCGGCCCCTGGAGTCCTCAGCCGCGGGTTCGCCGCCCGCGTACGGAGGTTCATGGTGCCGGTGCATGTACTGATTGTGCCATCTACCCGCAGTTGTACTTGCGCGGGCCCCTCTTCCGCAAAGCCAAATGGGCAATCCGGGGCGGGCCGCGGCGCTAACTCGTGCTCCGGAACGACGGATGGCCCGGCCCCCCCGAGGGGGGCGCGGGCCATCCGGTGGATCGTCAGAATGCTTGTTCTGAGGGGAACTCAGGCGGCAGGCAGAGTACGGGGCTTGAAGCTCGGGCGGGTCTCCTCGAAGGCCGCGATGTCGGCCTCGTTCCGCAGCGTGATGCTGATGTCGTCCAGGCCGTTGAGCAGCCGCCACCGCACGTTGTCGTCCAGTTCGAAGGCCGCCGTGACGCCTTCGGCACGCACTTCGCGCGCCTCCAGGTCGACGGTGATCTCGGCCGAGGGGTCACTCTCCGTGAGCGCCCAGAGCCGCTCCACGGTCTCCTGCGGCAGGACGACCGTCAGCAGGCCGTTCTTCAGGGAGTTGCCCCGGAAGATGTCGGCGAAGCGCGACGAGATGACCGCGTGGAAGCCGTGGTTCTGGAGCGCCCAGACGGCGTGCTCCCGGGAGGAGCCGGTGCCGAACTCGGGGCCGGCCACCAGGACCGTGGCGCCCTGCCGCTCGGGCCGGTTGAGGACGAACTCCTCGTCCTTGCGCCAGGCCTCGAACAGGCCGTCCTCGAAGCCGGATCGGGTGACCTTCTTGAGCCAGTGGGCCGGGATGATCTGGTCGGTGTCCACGTTGCTGCGGCGCAGCGGGACGGCCCGGCCGGTGTGGGTGGTGAACTTCTCCATGGCTCAGGCCTCCACGGCTGCGACGTCGGCGGTCAGGTCGGCGGGGGCCGCGAGGCGGCCCAGGACGGCGGTCGCGGCGGCGACCTGCGGGGAGACCAGGTGGGTGCGGCCGCCCTTGCCCTGCCGGCCCTCGAAGTTGCGGTTCGAGGTGGAGGCGCAGCGCTCCCCCGGGGCGAGCTGGTCGGGGTTCATGCCCAGGCACATCGAGCATCCCGCGTGGCGCCATTCGGCACCGGCCGCGGTGAACACCTTGTCCAGCCCCTCCTCGACGGCCTGCAGGGCGACCCGGACGGACCCGGGGACGACCAGCATCCGCACGCCGTCGGCGATCCGGCGTCCCTCCAGGACGGCGGCGGCGGCCCGCAGGTCCTCGATCCGGCCGTTGGTGCAGGAGCCGACGAAGACGGCGTCGACGGCCACCTCGCGCAGCGGGGTACCGGCCTCCAGGCCCATGTACCGCAGGGCGTTCTCGGCGGCCACGCGCTCCTGCGGGTCGGCGAAGGAGGCCGGGTCCGGCACGTTCGAGCCCAGCGGGGCGCCCTGACCGGGGTTGGTGCCCCAGGTGACGAACGGGGTCAGCTCGCTCGCGTCGATGAAGATCTCGTGGTCGAAGACCGCGTCCTCGTCGGTGCCCAGGGTCTTCCAGTACTCGACGGCGGCGTCCCAGTCCTCGCCCTGCGGGGCGTGCGGACGGCCCTGGAGGTACGCGAAGGTGGTCTCGTCCGGAGCGATCATGCCCGCCCGGGCGCCGGCCTCGATCGACATGTTGCAGATGGTCATCCGGGCCTCCATGGACAGGCCCCGGATCGCCGAACCGCGGTACTCCAGGACGTAGCCCTGGCCGCCGCCGGTGCCGATCTTCGCGATGACGGCCAGGATCAGGTCCTTGGCGGTGACGCCCTCGGGCAGTTCGCCCTCGACGGTGACCGCCATGGTCCGGAACGGCGCCAGCGGCAGGGTCTGGGTGGCCAGCACGTGCTCGACCTGGCTGGTGCCGATGCCGAACGCCAGTGCGCCGAAGGCGCCGTGGGTGGAGGTGTGGGAGTCGCCGCAGACCACGGTCATGCCGGGCTGGGTCAGGCCGAGCTGCGGGCCGACGACGTGCACGACGCCCTGCTCGACGTCGCCGAGCGAGTGGATCCGGACGCCGAACTCGGCGGCGTTCCTGCGCAGGGTCTCCAGCTGCACCTTGGAGACCGGGTCGGCGATCGGCTTGTCGATGTCCAGGGTGGGGGTGTTGTGGTCCTCGGTGGCGATCGTCAGATCGGTGCGGCGGACCGTGCGGCCGGCCAGCCGCAGCCCGTCGAAGGCCTGTGGGCTGGTGACCTCGTGGAGCAGGTGCAGGTCGATGAAGAGGAGGTCGGGCTCACCCTCCGCACGCCGCACGACGTGGTCGTCCCAGACCTTCTCTGCGAGTGTCCGTCCCATCGGATTCCCTCCAGCCGGCCGCGCTGCCGGCCTTCTCGTGTCGTCGAGTGTCGTCGAGTGTCGTCGAGGTCAAAGCGGGTGAGCCGCCCGCGAGACTTCCGGGCCGCTCCCGTCCAGAGTGGCGCTTTTCGCCGGAGATTGAACTTGTGTCTCGCGGAGTGAGACCGCGGTCTTAGCGCATGGACAGCCCGGAGGCCCGCGCGGAGGCCCTCCCCGCACCGGCCGGCCGGGCCCCGCGGAACGCCGAAAGGGCCCCACCCGCGACCGGGTGGGGCCCTTTCGGGAAGCCTCCACTGCACAACGAAAAAGACCCCGGGGAACCGGGGTCTTTCCAATTTCTGGCTGGGGTACCAGGACTCGAACCTAGACTAAATGAACCAGAATCACTCGTGCTGCCAATTACACCATACCCCAACACAAAGCAAGGGCCGATGGGCGAGCCCATCGGCTTCCTGCTCTGAAGTACCCCCGACCGGATTCGAACCGGCGCTACTGCCGTGAGAGGGCAGCGTGCTAGGCCGCTACACAACGGGGGCTTTCCTGGTGATCCCTCGCGGGACCGGTTGATCCCTTGCGGGATCAGTACCCCCGACCGGATTCGAACCGGCGCTACTGCCGTGAGAGGGCAGCGTGCTAGGCCGCTAC
>NZ_JBIWFT010000062.1:32406-40331 GCF_044763205.1 Kitasatospora sp. NPDC096204
GTTGATCCCTTGCGGGATCAGTACCCCCGACCGGATTCGAACCGGCGCTACTGCCGTGAGAGGGCAGCGTGCTAGGCCGCTACACAACGGGGGCTTTCCAGGTGGTCCCTCGCGGGACCGGTTGATCCCTTGCGGGATCAGTACCCCCGACCGGATTCGAACCGGCGCTACTGCCGTGAGAGGGCAGCGTGCTAGGCCGCTACACAACGGGGGCTTGATCTTCTTTTATGTTGCCGTACTCGCGTACTGCGCTGGGGTACCAGGACTCGAACCTAGACTAAATGAACCAGAATCACTCGTGCTGCCAATTACACCATACCCCACCAGAGTTGAACCCTCGCGGGCCCTTCTCAGGCGTTGCGCCTCTCGGTCGGTCCCTTCCGAGGGGCTTTCGTTCCCTCGTCCGTTCCCTCCCGGGCGGCGCAGAAAGAACATTACCCGACGTCGGCCCCGGGTCCAAAATCGATAACCCCAGGCAGCGACCGGGAGGCCTGCGGATGACCTCCGGGTACGCCGCGGGCCCGGCACGAAGCCGGGCCCGCGGCCTGCTCAGCGGCCCGCTCAGGCGGCCGGCAGGGCGTCCTGGGCGGCCCGCAGCCTGCGCAGCGTCTCAGGGCGTCCCAGCAGCTCCATGGACTCGAACAGCGGCGGGGAGACCCGGCGGCCGGTGACGGCCACCCGCAGCGGCGTGAAGGCGAACTTGGGCTTGATGCCCAGCCCGTCCACCAGCGCCTCGCGCAGCGCGGCCTGGATCGGCTCCGGGGTGAAGTCCGCGAGCTCCTCCAGTGCCTTGATGCTGGCCTCCAGCACCGGGCGGGCGTCCGCGGTGAGCACCTTGGCGGCGTCGTCCGGGTCGAGGGCGAACTTCTCCGGCGCCACGAACAGGAAGCCGGCCATGTTCACGATCTCGCTCAGCACGACCATCCGCTCCTGGGTGAGCGGCGCCACCTTGGCGAGCAGGTCCAGCTGCTCGGCGGTGGGCTCGGCCGGCAGCAGCTCGGCACCCTGGAGGAAGGGCACCAGGCGGCGGACGAAGTCCTCCGGGGCCAGCCGGCGGACGTGCTCGGCGTTGATCGCCTCGCACTTCTTCAGGTCGAAGCGGGCCGGGTTGGCGTTCACCTTGGTGACGTCGAAGGCGGCGACCATCTCGTCCATGTCGAACAGGTCGCGGTCCTCGGCCAGCGACCAGCCCAGCAGGGACAGGTAGTTGAGCAGGCCCTCACGGATGAAGCCGCGCTCGCGGTACATGTTGAGCGAGGACTGCGGGTCGCGCTTGGAGAGCTTCTTGTTGCCCTCGCCCATCACGTACGGCAGGTGGCCGAAGCGCGGGGTGGTGCCGTTGCCGACGCCGATCTCGGCGAGCGCGGCGTACAGCGCGACCTGCCGCGGGGTGGAGGACAGCAGGTCCTCGCCGCGCAGCACGTGGGTGATGCCCATCAGGGCGTCGTCCACCGGGTTGACCAGGGTGTACAGCGGGGCGCCGTTGGCCCGGACGATGCCGTAGTCCGGCACGTTCTCCGGCTCGAAGGTGAGCGTGCCGCGGACCAGGTCGTCGAAGCTGATGGTCTTGTCGGGCATCCGGAAGCGCAGGATCGGCTCGCGCTTCTCCAGCTTGTAGACGGCGACCTGCTCATCGGTCAGCTCGCGGCAGTGGCCGTCGTAGCCGGAGGGCTTGCCGGCCGCGCGGGCGGCCTCGCGGCGGGCGTCCAGCTCCTCGGTGGAGCAGTAGCAGTGGTAGGCGTGGCCCGCCTCGTGCAGGCGGCGGGCGACATCGGCGTAGATGTCCATCCGCTGCGACTGCCGGTACGGCGCGTTCGGGCCGCCGACCTCCGGGCCCTCGTCCCAGTCGAGGCCGAGCCAGCGCATCGCGTCGAGCAGCTGGTTGTACGACTCCTCGGAGTCGCGGGCGGAGTCGGTGTCCTCGATCCGGAAGACCAGCGTGCCGCCGTTGTGGCGGGCGTAGGCCCAGTTGAACAGGGCCGTGCGGACCATGCCCACGTGGGGGTTGCCGGTCGGGGAGGGACAGAAGCGAACCCGGACGGCCGGGTCAGTGTTAGCCACGCTTGATCACCTTGTTGGTGAGAGTGCCGATGCCTTCGATGGAGACGGCGACCTCGTCGCCGACGTTGAGGGGGCCCACCCCTGCGGGTGTGCCGGTGAGGATGACGTCGCCGGGCAGCAGCGTCATGGCCTCGGAGATGTGGACGACCAGCTCGGCGACCGAGCGGACCATCAGGGAGGTGCGGCCGGTCTGGCGGAGCTCGCCGTTGACGGTGCACGTGATCGCGAGGTCGCTCGGGTCGAGGTCGGTCTCGATCCACGGGCCCAGCGGGCAGGCCGTGTCGAAGCCCTTGGCCCGGGCCCACTGGCCCTCGCGCTGCTGGACGTCCCGGGCGGTGACGTCGTTGGCGCAGGTGTAGCCGAGGATCACCTCGGGCACCCGGTCCAACGGCACCTCACGGCACATCCGGCCGATCACCACGGCGAGTTCGGCCTCGTGGTGGACGTCCGAGGAGAACGGCGGGTACGCGATGTTCTCGGTCGGACCGATCACCGAGGTGGACGGCTTGAAGAAGGTGAGCGGGACGTCCGGGACGTCGTTGCCCAGCTCCGCCGCGTGGGCCGCGTAGTTGCGGCCGACCGCCACGATCTTGTTCGGGAGCATCGGGCTGAGCAGCCGGACGTCCTGGAAGCGGAAGCTCTCGCCGGTGGGCTGGGGCTGGCCGAACGGGTGGCCGGCCAGCGCGTGGACGACCAGCGAGTCGGGCTGGGAAGGGTCGCCCTCCACCACGCCGAAGGAGACGCTGCCGGCGGCAGGGCTCCCTTCCCGGACGGAAAACCTGGCAATGCGCACGGCTGGGGTACCCCTCGCTTCGTCGGCCGCCCGGGGCGCGCCCGGGCGCTGGTGGGCGCCCCGCCCACAGTGGGCGCGGCCCCGTCAATCGGTCTCCAGGCTATCGCGTGGGGCCTCGGCTGACCGCTTTGCCCCTGTTCAGGACGGTCGGGGCGGAGTCCGGGCCGACCGGGGCGCGGAGGCCCGCCGGGCACCCCCGCGCAACGGCGAGGGCGCCGCCGCCACGGGTGTGACGACGGCGCCCTCGGCGCGGCGATGCGGGGGTCAGTCCTGCACGACGACGACCGGCGCGACCATCAGCTGGGTGCGGCGCGGGTTGGCGGTGGCGGCCGGCAGCTCGGTGCCGTAGGTCACGACGTCCTCGGGCTTGCGGGCGCCCGGGATCTTGCTGAAGTCCTCGACCGAGGCCAGCGTCGTCCGGCGCGGGTTCGCCGTGGGGCGGCAGGACAGCGTGGACTTGGTGGCGTTCTTCGCCTGGGACATCGAGAGCACCTCGTGGTCATGGCCGGACCGACCGCGGCGGATCGGGACGACCTGATGGATTCCGATTGATTCGGAGGGGTTCTGGGCAGGCTGATCGATGCCGTGCCCAGGCGACAGTCAGGTTACGAGATCTCATTCCACAGAGGCCGTGACCAAAGCTACACATTGGGCTGTGATTTTGCTCACAAAATGCCGAGCAAAACGCAGATATCCGACATATCGCCGCACTCGGATTTTCCGACATTCCCCCCGATAAAGGGCATTCCGGAAGGTCTGTGGCTCTTCCCGACGCTGCGCCCGCTTGGCATGTATCCGGCGAGTGTCCGAAAAAGGCGGTATTCCGGTCCCGTTGGCACACAGTCCGTGAGATCGCGCAAGCGGTCGGTAGCGCCCGACACCCGGTACCTGCGGCCCTTGTTGGGATTCCCCGGCTGTGCTGGAATGCGACGGACCGTGGGTAGGGAGTGGTCCACCCCGGTGCCCGCTCTCCCGGACCGGCCGGGGTGCGGATGGAAACTCGACACCGTCCAGGCCGTGGCGACGCGGCGGGACGCCCGGTCCAGAGGTTGCGACGCCAGTGCAGGGACGTTTCAAAAGGGGTAGCGGCGCCGCGGGTAACCCGGAGTCGCGTGAGCCTGTGGCAGCCCCTCAACAGGCGGCGGCCCCCGGCGGCCCCGCCGAGCCGGTGACACCCGAGGCCCCCGGCCGCCCGGAGGAGGACGGCCAGGAGCGGAAGTCCACCCGGGACAAACTCCGCACGTCCCTGACCCGGCGCCGCGCCACCGGTCTGAACCGGCTCGCGATGCGCAACTGGCGCATCCGCACCCGTCTGATCGCGCTGCTCGCCCTCCCCGTCCTGGTCTCGCTGGTCCTCGGTGGCCTGCGCATCCAGAGCTCGATGGAGAACTCGCAGCAACTCGCCCAGATGGCCAACCTGTCCGACCTGGCCAAGAAGGCGACCAACCTCGCGGACGCGCTCCAGACCGAGCGCGACATCAGCGCGGGCCCGATCACCCACGACCCGACCGCCCCGCTGGACGACGACATCGTCGCGGCCCGCAAGTCCACCGACGACCTGAGCCGCACCTTCACCACGTCCTCCGACAAGTTCGAGAACCTCGAACTGTCCGGCGGCAAGGCGCTGTTGCTCCAGATCCGCAAGGACCTGAACTCGATCGCGGACACCCGCAGCCTGCCGTACCAGAACAACCAGAACATCCAGTCGACGATCACCGCCTACGACGTGATCATCCGCGACCTGCTGTCCATCACCCAGGACATCGCGCTCGCGTCGAACAACAAGGACCTGGTCGTCTCGACCCGCGCGCTGCAGCAGTTCTCGCTGGCGAAGAACGCGACCTCGCAGCAGCGGGCCCTGATCAGCGCCGCGCTCGCCAACCCGAAGACCCCCGACCTCAGCCCCAGCGACGAGTCCTTCGGTATCCGTCTGCGCAGCTCGTACGACAACGCGATCGCGAGCTTCAACAACATCTACACCGCGCACGACCTGGACAACCTGCGCAGCCAGCTGAGCTACAACTCGGTGGTCGCCGACGCCGACCGCTACGCCTCCACGATCCTGACCCAGAGCGGCATCCGCCAGACCGAGGCGGTCAGCTACAAGGACTGGTACGAGAAGGCCAGCGCCAAGATCACCGCCGAGCGCCGGATCGAGTCCAAGCTCATCGAGAACCTGGACGGCAAGGCCCAGGACCTCCAGTCCCAGGCCGACGCCGACGCCCTGATCATCGGTGTCGCGATCGCCCTGGTGCTGCTCTTCGCCCTCGGTGGCGCCGGTCTGATCGCCCGCTCGATGGTGCGCTCGCTGACCCGCCTCCAGGCCGCGGCCGAGGACGTCGCCGAACGCCGCCTGCCCGAGCTGGTCAAGACCCTCTCCGAGGCCGACCCCCACGACGTCGACACCACGGTCGAGCCGGTCGCCATCGACTCCACCGACGAGATCGGCCACGTGGCCCACGCGTTCGACATGGTGCACAGCGAGGCCGTCCGCCTCGCCGCCGAGCAGGCCCTCCTGCGCGGCAACATCAACGCGATGTTCACCAACCTCTCGCGCCGCAGCCAGGGCCTCATCCAGCGCCAGCTGTCGCTCATCTCCGAGCTGGAGAGCCGCGAGGCGGACCCGGACCAGCTGGCCAACCTCTTCAAGCTGGACCACCTCGCGACCCGCATGCGCCGCAACGGCGAAAACCTCCTCGTCCTCGCCGGCGAGGACCCGGGCCGCCGCTGGACCAGGCCCGTCCCGCTGGTCGACGTGCTCCGCGCCGCCGCCTCCGAGGTGGAGCAGTACGAGCGCATCGAGCTCGCCGCCGTGCCGTCGGCCGAGGTCGCCGGCCGCGTCGTCAACGACCTCGTCCACCTGCTCGCCGAGCTGCTGGAGAACGCCACCTCGTTCTCCAGCCCGCAGACCCGCGTCCGGGTCACCGGCCACGCGCTGCCGGACGGCCGCGTGCTGGTCGAGATCCACGACACCGGCATCGGCCTGAGCCCCGACGACCTCGCCGAGATCAACGAGCGCCTCGCCAACCCGCCGACGGTGGACGTCTCCGTCTCCCGCCGCATGGGCCTCTTCGTGGTCGGCCGCCTGTCCCTGCGACACGGCATCCGCATCCAGCTGCGTCCCAGCGACTCCGGCGGCACCACCGCGCTGGTCATGCTCCCGGTGGACGTCACCAACTCCGGCGACCGCCGCGGTGCGGGCCGGGCCGGCTCAGGCCAGGGCAAGCAGCAGCGCGGGGTCGCCCCGACGCCGCGCCAGCAGCGCCAGGTCCCGCCCGGCCGCCAGGGCGGTCAGGCCGCGCTCGGCCAGGGCCCGGCCGCCGGTGCCCCGCAGGGCGGGCGCCCGCAGCTCGGCCAGGGCGGCCCGACCGCTCCGGCCGGCCCCGGCCCGCAGGCGGGCCCCGGCCCGCAGGCGGGCCCCGGTCCGCAGGCCGGTCCGGGTGCGCCCGGCGGCGGTCTGCCGACCCGCAAGGTCGGCCAGTCGCTGCGGGAGAACCCCCCGCAGGGCGGCGGTCAGCAGGGCCAGGGCCGACAGCCCGCCCAGCCTCAGCCGAAGCAGAAGCGGCAGGCTCCGCAGAACCAGCAGGCCCCGCAGGCCCCGCAGAGCCAGCAGGTTCCGCAGCAGGCCCAGCAGGGCGGTCTGCCGCAGCGCGCCCCGGGCCGCCAGGGCCCGCCGCAGAGCGGTCCGAACGGCCTGCCCCGCCGCGACCGTCAGCAGCAGCCCGGCCAGCCCCAGGCCGGTCAGCAGCAGCCCGGTCAGCCGCAGGCCCGTCCGCAGCAGCCCGGCCAGCCCCAGCCGAACCAGCCGCAGGCAGGTCAGCCCCAGCCGGGCCGTCCCGGCCAGGAACGGCCGCGTCCCGGCGGCGAGTTCGCCGGCGGTCCGGGTGTCCGGACCGGCGAGCAGCCGCAGCACGGCCGCCCCGGCGGTCCCGGCACTCCGCCGCAGGGGGCCCGTCCGGGCAACCGTCCGCAGGACGGCCTGCCGCAGCGCCGTCCTGCCCCGCAGGGCCCCGGCGCCCCCGGTCGGCCCGCCGCCCAGGGCCCGCGCGGTCCGCAGCACCCCGGCCCGGACGCGCCGCAGCGCGACCGTCAGCCGCAGCTGCCGCCGCAGGCCCAGCAGCAGCCCCAGCCGCTGCCGTCGGCCGAGCCGGCGCCGGTGGAGAGCACCCAGCAGTTCGCCCGCCCGCGCTTCGAGGCCAGCCAGATCGACCCGCGCGACCCGCTGGGCCTCGGCCTGGTCGAGCCCGTGCTGCCGAACGTGCCGAACCCGCCGCGTCCGGAGCCGGTGCGCCAGGAGCAGGCCCCGCAGCAGCCCCAGCCGCTGCCGCACCAGGAGCCGATGGCGCTGCCGACCGGCGGCGAGCAGTCCTGGTTCCCGCAGTCCGAGGGCCCGCAGCAGGCGCGGCCGCGGCCGTACCAGCCGCGCCGCCCCGGCACCTCCGCGCCGGAGTTCCAGCAGGGGGCCGAGGAGCAGCAGGCTCCGCGTCGGGCGCCCCAGCCGGCGCCGCAGCAGCAGGCCCCCCAGCAGCCGCAGGCGCCGCAGCAGCAGGCCCCGCAGCAGCCGCAGGCCCCCCAGCCGGCTCCCCAGCAGGGTCAGCCGCAGCCGGGCACCGGCGACACGCCGTGGCGTCCGTCCGCGAACGACGAGCGCTGGCGCCGTGCCGAGCAGATCCGCGAGCCCTCGACCAGCGGCGTCACCATGTCGGGCCTGCCCCGGCGGACCCCGCAGGCCAACCTGGTCTCCGGCACCGCCGAGGCCTCGCCGCTGACCGGTCCCCAGGTCTCCCGGGCCCCCGAGGAGGTCCGCGGCCGACTGACCAACCTGCGTCGCGGCATCCAGCAGGGCCGTCGCGTCGGGGCCGAGCAGGCCGCCAACCAGGCGGGCTTCCAGCATGGTGCCCAGCAGCCCGGATTCGATAGTTTCGGTGGCCGGAGCGACGGCAACGGCGCAGATCACCAGGAGCGTTGAGTTGAACCAGATGAGCCAGGCCGCACAGAACCTGAACTGGCTGATCACCAATTTCGTGGACAACACCCCCGGGGTGTCCCACACCGTGGTGGTCTCCGCGGA
>NZ_JBIWFT010000063.1:0-39052 GCF_044763205.1 Kitasatospora sp. NPDC096204
GACCTGATCCAACTCCCCAGGTGTCACACACCATCAACGCGCAAAGCCTCGTCGAGACACGCCACCAGCGCGTACACCTGACCAAGCCCTACTAGGACGCGACGGTGGGCCCTAGCCGATCAGGCGCTGCTTGGCGCGGGTGAACTCGTCCTCGGTGAGGGCGCCGGAGCCGCGCAGGGCGGCCAGTCGTTCCAGCTGGCCGATCAGCTGTTCGCCGGTGGCGTCCGCGGCCGGTGCGGTGGGGAGGGCCTTCGGGGTGTTGCGGGCGGTCCGGGCGGCGGCCCGGAGCTGCTCGGCGAAGAAGTCGGCCTTGGCCACGTCCTCGAAGCGGTGTGAGCCGGTGAGCGCCACCACCAGGAGCACTTCGCCGTTGAGCTTGGTGCGGGTCACGGTGACGTCGGTGACGGCGGCGAGCGGAACCGGGACCGGCGGCTTCCCGTCCTTCAGGAAGAGCAGTCGATGGGTGGTCAGCACCAGCACTCCCTTGCGGAAGTGGTCGGGGTGACGCCCGGCGGTCGAGGCGACCGGCTTCTCGCCGTCGATGACGGTCGCCTCGACGTCGCGGACCGCTTCGGCGCGGTTGGCCCTGCTGCTGTTTCCGGACGCCTCGAAGGCGGTGTCGATCAGATCGGTCCAGTCCATGGGATCGAGCCTAAGGGAGCCGCTCAGTAGGCTGGTCGGCGAGCGAGAGGAACTGGCATGCGAGGCGGCCCCGGGGTGTTGCTGGCGGGGCGGTACCGGCTGACGGACCGTCCCGAACCTCTGCGCGCCCGCGCGGTGGACGAGCGGACCGGTGAGTCGGTGCTGCTGAGTGCCCTGGAACTGCCGGGGGTGCTGACGGTGGGCCAGGATCCGGACGAGGCCGCCGCCGCGCGGGCGGACCGGCTGGTGCGGCGGGTGGCGGCGGTCGGTTCGGCCGCGCCGGTCGCGCACCCGCGGCTGCTGCGCGGGGTCGGCGCGTTCGTCGAGGACGAGCTGCTGTGGACGGTGGAGGAGCGGCCGGCCGGGCGGACGGTGGCCGAGCTGCTCGCCGAGGGGCCGCTGCCGCCGTACCGGGCGGCCGAGTTGGCGGCGGACCTGGCCGGGGCGCTGCGGGCGCTGCACGCGGCCGGGCTGACCCACGGCGCGCTGACCGCGGAGTCGGTGCTGGTCTGCGAGGACGGCGCGGCGATGCTCGGCGGGCTGCTCGCCGGGGTGGCGGAGGAGGCGTTGGCCGAGGAGCTCGGCGGGCCGGGCGGGCGGCGGCGGTACGAGGTGCGGGCGACCCTGGTCGGCCCGGTGGCGGAGCGCTGGCCGTTGGACGGCGGCCCGGCGGGCGACTGCTGGGCGCTCGGGGTGCTGACGCAGCGGCTGGTCACCGGCCGTGCGCCGTACCCGGAGCGGGACGTGCCCGAGTTGGTGACGGCCGTACGGGACGGGCGGCGGGAGCCCGCGGTGGTGTGCGGGCCGCTCGGGCCGCTGGTGGAGCGTCTGCTGCAGCCCGATCCGGTGCGGCGGCCGACCGCGGAGGCGGTGCGCGAGGAGCTGGCGGAGCTGCTGGCGGGGGCGCCGGAGCCGGTCGACGAGGAGCGGGCGGCGGCGGTCGCGGCGCTGGACCCGGTGGCGCAAGCGGTGCCGCGGCAGCCGCGGGTGCGGGGCGGGAGGGCCGGGCGCTCCGGGGCGCGGGGGAGTGCCCGAAAGGGCGGCAACGGCGGGGACTTCGGGGCCGGAAACGGGGCGAAGCCGCCCCGGATACCCCCCTCCCTGTTGGGGCCGCTGCTGGTGGGCGGGGTGTTTGTGCTGCTCGCGCTGGGAATTGTCGCGGTGGTGCTGTTCGCGGGCTGACGATCCGCTCGGATTCCGGTCTTGCGGTCCAGGGGGTGGGCGTGATTACCGGGGGCGGCAAGGTGCGCCTAATGTGTGCGTGGGATTTGTTCGAACAGTGGTCTGCACCAGGCCCTCCGTCGCGGTGACGGCAGGCGGAATGTGTGGGGGAGCGGGCGCAGATGGGCGTGCAGGACCGGCCGGAGGCGGCCGAGGCGGAGCGGTTGCTGGCCGGGCGGTACGAGCTCGGCGAGCGGCTCGGCCGGGGCGGCATGGGCACCGTCTGGCGGGCCTGGGACCGGATGCTCGACCGGGAGGTCGCGGTCAAGGAGCTGACCGTCAACCACCTGCCCGAGGAGGACCTCCAGATCCTGCACACCCGGATGAAGCGCGAGGCCAGCGCGGCCGCGCGGATCAAGCACCCCGGTGTGATCACCGTGCACGACGTGCTGGAGCAGGACGGCCGGCCGTGGATCGTGATGGAGCTGGTCGACGGCCGCTCGCTGGCCGACGTGATCAGCCAGGACGGCACCCTGCAGCCGCGCGCCGCCGCCGAGGTCGGCAGCCAGGTGCTGGCGGCGCTGCACCGCGGCCACCAGCTGGGCGTGCTGCACCGGGACGTGAAGCCGGCCAACGTGCTGCTGGAGCGCGGCACCGGGCGGGTGGTGCTGCTGGACTTCGGCATCGCGAAGTACGAGGGCTCGACCGAGCTGACCCGGCCGGGCGACCTGGTCGGCTCGCCGGACTACCTGGCGCCCGAGCGGGCCCAGGGCGAGCGGCCCGGGCCGGCCTCGGACCTGTGGGGCCTCGGGGCGACGCTGTACGCGGCGGTCGAGGGCCAGTCGCCGTTCCGGCGGGACTCGCCGATCACCACGCTCGCCGCGGTGGTGGACGAGCCGCTGCCGGAGTCGCGGCGGGCCGGGCCGCTGGGGCCGGTGCTGGCCGCGCTGATGGCCAAGGACCCGGCGGAGCGGCCGACCGCGGACGAGGCGGCCCGGATGCTGGCCGAGGTGCAGGCCGGGCACACGATGGGCCTGAAGTCGGTGGCGTCGGTGCGCACGCCCACCCAGTCGGTGCCGGTGGTGGACCGCAGTGAGGGGCCGACGCCCGCCGAGGAGCCGGTCGAGGGCTCCGAGGAGCCGACCGAGCCGAAGGCTCCCGTCCCCGCCGAGCCGGACACCACCGGGGGCGCGCAGGACGTGGCCCGGGCGCACACCGGGCCCGTCGCGCCGGTGCCGCACTCATACGCGCCCGCGCGCGGACCGGCCAAGCGCCGCAACCTGCTGAAGATCGTCGGCATAGCCGTGGGCGTCGGTCTGCTGGCCGCCGCGGGCACCTTCCTCGTCACCCGGCACGTGGTGGGCGGCGGCGGCCCCGTCGAGGACCCGACGCCCACCGCGGTCGAGTCCACCGGGCCGGAGCCCACCAGCGACGCCTCCCCCGCGGTGGCGCCGCCCAACGGCTACCACTGGGTCGACGACCCGGCCGGCTTCCGCTTCCCGCTGCCGAACGGGACGCCGTCCTGGCAGCGGATCAGCTCCGGGGACAACCAGATCTACTACACCCCCGACGGCAAGGTGCACTACCTGCAGTTCGCCGTCACCGTCGGCCAGTCGGTCAAGCCGCTGGAGCACATGCGGCAGATGGAGACCAGCCTCTCCAAGTCGCTCAAGGACTACAAGCAGCACCGGATGGCCGGCACGGCGGTGAAGGGCCAGGAGGCGGCGGTCTGGGAGTTCAGCTACGCGGCCAAGGAGGGCGGCCGCCGGCGCGCGATCGAGACCGAGTTCATCGGCCAGGACGGCACCAGCTACGCGATCTACTCGTCCAGCCCGGAGAAGGGCAGCGAGTGGAACGAGGCCGAGCAGCGCTTCTACGCGGTGCTCAACAGCTTCACCCCGATCCGCTGACCGGGCCGGGTGGCGCCCGCTTTCACCCGACTGGGGCAGATTCTTGTTACCGACGGGTACCGGACCGGCCGCCGAGCGCCTAGGCTGCGCCGTATGTCGGACCTCACAGCAGATGCAGTGGCCACCGAACACCCCGGCGCCGGCAACCCGGCGGCCCCCGGTGGCGGCCGGACCGTCACCGCGGCCGTTCCGCCGTCCCTGGTCGCCAGGCTGGCCGCCGGCGTCACCGCCACCGGCGAGCCCGACCTGGTGGAGACCGTCGCCCCGCTGACCGGCGAACGGCTGGCCAGCCTGCCGCGGTCGACCCCGGCCGACGTCGAGGTCGCCTTCCAGTTGGCCCGCCGTGCCCAGGCCGCCTGGGCCACGCTGCCGGTGCGCCGCCGTGCCGCCGTCCTGCTGCGCTTCCACGACCTGCTGCTCAGGCGGCAGGACGAGGTGCTGGACCTCATCCAGGCGGAGACCGGCAAGGCCCGGCTGCACGCCTTCGAGGAGGTGCTGGCCGTCGCCATGGCCGCCCGGCACTACGGACGGGCCGCGCACGGCTACCTCAAGGACAAGCGGCGCGGCGGCGCGCTGCCGGTGCTCACCCACGCCGTCGAGGCCCGCCGCCCGAAGGGCGTGGTCGGCCACATCTCGCCGTGGAACTACCCGCTGGAGCTGTCCATCGGCGACGCCCTGCCCGCCTTCGCGGCCGGCAACGCGGTGGTCAACAAGCCCGACACCCAGACCGCGCTGACCGCGCTGTGGGCCCGGGAGCTGCTGGTCGAGGCCGGGCTGCCGGCCGACCTGTGGCAGATCGTGATCGGCGACGGACCGGTGATCGGCCCCGCCGTGGTGGAGCACGCCGACTACGTCTCGTTCACCGGCTCCACCCGCACCGGCCGCGACGTCGCCCAGCGCGCCGCCGCCCGGCTGGTCGGCGCCTCGCTCGAACTCGGCGGCAAGAACGCCATGTTGGTGCTCGCCGACGCCGACCTCGACGCGGCCGCCGCGGGCGCCGTCCGGGCCTGCTTCTCCTCCGCCGGACAGCTGTGCATCTCGATCGAGCGGCTGCTGGTGCACCGCTCGGTGGCCGACGAGTTCCTGGAGCGCTTCGCCGCCCGCACCCGGGCGCTGCGCCTGGGCGGCGGCCTCGCGTACGGCGCGGACATGGGCTCGCTGGTCTCCGCCCGCCAGCTGGAGACCACCACCCGGCACGTGGACGAGGCGGTCAAGGCGGGCGCCACCGTGGTGGCCGGCGGGCGCGCCCGGCCGGACCTCGGCCCGTTCTTCTTCGAGCCGACCATCCTCGACGGCGTCACCCCGGACATGGCGGTCTGCGCCGAGGAGACCTTCGGACCGGTCGTCTCCCTCTACCGCTTCGACACCGACGAGGAGGCGGTCGCCGCCGCCAACTCCACGCCGTACGGCCTGAACTCCAGCGTCTGGACCAGGGACCTGCGGCGCGGCCGGACGGTCGCGGCCCGGCTGCGCACCGGCACGGTCAACGTCAACGAGGCCTACGCCGCCGCGTACGGCTCGGTCGGCTCGCCGATGGGCGGCATGGGCGACTCCGGGCTGGGCCGCCGGCACGGCGCCGAGGGCATCCTGCGCTTCACCGAGGCGCAGACCATCGCGACCCAGCGGCTGGTGCCGATCGCGCCCTCGTTCGGCCTGGACGACAAGCAGTTCGCCGCGGTGATGACCGGTGGGCTGCGGGCGCTCAAGGCGCTGCGCTTCAAGTAGGACCCCAAGTCGCCTCCGAGGCCCCGCCCGTCCGGTGGGGCCCGGTTCGCGGCACCCACAGGCAGGCTCACCCGGTGAAGGAGCGGTGGCAGATGGTGCAGTCCGGCGGTGCGGCGGAGTTCGACTACGACGTGGTGGTGGTCGGGTCCGGCTTCGGCGGTTCGGTCGCGGCCCTGCGGCTGACCGAGAAGGGCTACCGGGTCGCCGTCCTGGAGGCCGGGCGGCGCTTCGACCGGGACGAACTGCCCAGGAACTCCTGGGACCTGCCGAACTACCTGTGGGCGCCGCAGCTCGGGCTGTACGGCATCCAGCGCATCCACCTGCTGGCCAACGTGCTGATCCTGGCCGGCGCCGGGGTCGGCGGCGGCTCGCTGAACTACGCCAACACGCTGTACGTGCCGCCGAAGGCCTTCTTCGAGGACCGCCAGTGGCGCCACATCACCGACTGGCAGCAGGAGTTGGCGCCGTTCTACGACCAGGCGCAGCGAATGCTCGGGGTGCGGCTCAACCCGACCCTCACCCCCTCGGACGTCCACCTCAAGGCGGCCGCCGAGCGGATGGGCGTCGGCGACACCTTCCACATGGCGCCGGTCGGGGTCTTCTTCGGCGACGGCGAGGACACCGACGGCAGTGCCAAGGCGGCGCCCGGCGGCGAGGTCGCCGACCCGTACTTCGGCGGCGCCGGCCCGGCCCGCAAGGCCTGTGTGGAGTGCGGCGAGTGCATGACCGGCTGCCGGCACGGCGCCAAGAACATGCTCACCGAGAACTACCTCCACCTGGCCGAGAAGGGCGGCGCGCGGATCCACCCGCTCACCACGGTGGCCCGGATCCGGGAGATCGGCGGGGCCGACGGGAGCCGCGGCTACGCGGTGGACGTGCGCCGCACCGACGCGCGCTCGAAGACCGACCGGGTGAAGGCGGGCGCGCGGACGATCACCGCGGCCCGGGTGGTCGTCGCGGCCGGCACCTACGGCACCCAGTCGCTGCTGCACCGGATGCGGGACGGCGGCCACCTGCCCCGGATCTCGGCGCGGCTGGGCGAGCTGACCCGCACCAACTCCGAGGCCCTGGTGGGTGCGCAGACCACCGACCGGCGCTACGGCACCAGGGCGGACTTCACCAAGGGCGTGGCGATCACCTCCTCGATCCACCCGGACGCCAACACCCACATCGAGCCGGTCCGCTACGGCAAGGGCTCCAACGCGATGGGCGCGCTGTCCATCGCCCAGGTCAAGGGCGGCGGAACGATTCCGCGCTGGCTGCGCTACCTGGCGAACTCGGCGCTCCACCCGTTGACCTTCGCCCGTTCGATGGACCAGCGCCGCTGGTCCGAGAAGACGATCATCGGTCTGGTGATGCAGTCGCTGGACAACTCGATCACCGTCTCGCTGAAGAAGGGCCCGCTCGGCAAGGCCCGGCTCACCTCCACCCAGGGCCACGGCGAACCCAACCCGAGCTGGATCCCGGCGGCCGAACGGGGCGCCCAGGCACTGGCCGACGAGATCAACGGCTTCGCCGGCGGCACCGTCGGCGAGATCTTCGACATCCCGATGACGGCGCACTTCCTGGGCGGCTGCCCGATCGGCGACGCCCCCGAGACCGGCGTGGTGGACCCGTACCACCGGCTGTACGGCTACCCCGGGATCAGCGTGGTGGACGGTTCGGCCGTCTCCGCCAACCTGGGCGTCAACCCCTCGCTCACCATCACCGCGCAGGCCGAGCGCGCCATGTCGATGTGGCCGAACAAGGGCGAGGCGGACCAGCGTCCGGCCCAGGGCGAGGAGTACCGGCGGGTCGCGGCGGTCGCGCCGGTGCGGCCGGCCGTGCCTGAGGGCGCGTTCGGCGCGCTGCGGCTGCCGCTGCTGCCCGTCCCGGAGGTCCCGAAGAAGCGCGACTGAACCCGTTCGACGGGCCAATCCGCTTGCCCCGGTTCCCGGTTGACATCCGTTCGGGTCCGATGGGATAAACGGGCTCCCTGGGGCCGCCAGGGACTCGTCGATCGGGGGGAGCGCGGGCCATGGCCGACTGCGCATCGTGCGGCGCGACTTCGCAGGAGGGGGCGGTCGTCTGCGGTTCATGCGGGCGGCCGTCGGCGCCGCCGCCCCCGCCGGTGGACGCCCCGCCCGCCCCGCCTTCGTACGGTCCGCCGCCCGGTGCCCCCGGGTACCCGCCGCCCCCGCCGCCGCCCGTCGCCGGGCCGCCCGCGGTGGGCAGCTGGGGCGGCGGGAACCCGTACGAGCCGCGGCGCGGGCCCTCGCCGGTGACGCGCTGGCTCACCGGATCGGACTGGCGCCCGGCGCTCCGGGCCGCGATCGCCCCGACCGGCGTGCTGCTCGTGGCGGCGCTGATCACGGCCGTCCCGAGCGGCTACGACTACGACACGTTCATCGCCTCGCCCGGCTACGGCGACCGGTTCGGCGCGGCGCTGGCGATGACGCTGAACGCCTTCGGCGCGCCGTTCCGGCTGACCGGGCACCCCGCGTCCAGCCGCGACAGCCTGGACGACCTGGAGCTCGCGTTCCGGGTGCTGCCGATGACCGTCACCGTGCTCTGGGCGCTGGCGCTCTGGCTCGGCCTGCGGGCCGGGGCCCGCAGGCGCAAGGCGACCGGCGCCCAGCTGACCCGCGGCCAGGCCGGCGGTGAGGCGCTGCGCACCGCCGTGGTGCTGGCCGGGGTGGCGCTGCTGCTCGGGCTGGTCGGAGGGACGGCCTGGCAGCCGGCGGACCGGTTCGACGACGAGTCCGGCTACCCCCTGCGGAGCACCGGCATGAGCTTCGGCGCGGACTCGGGCTGGGTGGAGGCGGTCGGGTGGACGGCCCTGCTGGCCGCCGCCCTGGCCTTCGCCGTCCACGGCACCGACGCCCTGCGCTGGGCGGCCTGGCGCAACCGGTCGGTGCGCGGCTGGGCGGTGGCCGCGCTCACGGCGGGCCAGGCGCTGGCACTGGCGGTCGGCCTGGCCGCGCTGGTGGCCTTCGTGCTGGTCGCGGCGAACAGCAAGGAGGGTGTGGAGACGGCGGTCTCGCTCGCGTTCCTGCCCAACCTGGGCCTCCTCCTGCTCGGTTTCGGCTCGGGCTCGACCTGGCGGGTGCACTCCGGGCTGTCCGGTCAGGGCGAGAGCTGGGGCGACCGCAGCAGCGACGCGGAGATCTCCTTCTTCGACCTGCACGACGCGGCCGCCGACTGGCGCTGGTGCGGCCTGCTGGCGCTCGCCGCGGCGGGCCTGCTCGGCTGGTCGGCGTACCGGCGCCGGCTGGACGCGGCGGACCGGCTCCGGCTGGCGGCCGTGTACGGGGTGGCGCTCACCGTGCTGATGGCGGTGGCCGGCGGGCAGATGACCAGGACGATGTCGATGCGGGGCTGGACCTCCTCGGCCCGCGTGGACATGTCCCAGGAGACCTCGGTCGGCCTGGTGTTCCTCAGCGTGCTGCTGGCCAACCTGGTCTGGTCGGTGGTCGGCGCGGTGCTGGTGCCGCCGCTGCTGGCGGCCGTCCGCGACCGGAGCGTGGGCGCGCCGCAGACCGCCGTGCCGTACGCCGAGTCGCCGTTCGCCTCCGCCCAAGGCGGAGGCGTGCAGGGCGGCGGGCCGTACGCGGAGGTGCCGCCGCAGGTGCCGTACGCGACGCCGGGGGCGCCGGTGGCGCCGGGCTACGGCGTGCCGCCGCAGTCCGGCGGTCCGGGCGAGGTGCTGGACTCGCACCCGGCGCCGCCCGCTCCGGCCGGCGGGACGCCGGCGCCCGGTGCGGTGCCGCCGCCCCCGGGCCAGGAGCCGGTCGACCCGAGCGTCTGGCGCGAGCATCCCTGACTCCGAGCGCCCCTGGTTCCGAGCACCCCTGACTCCGAGCGCCCCCGAAAAGGGCAAAGGGCCCCGCGGGGGAACGGGGCCCTTTGTCGTTCAGCACTCGGCGTCAGGGCCGCGCCGGTGCTGCGGTGACGGCGCCGGGGGAGGAGCGCCGTCGTGTCGGTTGGTTTCGGGGTGCGCCGTGCGGCTCCGGCGTGGGTGGCCGGTCGCGCGGGGCGCGGACGTCCGTGGGCGGCGGTTCGGTGCGCAGGGTCTGCGCCGGGCCCGTGCTCACGGAGTGTGAACGGTAAACCGCTGCCGCCTCCCTGCGGCGCGGCTGCGGAGAACGCCGTCGCGGGCCTCCTCGGTGAGCCGTGAGGCGCCGGGAGAACCGCTTACAACGAGCATCGTGCTGGACGAGGGGCTCGCTCTGCAACCGGTTCGGCACAGTTCGGCACAGAGCATTTCCCGTCGAGCCCGCCGCTGATGATCACGGTGCGTAGCGGTTCGGGTGGTTGCGGCGCACGGGGACGCGCGTAGCGGCGCGGGGTGGACGGGGGAGTGCGCCCGGGCGCGCACCGGATCGGACCGGGGGTGTGACGGCCGGTCCCGGGCGTCCCCGGACCCCGGCCGTCCCACCTCTCGGCCCAGTCGCGGCCGGGTTCGCTGTCCCCTGCTGGCCGGCCGCGGCACCCGCGCACGGTCCCACGGAGCCGTGCGCCCGGCGGGCCGGGCGGCGGCACCACGTGCGCCGGTGGACTGGGGTGGAGCTCCACGCGTGGTCCTGCTGCCGTACGGCGGTGCCCCCGCGGGGGCGGCGGCGCGTCTGGCGGACGCGGCGCGGCCGTACGTTCGTCAGAAGCAACGAACCGCCGCCCCGCACGGTCACGGTCCATTGGACGTGCAGACGAGTGAAACCGGACAGCCCGGTAGAATCGGTGTCCAGACACCCCACAACCGTCCGCCGCAGCCGCAGCCCCGCCGGGGAGGCGGCCACGCGCGACACCTCGATACCGCTGCCGGAAGGCCGTCCGTGTCCTCTGCAATTCCCGTCCAGTCCGCGCCGGACAACGACCCCGTCCTGGTGGTCGACTTCGGCGCCCAGTACGCCCAGCTCATCGCCCGTCGGGTGCGTGAGGCGCGGGTCTACAGCGAGATCGTGCCGAGCAGCATGCCGGTCGCCGAGATGCTCGCCAAGAACCCCAAGGCGATCATCCTCTCCGGCGGCCCGTCGTCGGTCTACGAAGAGGGCGCGCCGCAGATCGACCGCTCGATCTTCGAGGCCGGTGTCCCGGTCTTCGGCATGTGCTACGGCTTCCAGCTGATGGCCAAGAGCCTCGGCGGCACCGTCGACAACAACGGCGCCCGCGAGTACGGCCGCACCCCGCTGACCGTCTCCCGCACCGGCTCCACCCTGTTCGAGGGCGTCCCGGCGCAGCACTCGGTGTGGATGTCGCACGGCGACGCCTGCTCCGCCGCCCCGGAGGGCTTCACCGTCACCGCCTCCACCGACCTGGTCCCGGTCGCGGCCTTCGAGAACGACGAGGCCCGGCTCTACGGCGTCCAGTACCACCCCGAGGTGCTGCACTCCGACCACGGTCAGCAGGTCCTGGAGCACTTCCTCTACCGCGGCGCCGGCATCGCCCCGACCTGGACCACCGGCAGCGTGGTCGACGAGCAGATCGCCCTGATCCGCGAGCAGGTCGGCGACAAGCGCGCGATCTGCGGCCTGTCCGGCGGTGTGGACTCCGCGGTCGCGGCCGCCCTGGTCAACAAGGCCATCGGTGACCGGCTGACCTGCGTCTACGTCGACCACGGCCTGATGCGCAAGGGCGAGACCGAGCAGGTCGAGAAGGACTTCGTGGCCGCCACCGGCGTCCAGCTGAAGGTCGTCGACGCCTCCGAGCGCTTCCTGAACGCGCTGAAGGGGGTCACCGACCCCGAGGAGAAGCGCAAGATCATCGGCCGGGAGTTCATCCGGGTCTTCGAGCAGGCCCAGGCCGAGATCGTCGCCGAGGCCGGCGAGCAGGGCGAGTCGGTCGACTTCCTGGTCCAGGGCACCCTGTACCCGGACGTGGTGGAGTCCGGCGGCGGCACCGGCACCGCCAACATCAAGTCCCACCACAACGTCGGCGGCCTGCCCGAGGACCTCCAGTTCCAGCTGGTCGAGCCGCTGCGCAAGCTGTTCAAGGACGAGGTCCGGATGGTCGGCCAGGAGCTGGGCCTGCCGGAGGAGATCGTCCAGCGCCAGCCGTTCCCGGGCCCGGGCCTGGGCATCCGGATCGTCGGCGAGGTCACCAAGGAGCGCCTGGACCTGCTCCGCGACGCCGACGCGATCGCCCGCGAGGAGCTGACCGCGGCCGGTCTGGACCGCGAGATCTGGCAGTGCCCGGTCGTGCTGCTCGCCGACGTCCGCAGCGTGGGCGTGCAGGGCGACGGCCGCACCTACGGCCACCCGATCGTGCTGCGCCCGGTCTCGTCCGAGGACGCCATGACCGCCGACTGGTCGCGCCTGCCGTACGACGTGCTGGCGAAGATCTCCACCCGGATCACCAACGAGGTCCGCGACGTGAACCGCGTCGTCGTCGACGTCACCAGCAAGCCGCCGGGCACCATCGAGTGGGAGTAGCACTCCCACCGGCCGCCGGGGCGTCTGCTCGCCCCGAGGCCGATGCCTGAACGGCCGCGCCGTCGTTCCCGTAATGGAGGGAGCGACGGCGCGGCCGTTTGCGGTGCGGGTGCCGCTCGTCCGGAGGGACCTCCCACCGAAAGCGGCCGGGAGCGGGCAGAATGCGGACCGGACCTGTCAGGCGGTGGCAGGCGGCGAGGGAAGGTGTGAGGGATGTCGGAGGCCAGCAACCCGGTGCCGGCAGGCGGGGGAGCGGCCGGTCGGGCCGCCGGGGCGGCGCAGCTGAGGGCGCTCGCGTCCAGGTACGCGCTGCTGCCGCTGCGGATCTTCCTCGGCGTCACCTTCGTCTACGCCGCCCTCGACAAGCTCTCCGACGCCCACTTCCTGGCCGGGGCGGGCGACCCGGCCTCCTTCGTCTCGCAGACCCAGGCCGCCAAGGCGGGCGGCAGCCCGATCTCCTTCCTGCTCGGCCCCGCCCTCGACCACCCGACCCTGTTCGCGCTCGCCGTGGCCTTCGGCGAGCTGGCGGTGGGCCTCGGCACCCTGCTCGGCCTCTGGGGCCGGGTCGCCGCGCTCGGCGGCGCGCTGCTCAACCTCAGCCTGTGGCTGACGATCAGCTGGAGCGTCTCGCCGTACTACCTCGGCAACGACCTGGCCTACCTGATGGCCTGGACCCCGCTGGTGCTGGCCGGCACGCCGTACCTGTCGGTGGACGGCTACCTGGCCCGCCGGGCCGCGCGGGACCGCGAGCGCGGGCTGGGCGAGGACCACGTCAAGCGCCGGGCCCTGGTGGACGGCGGGATCGCGGCCGTCGCGATCGGCGGGGCCGGGCTGCTCACCGGCTCGCTGACCCGGACCTTCGGCCGGGACGGGGCGGCCGCCGCCAAGCAGTCGGCGGCCCCCGTCGCCGGCGCGCCGACCCCCGGCAGCGCGGTCTCGAACGCCCCGGCGCAGGCCCCCGCGGTGCCCGCCGCGAGCGTGCCGGTCGGCGGCGCGGCCCAGGTCAAGGACCCGGCCACCGGGGACGCCGTCTACATCGTGCAGCCCAAGGCCGGCCAGTACTGCGCCTTCTCCGCGGTGTGCACCCACTCCGGCTGCGCGGTGGACGCGCCGAAGAACGGCCAGCTGTACTGCCCCTGCCACGGCTCCCGGTTCGACGCCGCGACCGGTGCGGTGGTCAACGGGCCGGCGGTCAAGCCGCTGCCCAAGTACGCCGTCAGCAAGAACGGGGACCAGCTTTCCCTGGGCCCGCAGCAGAGCTGAGGGCCCGGGCCGGGCGGGCGCGCTCAGGGCGCTCCGGGGGCGGTCACTCCTCGCGGTCGGGCCGGCCGCGCCGGGCTACCGCCGCGACCGCGCCGGCCAGGCCGCCGACGCCGAGCACGATGAAGGCGACGGGGATGACGATCCGCCCGTTCACCGACCGGTCGTTGAGCGCCGCGACCAGGTAGACCACGGCGATCACGGTGAACAGCGCACCCGCGATCAGCGAGAACAGGTCGAGCCGGTGCTTCCTCACTGCTGGACCACCTTGATGTTGCCGAGCCCGAGTCCGAGTTCGAGATTGAGGGTGCCCTTGGCCGGCTGCCCGTTGGCAGGGCCGATCAGGTAGGTGTGCCGGCCGGTGCTGTCGCTCCGGTCGTCGGGGACGGAGACGTTGCCCAGGCCGAGCCGGGTCACCACGTTCACCGTCACGTCGTCCGGCACGGTGACGGTCATGTCGCCGACGCCGAGGTCGACCTTGGTGGCGAGGGTGGCCCCGGCCGGGTCGACCGCGGACAGGTTCAGGTTGATCTTCCCGGCGGCCAGGTCGTACCGGTCGTGCAGGTCGGCCGCCGAGGCGACGGTCCACTCGCGGTCGCCGACGGCGTTGCGCATGGAGTCCGGCGCGTGGCCGACGAAGGCCAGCGCCAGGGTGAGCAGCATGCCGGTCACCGCCAGCCGGCGGGCCCGGCCGAACTTCGCGCCGACCAGCAGCGTCAGGCCCACCACCAGCAGCGAGGTGGCCAGCACCGTCGCGCCCAGCACGGTGGGGTTGTGGCGGTCGGCGGAGGCGGCCCAGACCGCGGCGCCGGCGCCGACCGCCAGCAGGAAGCCGAAGAAGCCGAGCGCCGAGCGCTCCCGGGGGTGCCGAACGGCTGCGGGCGCGGGGCGACGCTGGGCGTTCTCCTTGCGCAGCGGATCGCCCTCGGGCAGGTCGGCGCGCTGCCACCAGGGCTGGGCCGGGCCGCCGGCCGGGGGCACGGGGGTGCCGTACGGCGGGGTCGGGCCGGTCGGGGAGGCGCCCCCGTACGGGTTGCGCTCGGGGTGGCGCGGGTCCCACAGGTAGCCGCCGGGGCCGGGGGCCGGGCCGTCGGCGGGGGCCCGGCCGGCGGACCGGGCGGCCTCGTCCTGCTCCGGCCGCGGCCAGCGGTAGGCCCCGGTGCCGTCGGCGCCGCCGGTGACCCCGGTGCCCTCCTGCCCGGGGAAGTGGCGGTCGTACGGGCCGCCGCGGCGGCGCTCGCGCCCCCGGCCCCGGCGGCGCTCCGGGTCGTAGCGCACCGCGAGGAAGACCAGGGCGGCGAGCAGCAGCAGCGGGAACATCTGGTCCCCGTCGCCCATCGAGGAGAAGAACACCCCGGTGCCGATCACCGTCAGCAGCACCGCGCCGACCGACTGGCCGTCCACCCGCCCGGTGAGCACCCGCTGGAGCTCGGTGCGCCCGCCGCGGCCCTTGGGCTCGCCGTCCGTCGGGACGATCAGCCAGGCCAGGCCGTACAGGAACAGCCCGAGGCCGCCGGAGAGGCAGAGCACCACCGTGACGACCCGGAACACCACCGGGTCGATGTCCAGGTGCCGGCCGAGGCCGCCGCAGACGCCGGCCACCACGCGGTGGTGCTCGGCCCGGGTCAGTGGCGGGCGGTCCGGTTCCGGCGGGGCGGCGGGCCCGGCCTCCTCGATGCGGGGGTCCTCGGTCATGGGCACCATCCTTCCGGCAGGGGACGGCCCGGCCCAACCGGGTCGATCCCTGTCCGTACCCTGACTTGTCCCTGATACGGGATGGGGACACACCCTGATGCGCCCGCGGGCGCCCGCGTGGAACCATCGGTGGCGTGGCAGCCCCCGGTACCGATCCCCGAACCATCGCCCCCGACGCCGCGCCGTCGGCCGGCGCCGACCCGAGCGCGCCCGACGGCGGTCGGCCGCCCTACCGTCGGCTCTACCGCAGCCCGCGGGGCCGGATGCTCGGCGGCGTCGCGCACGGCCTGGCGGTGCACCTCGGGCTGCCGGTGCGCTGGGTGCGGATCGCCTTCGTCGTGCTGTTCTTCGCGCAGGGGATCGGCGCGCTGCTGTACGCCGCGTTCTGGTTCGTGGTGCCGATCGGCATCGGCGAGCCCTCGCAGCGCGGCGGCTCCCAGTGGGTGTACGTCAACGGGGCGTTCGTCCCGGCCTCGCCCGGGGTGCAGGGCGGGCTGCTGAACAAGGGCGGCCAGGCCACCGGCTGGGTGGGCCGGATGCGCCGGCTGCTCCAGCACACCCTGCAGGGCGAGCCGGTGACCGCCCCCGCGGAGGGGGAGGAGGCCGGGCCGGCCGGCAAGGCCGGGCAGGGCGGCCTCGGCCAGCTCGCCGCCCTGGTGATGACGGTGATCGGCGTGATCGCGCTGCTCAACGTGCTCGGCTGGCAGACCGCCAAGCCGTACACCTGGCCGCTGCTGGCGATCGGCGTCGGTGTGGCGCTGGTCTGGCGGCAGGCCGACGACTCGCGCTGGCAGCGCTGGTTCGGCATCGAGGAGGGCGAGAAGCGGCGCGGCGCCTACACCAGGGTCGGCGCGGGCGTGCTGCTCGCGGTGGTCGGCACCATCGCGCTGCTCGCCATGCAGGGCAGCGGCTCCACGCTCGGCTCGGTGATCGAGGCCTCGCTCGCCGTGCTGGTCGGCGTGCTGGTGCTGCTCGGCCCGTACGGCCTGCGGCTCTGGCAGGACCTCGGGGCCGAGCGCACCGCCCGCATCCGCGCCCAGGAGCGGGCCGAGATCGCCGCGCACATCCACGACTCCGTGCTGCACACCCTGACCCTGATCCAGCGCAGGGCCGAGGACCCCAAGGAGGTGCTGCGGCTGGCGCGCTCGCAGGAGCGTGAGCTGCGGCTGTGGCTGTACCGCCCGGAGGCCGCCGCCGAGGCCGCGCCGGACACCATGGCGGAGACCCTGCGGGCCGCCGTCGCCGAGGTCGAGGACCGGCACGGCGTCCCGGTCGAGCTGGTGATCGTCGGCGACTGCCCGATGGACGAGCGGATCGCGGCACAGATGCAGGCCGCGAGGGAGGCGACCGTCAACGCGGCCAAGTACGGTGGCGGGGGACCGGTCCAGGTCTACGCCGAGGTGGAGGGGAGGACGGTGTCGGTGTTCGTCCGCGACCACGGCCCCGGCTTCGACCCCGACACGGTGCCCGAGGACCGGATGGGCGTACGGGAGTCGATCATCGGCCGGATGAAGCGCAACGGCGGCACCGCTCGGGTGCGGCCGGCAGCGGGCGGCGGTACCGAGGTCGAGCTGGAGATGGAGAGAACGGATGACTGAGGCAGCTCCGATGGGGGTGCCCCCAGCCGAAGGCCGGGGGAGGACCGCGCGGGTCGTACTGGTGGACGACCACCGGATGTTCCGGACGGGGGTCAGGGCCGAGATCGGCCGTACCGAGGTGACCGGCATCGACGTGGTCGGCGAGGCCGACGACGTGGACTCGGCGGTCCGTGTGGTCGCCGAGACCAGGCCGGACGTGGTGCTGCTCGACGTCCACCTGCCGGGCGGCGGCGGCGTCGAGGTGCTGCGCCGCTCGGTCGGTGTGATGGGGGAGCAGGGAGGGGTGAAGTTCCTGGCGCTGTCGGTGTCGGACGCCGCCGAGGACGTCATCGGCGTCATCCGCGGCGGCGCGCGCGGCTACGTCACCAAGACCATCACCGGCACCGACCTGGTGAACGCGGTCTTCCGGATCGCCGACGGCGACGCGGTGTTCTCGCCCCGGCTGGCCGGCTTCGTGCTGGACGCCTTCGCCGCCACCGACACCCCGCCGGTGGACGAGGACCTGGACCGGCTCACCCAGCGCGAGCGCGAGGTCCTGCGGCTGATCGCCCGCGGCTACGCCTACAAGGAGATCGCCAAGCAGCTCTTCATCTCGGTGAAGACGGTCGAGAGTCACGTCTCGGCCGTGCTGCGCAAGCTCCAGCTGAGCAACCGGCACGAGCTGACCCGCTGGGCCACCGCCCGTCGGCTGGTCTGACGGCCCCGGGAGCCGAAGCCCGCCCGCCCCGGATCCTCCGGGGCGGGCGGGCTTGTCGGCGGGTGGCCATAGACTCGATGTGCCATGAGTAGCCTCTTTGACGACCTTCCGCTCCCCGGTTTCGAGGCCCCCGCCGCCGGGTCGAAGCAGCCCGCCGCTCCCGTGGACGAGGAGCCCCCGCCGTACGAGGACGACCTCCCGTACGACGCGTACGAGGAGGCCATCCCGGACGGGCTGTTCCGGACCGACCACGCCGCCGAGACGGAGCGGGACGCCTGGTACCGCAACGGCGCCGCCCGGGCGGTGATCGACCCGGCGCAGCTGCTGGAGGGGATGAACGACCCGCAGCGCGAGGCGGTGCTGCACGCGGGCTCCCCGCTGCTGATCGTGGCCGGCGCCGGCTCGGGCAAGACCCGGGTGCTGACCCACCGGATCGCCCACCTGCTGGGCGCCCGCGGCGTGCAGCCGGGTGAGATCCTGGCGATCACCTTCACCAACAAGGCGGCCGGCGAGATGCGCGAGCGCGTCGAGGCGCTGGTCGGCCCGCGCGCCCGGGCGATGTGGGTCTCCACCTTCCACAGCGCCTGCGTGCGCATCCTGCGCCGCGAGTCCAAGCAGCTGGGCTTCACCTCCAGCTTCTCGATCTACGACTCGGCCGACTCGCAGCGGCTGATGTCGCTGGTCTGCCGCGACCTCGACCTGGACCCGAAGCAGTTCCCGCCGAAGTCCTTCACCGCGAAGATCAGCAACCTCAAGAACGAGCTGATCGACGAGGAGACCTTCGCCGACCAGGCCGCCAACCCGATGGAGAAGAAGCTCGCCGAGGCGTACGCGCTCTACCAGCGGCGGCTGCGCGAGGCCAACGCGCTGGACTTCGACGACATCATCATGACGACGGTGAACCTGCTGCAGGCCTTCCCCGACGTCGCCGAGCACTACCGGCGCCGGTTCCGGCACATCCTGGTCGACGAGTACCAGGACACCAACCACGCCCAGTACATGCTCGTCCGGGAGCTGAGCGGCGGATCCGTCGCGGCCGCGCCGAAGCGCACCGCGGACGGGGACTTCGTGAACCCGGCGGCCGCGCACCTCGCCGAGGTGCCGCCGGCCGAGCTGTGCGTGGTCGGTGACGCGGACCAGTCGATCTACGCCTTCCGCGGCGCGACGATCCGCAACATCCTCCAGTTCGAGGAGGACTACCCGAACGCGACCACGATCCTGCTGGAGCAGAACTACCGCTCCACCCAGACGATCCTGAGCGCCGCCAACGCCGTCATCGAGCGCAACGCCAACCGCCGCGAGAAGAAGCTGTGGACGGCCGGGGACCACGGCGAGAAGGTCGTCGGCTACGTCGCGGACGACGAGCACGGCGAGGCCCAGTTCATCGCCGACGAGATCGACCGGCTCACCGACAAGGGCGAGGCCAAGCCCGGTGACGTCGCGATCTTCTACCGGACCAACGCCCAGTCCCGCGTGTTCGAGGAGGTGTTCATCCGGGTCGGCCTGCCGTACAAGGTGGTCGGCGGGGTGCGCTTCTACGAGCGCAAGGAGGTCCGGGACGTCCTGGCCTACCTGCGGGTGCTCTCCAACCCCGAGGACACCGTGCCGCTGCGCCGGATCCTCAACGTGCCCAAGCGCGGCATCGGCGAACGGGCCGAGGCGATGATCGACGCGCTCGCCGCGCGGGAGCGGATCTCCTTCGCCCAGGCGCTGGTGCGGGTCGACGAGGCGTACGGGATGGCCGCGCGCTCGGCCAACGCCGTCAAGAAGTTCAACACCCTGATGGCCGGGCTGCGCCAGGTGGTCGAGTCGGGCGCGGGCCCGGCGGCGGTGCTGGAGGCCGTCCTGGAGGAGACCGGCTACCTGGCCGAGCTCCAGGCGTCGACGGACCCGCAGGACGAGACCCGGGTGGAGAACCTCCAGGAGCTCGCCTCCGTCGCCCTGGAGTACGAGCAGGACCCGGGCGAGCGTCCGGACGCCGGGGAGGAGGGCACGCCGCCGGTCGGCTCGCTGGCCGACTTCCTGGAGCGGGTCGCGCTGGTCGCCGACTCCGACCAGATCCCGGACGAGGACGAGGACGGGCAGGGCGTCATCACGATGATGACCCTGCACACCGCCAAGGGCCTGGAGTTCCCGGTGGTCTTCCTGACCGGCATGGAGGACGGGATCTTCCCGCACATGCGGGCGCTCAACCAGGTCAAGGAGCTGGAGGAGGAGCGCCGGCTCGCGTACGTCGGGCTCACCCGGGCCCGCGAGCGGCTGTACCTGACCCGCTCGGTGCTGCGCAGCGCCTGGGGGCAGCCGGCCTACAACCCGGCCTCGCGCTTCCTGGAGGAGATCCCGGAGGCGCTGGTGGAGTGGAAGCGCACCGGGGCGGCCCAGGCGCCGGTCCAGCGCGGCTACTCCTCGGGCGCGTCCTGGGGCAAGTCCTCGTCCGGTGGCGGGAGTTCGCGCTCCTCGTCGTCCTCGGCCCCGCCCAAGGCGGGCTGGGGGCAGTCGGCGCGGCGCGGCGGTCGGATGGTGGAGCGCGAGGCCGTCTCGCTCGCGGTCGGCGACCGGGTCACCCACGACAGCTTCGGGCTGGGCACCGTGGTGGCCGTCACGGGCGTCGGGGACCGGGCCCAGGCCACCGTCGACTTCGGCGCCGACGGGCGCAAGCAGCTGCTGCTGCGCTACGCGCCGGTCGAGAAGCTGTAGGGCGCGCTAGCGCGGGTCCAGCCCGTTCGAGAGGAACCAGGGCAGCGGGTCGATCGGCCCGCTGCCCGGCGGCCGGATCTCGAAGTGCAGGTGCGGGCCGGTGCTGTTGCCGCTGCTGCCGACGAAGGCGACCACGTCGCCCTGCTTCACCGGGCCCTTGCGCACCTTGTACGCCCGCAGGTGGCAGTACCAGGCCTCGGTGCCGTCGGACATCTTGATGATCGTCATGTAGCCGTAGAACGGGTTCCACTGGGTGCGGAGGGTGCCGTCGGCCACGGCGTAGACCTCGGAGCCGCCGTCCACCGGGAAGTCGATGCCGGTGTGCCGGTTGGCCCAGTGGGTGCCGGCCTCGCCGAACACCTCGCCGAGGCCGTGCCGGGCGACCGGCATGACCACCTTGGGCTTGACCGGCTCGGGCGCCGGCTCGGCGGTGGGCTGCGCGGTGGGGGCCTCGGCGGGGGCGTCGGTGGGCTGGGAGCCGGCCAGCGGCTGACGGGCGTCGCCGCGCGAGGCCTGGGCCGGCGCGCCGGCCGCGACGGCGTGGACGGCCGCCGCCTGCGCGGCGGCGGTGTCCGGGGCGTCCGCCGCCCGCTGCGTTCGTCCGGCGGCCTGGGCGCGCTGCTGGTCGGCCTCGCCCTGCACGGTGACCGCCGCCGCGGCGGCCACACCGAGTGCCGCAACCGACGGCAGTGCGACCCGCAGCAGTGCCGTCCGGGTGGCCGCCTTGGCGGCGCCGCGGCGCTGGGCGCGGGACTGTTCGCGGGCCGCGAGGCGCAGCTCCGCACGGGTCGGACGGGCGGCTGCATCGGGAGCCATCGGGGGCTGCCTCCTCGGTGGGCCTCGGACGTCGTCGGGCGAGGGGGAGAACAGCCGTGACTGTAACCGCAAGGTCGACGCTCCGGAAAAACCTCCGGATGTCAAGGGGGCGGCCGGGGGGTCTGTGCGGAGGTTGCGGGAAGGAGGGGTATACCCGCTGGTAGCAAGGCCGGGAGCTGTGACTTTGCCCTCCTCTTCGGGGGTGGCACGGTCAACCGTGCCGGGTGGCGCTAACCTCCCCTCAGATTGGTTATTGACCGTTAACCGCGCCGGCGGCCCACGAGGCCCGGTCGGATGGTGGACGACGATGTCCAGGAGGCAGTCATGAGTGTGTCGGGGCCGATCCGTGTGGTGGTCGCCAAGCCCGGGCTCGACGGTCACGACCGTGGTGCCAAGGTCATCGCGCGCGCCCTGCGCGACGCCGGTATGGAGGTCATCTACACCGGACTGCACCAGACGCCCGAGCAGGTCGTCGACACCGCGATCCAGGAGGACGCGGACGGCATCGGGCTGTCGATCCTCTCCGGCGCCCACATGACGCTGTGCGCGCGGGTGCTGGAACTGCTGAAGGAGCGCGACGCGGAGGACATCAAGGTCTTCTGCGGCGGGATCATCCCGGACGAGGACATCGCCGAGCTCAAGGCGATGGGCGTCGCGGACATCTTCACCCCGGGCACGCCGACCCGGGACGTGGTCGCCTGGGTCGAGACGAACCTGCGGGCCGGCTGAGCCACCGGGCGTCGAGCGGGCCGGCCCCTCCCGGGGCAGGCCCGCTCCGTCGTGTCCGGCGCTCCGCCGGGTTCAGCCCGCCAGCTCCGCGAGCATCGCCGCCCGGAAGCGCAGGGTGCCGGACAGCCGGGCGAAGGTCTCGGACCACGCGGAGTCCGGGGCGGCCCCGGCGGCCAGCTCCTCCACCGCGGCGGCCGTCTCCGGGGCGAGCGCGCGCTCCGTCATCCCGAGCACCCCGCTGTGGCTCCACGGGTATGCCCCGGAGGCCGCCGCCCGGGCCAGCGCCGTCACCACGGCGGTGGACAGCGGCGGCGTCCACGGGGTGGCGCAGGCGCCGAGCAGTTGGAAGGCCTCGCCCAGTCCGTGCACCGTGATGAACGCGGCCGTCCAGGCGGCCCGCTCCTGCGGCGGGAGGACGGCCAGCAGCTTGGCCGGGGCGCCGGTGGCGCGCGGCGAGCGGGGCCGGGCGCCGCGTCCGGGCGGGGCCGGGGCCGGGCCGAGCAGCGCCCGGGCCCAGTCGGCGTCCTGCTGACGGACGGCGGCCCGCGCCCAGGCCTCCCGCAGGTCGTCGGCCCAGCTGCTGCTGGTCTCGTCGATGCTGTCGCCGACCCGCAGGGCGAGCAGCTGCTCGGGCGTCAGCCCGGTGCTCGCCGACCAGATCGCCAGCGGCGCGGCGGCCACCACCTCGCCGAACCACCAGGCCCGTTCGCCGCGCCCGGTGGGCGACTTGGGGGCGATCCCGTCGCGCTGCATCCGGGCGTCGCACTCGCCGGGCGGAGTGACCAGCAGGTGGGTGCCGGTGTCGGCGAGCCGGACGGCGGCCCGGGCCCGCTCGGCCATCCGGTGGGCCAGGGCCGAGTCGGGCAGGGCGGAGAGCAGCTCGGCGGCGGTGGCCCGGACGTTCTTGCTGCGGTCGCCGAGGGCGGCCTCCAGGAACGGTTCGTCGGCGGGGGAGAGGCCCTCCTGGAGGGCGTCCAGGAAGAGCAGGCGGTCCTCGGCGCGCTCGGTGGCCCAGGTGCCGCGCAGCAGTTCCAGGCCGGCCACGGGATCGCGGCGGCGCAGCAGCGTGAGGTGGGTGACCCGCTCGGCGAACAGGCCCTCGTGCCAGAGCCGGTTGTCCGCGCACTCCTGCGGCAGCTCGGGCGTGGTGGTGCGCAGCACGAACCGCCAGTCGGGGTTCCGCTCGGCCAGCCAGCGGCCCAGCGGACCGGTCAACGCCACGGCGTCGGGCCGCAGTTCGCTGCGGGCGCGGGCGGCGTCGAGCAGGCCGGGCACCAGCGCGGCGGGCGGGCGCAGGCCGCTCGCCCGGGCGGTGGTGAGCCACTGGGGCAGCAGCTCGGCCAGGTTGGCCAGGGTGCCGCCGCCGGCGCCGGTCCGGCCCGCGAGCAGGACGGCCAGTCGGCGGGCGGCGGGCTCCGGCAGTTCAGGGCGGGTGTCCTCGGCCGCGGGCGGGCCGGGCGGCTCGGCGGCCGGTACGGGCAGCGCGCCGGCCCGGCGGCGGACGGCGGCCAGCGCGGCCAGCTCCAGCAGGGCGGCGGCCTGGTCGCCCCGGTCCACGGCGTCGGCGAGCGGCAGGGCGGTGGCCGGGAGCGGGCGGCGGTCGGTGCCGAGCAGGGCGCTGGTCTGCAGGGTCTCCCACGGGTCCTGGGTGGTCGTCATTCTCGGTGCTCCTAAGCGTTGGTGAGGCCGACCGGGCGTCGGCCGGCGGCCCAGGCCGTGACCGGGGCGAAGCCCTGGTGGCCGTACTCGCCGAAGACCGTGAGCGGGCGGCCGGTGGAGACCGCGGCCAGCCGCCACAGCGCGGCCTCCGGGACGGTCGAGGTGCGGACCGGCACGGTGTGGTGGCCGTCCGTCAGGAACCAGCCGTCCGGGGTGCGGACCGGGACGACGTCGCCGAGCACCGTCGGCCGGCTCTCCAGCCACGGGTCGTCGGCGACGGCGGTGCCGTAGCCGGCCACCGCCTCGGCCACGGTCAGCCCGGCGGGCGGCCCGGCGGGGCCGGGTTCGGGGGCGCCGTAGCGCTCGCCGAGGGTGGCGCGCAGCGGGTGGGCGCCGGGGTAGTAGGCGAGCCGGGCCTCCACCAGGTGGCCGGTGGGCAGGGCGAGGGCGGGCGCCTGGCCGGAGTGGCCGAAGGCGAGCAGCAGGGCCGGGCGGCCCGTCTTGGCGCCGCGCAGCCAGACCCGGCGGGTGGTGAGCCGCTCGACCGTGGTGTCCCGGCTGCCGAGCACCAGCCAGCGGTCGCGGACGCCGGCCCCCAGCGTGCTGTCGTCCGCGGGGTACCCGACCCGGGTGCGGACGGTGGCGGCCAGTTCGGGCGGCAGCTCGTCCAGCCGGGTGGCGGCGGTGGCGAGCAGGTGCAGCATGGCGTACTCCTCCAGCAGCCGCTCCTGCGGCAGCGCGTCCAGTTCGCGGACCCGGGTGGCCAGGCCGGGGGCCTGCGCGTCGACCATCCGGGCGGCGACCTCCTCCCAGGGCCCGGCGGTGGACTGGTCGGCCAGGCCGTGCCTGACCCGGTCGGCCAGCCGCAGCCGCAGCTCGGCGGCGCCGGCGGTGACCCGGGCGCCACGCTTCTCGGCCCGCCGCCGGGCGGCCTCCGGGTCGACCGGCTCCGCCGCGCGCTTCTCCGTGCGCTCCTGGCGGGACTTGAGCCACTCGGCGACCCAGTCGGCGGGCTCGCCGGCCGGGACGGCCTCCGGGGTGCCGCTCCACAGCAGGAGGAGCCCGAGCGCGTGCTTGCACGGGAACTTCCGGCTGGGGCAGCTGCACTGGTAGGCGGGCGTGGCGAGTTCGATCGCGGTGCGGTACGGCGTGCGGCCGCTGCCCTTGCACTCGCCCCAGAGCGCGGTGCCGTCGGTGCCGGTGCCGGACCACGGCGCGGGCGCGGAGAGCTTGCCCGCCGCCTTCTGCGAGGCGGCGTCAGGTGCCAGGGACAGGACGTGTTCGGTGCTCCAGCGTTCCTCCATGCGACCGACCGTAGGCGGCGGCACTGACAGCGGCTGACGGGCCGTCCGCGGGCCCCGGCGGGTTGTCAGTGGCTCGGTGCAGGGTTGTTCCCAGCAGGTCCTGACTCCCCGATCACCATTGCGCCCCGGGCATCCGTGTGCCCGGGGCCGACCCGAAGGAGCCCGAGATGGCCGACGTTCTGCGGCAGCACGCCGAGGACGCGTTCGCCGGTGAACTGGCCGCGCTGGCCGCGCAGGACGACCGTCCGCGCCCCGAGCGCTGGAAGCTCTCGCCGTGGGCCGTGGCGACGTACCTGCTCGGCGGTGAACTGCCCGACGGCACCCGGATCACCCCCAAGTACATCGGCCCGCGCCGGGTCGTCGAGGTCGCCGTGACGACCCTGGCGACGGACCGCGCGCTGCTGCTGCTCGGCGTGCCGGGCACCGCGAAGACCTGGGTGTCCGAGCACCTGGCGGCGGCGATCAGCGGCGACTCCACGATGCTGGTGCAGGGCACCGCCGGCACCCCCGAGGAGGCCGTCCGGTACGGCTGGAACTACGCCCAGCTGCTCACCCACGGGCCCAGCCGGGACGCCCTGGTGCCCTCGCCGCTGATGCGCGCGATGGCCGACGGCAAGATCGCCCGGGTCGAGGAGCTCACCCGTATCCCCGCCGACGTGCAGGACAGTCTGATCACCATCCTGTCCGAGAAGACGCTCCCGATACCGGAGCTGGGAGCCGAGACCCAGGCGGTGCGCGGCTTCAACGTGATCGCCACCGCCAACGACCGCGACCGCGGCGTCAACGAGCTGTCCAGCGCGCTGCGCCGCCGCTTCAACACCGTGGTGCTGCCGCTGCCGGGCTCGCTGGACGAGGAGGTCGACATCGTGACCCGCCGCGTCAACCAGCTCGGCCGCTCCCTGGACCTGCCCGAACTGCCCGGCGGCGCCGAGGAGATCAGGCGCGTGGTCACCGTCTTCCGCGAGCTGCGGGCCGGGATCACGGTGGACGGCCGGACGAAGGTCAAGACCCCGAGCGGCACCCTCTCCACCGCCGAGGCGATCTCGGTGGTCACCAACGGGCTCGCCCTGGCCGCCCACTTCGGCGACGGCGTGCTGCGCGCCGGGGACGTGACGGCCGGCATCCTCGGCGCCGTCGTCCGCGACCCGGTGGCGGACCGGGCCGTCTGGCGCGAGTACGTCGAAGGGGTGGTGCGCGAGCGCGACGGCTGGAAGGACTTCTACCGCGCCGCCCGCGAGGTGACGGCGTGACGTCCGAGGTCGCCCTGCTGGGCATCCGCCACCACGGCCCCGGCTCCGCCCGGGCGGTGGCCGCCGCACTGGCGCGGTGGCAGCCGGACGCGGTGCTGATCGAGGGCCCGCCGGAGGCCGACACGATCGTCCACCTGGCCGCCGAGAAGGACCTCGTCCCGCCGGTGGCGCTGCTCGCCCACGCGGTGGACGACCCGGCGAAGGCCGCCTTCTGGCCGTACGCCGAGTTCTCCCCGGAGTGGGTGGCGATCCGGCACGCCGTCGACCACGACCTGCCGGTCCGCTTCATCGACCTGCCCGCCGGGTACGGCTTCGCGCCGGAGGAGGGCACCCGGGCGGAGGGCACCGACGAGGACGGCGCGCGGGAGGGCGCCGAGCCGGTCGCCGACCCGCTGGCGCTGCTCGCCGAGGTGGCCGGGCACGACGACGCCGAGCGCTGGTGGGAGGACGTGGTCGAGCACCGCGCGCCCGGCGGCGACGCGCTGGCGCCGTTCGCCGCCGTCGCCGAGGCGATGGGCGCGCTGCGCGCGGAGGGCCTCGGCGAGTCCCGCCGGGACCTGCTCCGCGAGGCGCACATGCGCCAGCAGATCCGCGCCGCCCGCCGCGCCGGGCACCGGCGGATCGCCGTGGTCTGCGGGGCCTTCCACGTCCCCGCGCTGGAGCGGATGCCCACCGTCGCCCACGACAGGGCGCTGCTCGCCGGGCTGCCGAAGAAGGTGCGCACGGACATCACCTGGGTGCCGTGGACGCACCGCCGGCTCTCCCGGTCCACCGGCTACGGCGCGGGTGTGCAGTCGCCCGGCTGGTACCACCACCTGTTCACCACCGACGGGGACCCGGTCCCGCGCTGGCTCACCCGGGCCGCCGAGCTGCTGCGCGCCGAGGACCATCCGGTCTCCTCCGCGCACGTGATCGAGGCGGTCCGGCTCGCCGAGACCCTGGCCGTGCTGCGCGGCCGCCCGCTCGCCGGGCTGACCGAGACCCTGGACGCGGTGCGCGCGGTGCTCTGCGAGGGCTCGGACGTCGCCCTGGAGCTGGTCCGGGACCGCCTGGTGGTCGGCGACGCGCTCGGCGAGGTCCCGGACGCCGCACCGGCGGTGCCGCTCCAGCGCGACCTCACCCGGCTGCAGCGCTCGCTGCGGCTCAAGCCCGAGGCCGCGCCCAAGGACGTCGACCTCGACCTGCGCAAGGACACCGACGCGGCCCGCTCCCGGCTGCTGCACCGGCTGCGGCTGCTGGGCGTGGACTGGGGCGTGCCCGCGCGCTCCTCGGTGAACTCGACCGGGACGTTCCGGGAGAGCTGGCGGCTGTGCTGGCAGCCCGAGTTCGCGGTCCGGATCGCCGAGGCCGCCCAGTGGGGCACCACGATCGAGGAGGCGGCGGTCAACAAGGCCGTCGGCACCGCCCGCGCCGCCGAGGAACTCGCCGAGCTGACCGGCCTGGTGGAGACCTGCCTGCTGGCCGGGCTGTCCGGCGCGCTGCCCGCCGTGATGCGGGTGCTCGCCGACTGCGCGGCCCTGGACACCGACGTTGCGCACCTCGCGGGCGCGCTGCCCGCGCTGGTCCGCGCGCTGCGCTACGGCGACGTGCGCGGCACCGACCACGGGGCGCTCGCCGAGGCGGCATCGGGCCTGGCCGAGCGGATCTGCGTCGGACTGCCGCCCGCCTGCGTCGGCCTGGACGCGCAGGGCGCGGAGGCGATGCGCGGCCGGATCGACGAGGTGCACGGCGCGATCGGCCTGCTGGCCGCCGATCCCGCCGCCTCCACGGACGACGCCGCCGCCGAGGACACCGCCGAGGGCACCGCGCCGGACCCCGAAGGCCTGGCCGGCCTGGCCGACCGCTGGGCCGCCGCCCTGCGCTCGCTGGCCCGCCGCGAGCCGGCCGGCGGACCGGCCACCGGCGCCCCCGGGCTGCTGCGCGGCCGCGCCGTGCGACTGCTGCTGGACGACGGCCGGCTCGACTCCGAGGAGGCCGGCCGACGACTGCGCCTGGTGCTCTCCGTCGCCAACGCCCCGGCGGACGCGGCCGGTTGGGTCGAGGGCTTCCTGACCGGCGGCGGCGCCCTGCTGCTGCACGACCCCCGGCTGCTCGCCCTGCTGGACGAGTGGCTGACCGGGGTGAGCGGCGAGGTCTTCACCGACGTCCTGCCGCTGCTGCGCCGCACCTTCGCCGGACTGGAGGCGGGCGTGCGCACCACCATCGGCGGCCGGGTCGCGGCCGGCCCGCTCGGCGAGCCACCGGCCACCCGGGCCGAGTCCGGCGAGCTGGACCGGGCCCGCGCCGACGCCGCCGTCCCCGTGGTGGCCCTGCTGCTCGGGCTCCGTCCGTGGATCCCCCGGCAGGCCGCCGGCCGCGACACCTGACGCCTGACACCGCCGTACCGAACGCACCGCCGTACCGAACGCACCGCTGTATCGAACGCCTGCCCCACCGCAGGACCCGCTGACGAGGAGGACGAGATGGCAGCGCCCACGACCGACGAACGGCTGCGCCGCTGGCGGCTGGTGCTCGGCGGCGAGGCCGACGGAACCGGCTGCACCCTGCGCGGCCGCGACGCCGCGATGGACGGCGCCCTCGCCGCGCTCTACCGGGGTGCCCCCGAGGAGGGCGCCCGGGGCGGTCGCGGCGGCCGCCGCAGCGCCGGGCTGGGCGGCTCGGCCCCGCAGGTGGCCCGCTGGCTGGGCGACATCCGCGAGTACTTCCCGTCCACCGTCGTGCAGCTGATGCAGCAGGACGCGATCACCCGGCTCGGCCTGGACCGGCTGCTGCTGGAACCGGAGATGCTGGAGGCCGTCGAGCCGGACGTGCACCTGGTGGGCACCCTGCTGTCGCTCAAGCACGCGCTGCCCGAGACCACCCGGGAGACCGCCAGGGCGGTGGTCGGCAAGGTGGTCGCCGACCTGGAGCGCCGGCTCGCCGACCGCACCCGGGCCACCCTCGGCGGTGCCCTCGACCGCAGCGCCAAGGTCAACCGGCCGCGTCACCGGGACATCGACTGGGACCGCACCATCCGGGCCAACCTGAAGAACTACCTGCCCGAGCACGGCACCGTCGTCCCCGAGCGGCTGGTCGGCTACGCCCGCGCCCAGCAGGCCGTGAAGAAGGACGTCATCCTCTGCATCGACCAGTCCGGCTCGATGGCGCCCTCGGTCGTCCACTCGGCGGTCTTCGGCGCGGTGCTCGCCTCGATGCGCACCCTGGACACCCGGCTGGTCGTCTTCGACACCTCGGTGGTCGACCTCACCGAACAGCTCACCGACCCGGTGGACGTCCTGTTCGCCACCCAGCTCGGCGGCGGCACCGACATCAACCGCGCGCTCGCCTACTGCCAGTCGAAGATCACCCGCCCCTCCGAGACCGTCGTGGTGCTGATCAGCGACCTGTACGAGGGCGGCATCCGGGACGGCATGCTCAAGCGGGTCGCCGCGATGAAGGCGGCCGGCGTCCAGTTCATCGCCCTGCTCGCGCTCTCCGACGAAGGGGCCCCGGCGTACGACCACGCGCACGCCGCCGCCCTGGCCTCGCTCGGGGCGCCCGCCTTCGCCTGCACCCCGGACGCGTTCCCGGAGATCATGGCGGCGGCCATCGAGAAGCGTCCGATCCCCGTGCCGGACCAGAGGGCGTGAGGATTCACCCGAACGCGGTAATCCGCCCGATCGGTGGACCGGCCGCCCGCCCCGGCCTTCCGGGCATTCTGTGACGGTTCTCACCCAAGGCGGGCAGGCTCCCGGGCGGAACAGTCCCGTCCCACGGGGATAACCTGCCAGACGGACGTGACGCGCGTGTTGATTGACGTGTGCGCCCGTGGCTGTGTGGGCCGCAAGGCCGTACCTCTGCGTACCCGCACCGCCCCGACGACCCGCAGCGAAGATCCTGCCGTGGCACGCTCGTAGAGACACAATCCGCGACCACGAACAAGGACAAACACGTGGACCTGTTCGAGTACCAGGCGAGGGACCTCTTCGCCAAGCACGGTGTACCCGTGCTTGACGGCGATGTCATCGAGACCGCCGCAGACGCTGCCGCCATCGCGGAGCGCTTCGGCGGCCGCGCCGTCGTCAAGGCTCAGGTGAAGGTGGGTGGCCGAGGCAAGGCCGGCGGCGTCAAGCTCGCCGCCGACCCGGCGGACGCCGTCGCCAAGGCCGAGCAGATCCTCGGCATGGACATCAAGGGCCACACCGTTCACAAGGTGATGCTGGCCCAGACCGCGGACATCAAGGACGAGTACTACGTCTCGTTCCTGCTGGACCGCACCAACCGCACCTTCCTGGCCATGGCCAGCGTCGAGGGCGGCGTGGAGATCGAGGTCGTCGCCGAGCAGAACCCCGAGGCGCTCGCCAAGATCCCGGTCGACGCCAACGAGGGCTGCACCCCGGAGAAGGCCGCCGAGATCGTCGCCGCGGCGAAGTTCCCGGCCGAGGTCGCCGACCAGGTCGCCGAGGTCCTGCAGAAGCTGTGGACCGTCTTCATCAAGGAGGACGCCCTCCTCGTCGAGGTCAACCCGCTGATCAAGTCCGGCGAGGGCAAGATCATCGCGCTCGACGGCAAGGTCTCCCTGGACGACAACGCCGAGTTCCGCCAGCCCGAGCACGAGGCCCTGGAGGACAAGGCCGCGGCCAACCCGCTGGAGGCCGCCGCCAAGGCCAAGGGCCTGAACTACGTCAAGCTCGACGGCCAGGTCGGCATCATCGGCAACGGCGCGGGCCTCGTCATGAGCACCCTCGACGTGGTCGCCTACGCCGGTGAGAAGCACGGCGGCGTCAAGCCCGCCAACTTCCTCGACATCGGTGGCGGCGCCTCCGCCGAGGTCATGGCGAACGGCCTGGAGATCATCCTGGGCGACCCCGACGTCAAGTCGGTCTTCGTCAACGTCTTCGGCGGCATCACCGCGTGCGACGCGGTCGCCAACGGCATCGTGCAGGCCCTGGAGCTCCTGAAGAGCAAGGGCGAGAACGTCACCAAGCCGCTGGTCGTCCGTCTGGACGGCAACAACGCGGAGCTGGGTCGCAAGATCCTCGACGACGCCAACCACCCGCTGGTCCAGCGCGTGGACACCATGGACGGCGCCGCTGACCGCGCCGCCGAGCTGGCCAACAAGTAAGGAAGGGGACTACACACCATGGCTATCTTCCTTACCAAGGACAGCAAGGTCATCGTCCAGGGCATGACCGGCTCCGAGGGCATGAAGCACACCCGCCGCATGCTCGCCTCCGGCACCCAGATCGTCGGCGGTGTCAACCCGCGCAAGGCCGGCACCACGGTCGACGTCGACGGCACCGAGATCCCGGTCTTCGGGTCGGTCGCCGAGGCGATGGAGAAGACCGGTGCCGACGTCACCGTCGTCTTCGTCCCGCCGGCGTTCACCAAGGCCGCCGTCGTCGAGGCCATCGACGCCGAGATCGGCCTGGCCGTCGTCATCACCGAGGGCGTCCCGGTGCACGACACCGCCGCCTTCTGGGCGCACGCCGGTGCCAAGGGCAACAAGACCCGCATCATCGGCCCGAACTGCCCCGGCCTGATCAGCCCCGGACAGTCGAACGCCGGCATCATCCCGGCCGACATCACCAGCGCCGGCAAGATCGGCCTGGTCTCGAAGTCCGGCACCCTGACCTACCAGCTCATGTACGAGCTGCGGGACATCGGCTTCACCTCGGCCGTCGGCATCGGTGGCGACCCGGTCATCGGCACCACCCACATCGACGCGCTCAAGGCCTTCCAGGAGGACCCGGAGACCGAGCTCATCGTCATGATCGGTGAGATCGGTGGCGACGCCGAGGAGCGTGCCGCGGCCTTCATCGCCGAGCACGTCACCAAGCCGGTCGTCGGCTACGTCGCGGGCTTCACCGCCCCCGAGGGCAAGACCATGGGCCACGCCGGCGCCATCGTCTCCGGCTCCTCGGGCACCGCCCAGGCGAAGAAGGAGGCCCTCGAGGCCGCCGGTGTCAAGGTCGGCAAGACGCCGTCCGAGACCGCCCGCCTGGCCCGCGAGATCATCGCCGCCCAGGCCTGATCCCGCCCCGCGCGTGACGAGCGCCCCCGCCCTTCCCGGGCGGGGGCGCTCGCCGTTGCGGCACGCGCCCCGGTCGGCTCAGCGCGGCCCGGTCGAGCAGGGCAGCGGCGACCACAGCCGGCAGACCACCGGGCCCTGCGGCGGGGGAGCGGCACCCCGGCCCGCCGCCGGCAGCTCCCAGCGCGCGGCCGCCCGCGGCTGCGGCTCCACCAGGACGGCCTCCAGGCCGGGCGCCGGGCTGCACCAGATGCTGGTGATGCCGTTCGGCGCCCCACCGGGCAGCAGCGGCACGCTCGGCTCGGCCTCCTGCGCCCCGGCGGGCAGCGCGGTGGGCAGGCAGACCGCGGGCGCCGGCGGGTCGACCGACCGGAACAGCTCCGCCGGGCGCACCCCCGAGAGGGTCGCCAGCGTCGCCCCGGCCACCGCGAACGTCAGCAGCGCCGCCGCACCCGTGCGGCTCGCCGTCCAGAGCCGGTGCCTGGCCCGCAGCACCGGCACCGGCGCCCGGTGCGGCTGCGGGCAGCCGCGCACCGCCGCCCGGTGCAGCTGCCCGCTCAGCCCGTCCGCGAAGCCCGGCGCCGCCGGGTCCGGCCCGACCAGCTCCGGCACCCACTGCGTCAGCGCCGTCCGGGCGGCCCACACCCGGCCCTCGGCCGCCACCTGGGTGGACTCCATCTCCACGGCGACCGCCGCGGCCGGCAGCCCCAGCCCGTCGTGCAGCACCAGCGCCCGGCGCTGCGGGCGGGACAGCCGCTTGAGCGCTTTCAGCAGCGCCCGGTCCCGGTCGGTCAGCCGGTCGTGGTCCGGCAGCACCGCCTGCGCCTCGTCGGCCGGCCGTACCCTGATCCGCCGGTGCGGCAGCGTCCACACGTGCGAGCGGCGGGGCCCGCCCCGGTGCCACGGGGACAGCGCCAGCTCGCAGGCCCGCACCCGTACCCACCCCTCCGGGTTCCCCGAAGCGGCCGCCGCGTCCCAGCGCCGCCGGGCCTCCCCGAACGCCAGCCGTACACAGTGCACCGCCCGGTGCCGGCAGGCGGTCAGCAGGAACACCTGCTGCACCAGCCGGGTGTGCGCGGTCTCGTACAGCTCCTCGAAGCTCACCGCCGGGGGCTCCGCGTCGAGGTCGTCGTCCCCGCCCGAGGGCGCGGCGGCGGCCAGTGCCGCCCGGCCGGGACTGCCGAAGCCGGGACCGGCCGGGGCGGCGGGGTCGGTCGAGGCGGGGTACGGGTGCTCGCCGCGGTCGGCGGTGGTGCCGCCCGTGGGGGTGTTCGGCCCGCGGCCCGTGTTCGGGGACGTGGCGCGACGGCGCTCGGCCGGGTCGTGGGGGCGGGCCGTGGAGGTGGCGGTGTCGTCGCTTGTCCGGTCGGGGCCGACGGCCTTCGACCGCCCGTCGTCGGCCCGCTGCCCGGCCGTGGCGCCGCGTTCCGCGTGTTCCGGCGGGGCCTCCCGAGCCTGGTCGGGCTCGGCGGCCCGTGGCTGCCTGCCGTCGGACCCCTGCGCGGCCGGGGCCCGGCGTGACGTGTCGCCGGGGCGGGCGGCCGTGCCTGCGGGGGCCCGCAGCCCACGGACGGTGCCGTTGCCGGGGGACGGACGGCCGCTCGAGGTGGGGGCGTTCTCCGGCCGATCATGTTCGGCGCGGGGGTCAGCGGGCGGCGTCGGCCCACTTCCGCCGACTGCGCTCGCGGCCCGCGCCGGTTCGGCGCCGGGGGCGCCGTCGCGCCGCCCGAGGTCAGCGGGCGTCATCGGCCCGCCTCCGCCGCCGGCGGGGCCCGCCGGCTCGTGGTTCCCGGCGGTCGGCTGACGCCGCGCGCCGACCGTCGCCGGTGCGGCCAGCGGCGCCCGTGGCACGGTGGCGCCGCTTGCCTGGCCCCCGGGCGCGCGATCCTCTTGCGCGCGCCCCGGGGCGGCGCTCTTTGCGGGGGCCGGCGGCCTGCCGGAGGCCTGACGCGGCGTCTCGGCCGGAGCCCGGCGCGCCGCGCCGCCGTCCGCCTCCCGCGCCGGGCGGGCCGCCTGTCGGATGTCACCGGAGGTTCGCGGGGTGGGCTTCCCGGCCCGGGAGCGGCGCCGCTTCCTGGAGGCGTCCCCAACCGCTGCCACGTCGGCCGCTGGGCGCCCGGCCCCGCCGACGGGGACGGGTTCCTCGGGGCGCGGCAGGATGCCGGCCAGCAGGGCGAGGGCCTCCGCCTCGGTGCGGGTGCCGAGCTTGCGCAGGGCGCGCTGGAGGTGGCTGCGGGCGGTGGTGGGGGTGACTCCGAGGGCGGCGGCGGTACGGGGGAGGTCGTGGCCGACCGCGAGGTGGGCCAGGGCCTGGACCTCACGGGGGGTCAGTTCCCGCAGCAGGCGGCCCGCGTCGGTGCCGGCGCGGGCGGGCCTGCGGTGGCGCTCCGGGGTGGGGGAGTCGGCGGTGGGTGGCGTGGTCATCAGACGCTCCGGGCCGGGGCACCGGCGGCTTGGGGGCAGGGTCTGAAAATGCGCATAAGCCAATAATCTGGGACACGGCGGCGGTTTGGTGCTTCACGGAGCATGGCGAGTCGCCTTGGCACCATGTGGCCCATGACGCAGCTGATGGGCCGTCCGATCCTGGAATCGCCCGGTGGACCGGGTGGACGCCCGGCGCTGGCCGACCTGTTGACGGGAATGCGGACGGCGCTGGTCGGCCTGGCCGTGGTCGGGGCGCCGGTGCTGGCGCTCTGGGTGGCGTCGCCGTACGCGGAGGACGGCGCGGCCGCTGTCACCCGGTTGGCGGGGGTGCTCTGGCTGCTCGGGCACGGCGCACCGGTGCTGCGCGGCCCGACGGACGCCCCGTTGACCGTCACTCCGCTGTTGCTCGGCGTCCTGGCCGTGGCGCGGCTCCACCGGGTGGCCGCCGGGGTGGCGGCGCGGCGCGGGCTGCGCTCGCGCTGGGGCGGTCCGGTGGCGGTCTGGGCGGGGTACTGCGCGGTGGCCGTCGGGGTGACCCTGCACTGCGCGGGGGGCGGGTTGTTCCGCAGCCGGGTGCTGCTGGACGTCCTGGCGGTGGCGCTGGTGGCGGGCCTGGCGACGGCCGCCGGGGCCCGTTCGGCGGCCGTCCCCGAGGTGCCGGTCGATTCCCCGCTGGACCGCCTCCCGCCGCCGTACCGCCCCGTCGACGCCGTGCCGACGGTACGGGCCGCGGCGCTGGCGGCCGGAGCCGGACTGGTCGCGGCGGGCGGCCTCCTGGTGGTGTCCTCGGCGGTGCTGGACGCGGTGGCCGGCGGCGGGCGCGGCATGGCACTGCTGGGGAGCGGGCCCGCCGCGCTGGTGGGGCTGGTGCTGCTCGCGCTGGTGCTGCTGCCGAACGCGGTGCTGTGGGGCACGGCGTACGCGCTGGGCCCGGGTTTCGCGGTCGGCACCGGGACGGTGGTGTCGCCGGCCGGTACGGCGCTGGGCCCGGTGCCCGAGTTCCCGCTGTTCGCGCTGCTGCCGGCGGACGGCCCGGGCGGCTGGCGGCTGGCGGTGTCGGCCCTGCCGCTGCTGGCCGGGGTGGTGCCGGCGGTCCTGCTGGGCCGCGCGGCGGCGGGCCGGCGGCTGCCGGGCAGGGCCGGGGAGCGGCCCGAGCCCTGGCCGCCGGCCGCCACGGCGGTGGCCGCGCTGGCGGCGGCGCTGTCGGTCGGGGCCGGGGCGGCGGTGCTGGGCTGGCTCTCCGGCGGGGCGTTGGCGGGGGAGCGGCTGGCCTGGGTGGGGCCGGTGCCGTGGACGGGTCCGGTGGCGGCGGGCTGGATCGCGCTGGTCGCCGTCCCGGGCGCGCTGCTGGTCCGGTACCGCACGCTGGGCCCGGCGGGCGGCGTGGGCGTGTACGCCCGGCTCGTGCGGCACGTCCGCCGGGGCGCGCTGGCGCTGCGCGCCGGTACGTACGCCCTCGTGCTGCGGCTCTCCGGTGTGGGCGTCGGGAGCGCCGGCGGACCGGGCCCCGACGAGCGGGACCCGGTCGACCGGGTGGATCAGGACGACTGACCGGGGCCGGACGGCCGGACGACCGACCGGCCCCGGACGGCGGCCCGGCTACTCGGTGTTCCCGGTGAAGTCCACGTACCACTGCGGCGCGTACCGGTCGCAGTTCTGGGCGCCGACGCTGGTCAGCGAGTCCTGCACGCAGGTGACGTAGTCGCGGTAGTGGTACCCGAGGCCGATCACCGAGGTGGCGACCACGATGGTCATCGCGCCGGTCAGGATGCCGGCGAGCGCGGCCGGGGTGAGCGGGTTCGGTGCCGGCGCCGCGGGGAGCGGGCCGCCCGGACCGGCGACGGTGGCGGCGGCCGGGGCGGGCCGCCGGGTCCGCAGCGCGCCGACGCCCCAGACGATGCCGAGCGCCCCGATCAGCAGCGCGATCCAGTGGAACCCCATGAACAGGCAGACCAGCGCGAACGGCCCGGCCAGCGCGGCGTTGCGCGCCTTGCGGTGGGCCGGGTCGGCGAGGTCGAGCCGGGGCGGCTGCGGGGCCGGCGGCCGACGGCCGGGGCGGCCGTCGTCGCCGGGGCCCCACGGCGGTGGCAGCGTCGGGCGCTCGCCGCCCTGGCCGTCGGGGCCGCCCTGCCCGTCGGCGCCGGGGCCCGGGCCGGTCCAGGGGCTGCGCGGCTGCCACGGCTGGTCCGGGGCATCCGCCGGCGGCGGCGCGAAGGGGTTGCGCTCGCCGGTGTCGTCGCCGCTGCTCATGGGTTCAGCCATTCCTTCTCGGTCGGAGCTCGTTCGGAGGTTCTCGCGTCGGAGCGGTCTCCCGTGCCCCCAATGATCCCGCAGCCGTCCACCGGGCCACCGGCGGCCCGCGTCGAAGGGCCGGGCGGGACCGGGTGGGGTCGTCGGCGGGGTCGTCGGCGGGCCGGTGCGGGCCGGGGCAACTCCGGTGCGGAGGGCCGGAGGAGATCCCCGTCTCAACTACGCGCGTAGCGCCGCCGGGAGGGTGCGGAGGCCGTCCGACCAGCCGTTATCGTGGTGACGGTCAGCAGCCCACAGAGGTTCCCCGGGCCCGCGTCGCGGCGGGTTTTCCCGGAGTTCCCCCTCGCTCGACCTGCCGTTCGTAGTGGCCCCACCGCCGGTGGACGTACCAGCGGACGGCGCCCGACCTACGGAGAAACGCGCAGTGGCCGCCGCCCCCGCCCAGCACTTCCCGCCCCGTACGCCCGGACCGGCCCGCCTGGTGGTGCTGGTCTCCGGCTCGGGCACCAACCTGCAGGCGCTGATCGACGCCGCGGCCGATCCGGCGTACGGCGCCGAGATCCTCGCCGTCGGCGCGGACCGGGACGGGATCGTCGGCCTGGACCGCGCGGAGAAGGCCGGCCTGCCGACCTTCGTCCACCGGGTGAAGGACCACCCCGACCGGGCCGAGTGGGACCGCGCGCTGACCGCCTCCGTCGCCGAGTACCGGCCCGACCTGGTGGTCACGGCCGGTTTCATGAAGATCCTCGGCCCCGAGTTCATCGCCGCCTTCGCCGGGCGGATCGTCAACACCCACCCCGCACTGCTGCCCTCCTTCCCCGGCGCCCACGGCGTCACCGACGCGCTCGCGTACGGGGTGAAGGTCACCGGCTGCACCGTCCACCTGGTCGACTCCGGAGTGGACACCGGGCCGATCATCGCGCAGGGCGTCGTCGAGGTCGTCGACGCCGACCACGCCGATGGCGGCGACGCGCTGCACGAGCGCATCAAGACTGTCGAGCGCAAGCTGCTCGTCGACGTCGTGGGCCGGCTGGCCCGCGAAGGTCACCGCATCGAGGACCGAAAGGTATGGATCCCGGCATGAGTGCCAGCTCCACCACCCCCCCTGTCTCCGAGAATGTCCGTCCGATCCGTCGCGCGCTGATCAGCGTGTACGACAAGACCGGTCTGGAGGAGCTGGCCCAGGGCCTGCACGCCGCCGGGGTCGCCATCGTCTCCACCGGCTCCACCGCCGGCCGGATCGCCGCCGCCGGCGTCCCGGTGACCGAGGTCTCCGAGCTGACCGGCTTCCCGGAGTGCCTCGACGGGCGCGTGAAGACGCTGCACCCCCGCGTGCACGCCGGCGTGCTGGCCGACCTGCGGCTGGAGTCGCACCGCGCGCAGCTGGCCGAGCTGGGCGTCGAGCCCTTCGACCTGGTCGTGGTGAACCTCTACCCGTTCAAGGCCACCGTCGCCTCCGGCGCCACCCCGGACGAGTGCGTCGAGCAGATCGACATCGGCGGCCCGAGCATGGTCCGCGCCGCCGCCAAGAACCACCCCTCGGTGGCCGTGGTGGTCGACCCGGCCCGCTACGGCGACGTGCTGAAGGCCGTCCGGGAGGGCGGCTTCGACCTGGCCACCCGCAAGCGCCTGGCCGGTGCCGCGTTCGCCCACACCGCCGCCTACGACGTGGCCGTCGCCTCCTGGTTCGAGGACGGCTACGCCCCGAGCGACGCGCACTTCCCCGAGTTCCTCGGCTCGACCTGGGAGCGGCAGAACGTGCTGCGCTACGGCGAGAACCCGCACCAGGGCGCCGCGCTGTACAGCGACGGCACCGGCGGCCTGGCCGGCGCGCAGCAGCTGCACGGCAAGGAGATGTCGTACAACAACTACGTCGACACCGACGCCGCCCGCCGCGCCGCCTACGACCACGCCGAGCCGGCCGTCGCGATCATCAAGCACGCCAACCCGTGCGGCATCGGGACCGGCGCCGACGTCGCCGAGGCGCACCGCAAGGCGCACGAGTGCGACCCGGTCTCCGCGTACGGCGGCGTGATCGCCGTCAACCGCCCGGTCACCGTCGCGCTGGCCGAGCAGATCGCCCCGATCTTCACCGAGGTCGTCGTGGCCCCCGGCTACGAGGAGGGCGCCCTGGAGGTGCTCACCCGCAAGAAGAACCTGCGGGTGCTGCTCGCCCCCGAGGCCCCGGCCAACCGCCAGGAGGTGCGCCCGATCTCCGGCGGCGTGCTGCTCCAGGACGCCGACCGGGTGCACGCCGAGGGCGACGACCCGGCGAACTGGACCCTCGCCAGCGGTGAGGCGCTGTCCGCCGACGAGCTGGCCGAGCTGGCCTTCGCCTGGCGGGCCTGCCGGGCCGTCAAGTCCAACGCGATCCTGCTGGCCAAGGACGGCGCCTCGGTCGGCGTCGGCATGGGCCAGGTGAACCGGGTGGACTCCTGCAAGCTCGCGGTCGAGCGGGCCGGCGAGCATGCCAAGGGCTCCTACGCGGCCTCGGACGCCTTCTTCCCGTTCGCGGACGGCCCGGCGATCCTGATCGCGGCCGGCGTCAAGGCGATCGTCCAGCCCGGTGGCTCGATCCGCGACGAGGAGGTCGTCGCGGCGGCCGCCGAGGCCGGCGTGACCATGTACTTCACCGGTGCGCGGCACTTCTTCCACTGACACCGGTCCCGCCGACGGCGTGACGGCGTGACGGAACGACAGAGCGGCCCGGCCCCCTCCTCGGAGGGGGCCGGGCCGCTCTGCCGTGCGCGCCGGTCAGTACCGGGGCCGGTTGAACCACTTGACGCTGTCCTGGAGGCACATGGCGGTGATCCAGATG
>NZ_JBIWFT010000064.1:0-31866 GCF_044763205.1 Kitasatospora sp. NPDC096204
CGGTCCACCACCTCCGGCAGGTCCACCAGACCACCCCAACGACCCGGCAACTCCAGGCCCGCACTACGCCCCAGACCCCAGACCATCGCCTGGGCCGGGTCGGCCGGCCGGTCGCCGTGTCCGGCGCAGACGGCACCCCGGGTAACCGTCCAGAGCCGGGCGGCGGTCAGCTCGGCGTCGGCCATCGCCTGCAGCAGCGTCGCGGTCGCGGCGCTCCCCAGCGGCACCACCGGCTGCTCGGGGTGGGCACCCTCGGCGAGGGCGAGCAGTGAGAGGACCAGCTCCGCCGCCGGAGCGTCCGCCGAAGCAGCGCGCAGCAGTTCGGCCAGGTCGACGCGGCTCGTGGCCGGGTCGGCCACCAGGGTGCGGACGTCCGTGCCGTGGTCGGCGAGCGCCCGGAGCACCCCGGTGACGACCGGGTCCTGCTCGTGCCCGGCCGGAACGACGGCCAGGCAGCCCGCCACCGGGGCGGCCGGGGCGAGCTGGTCGAGCGGGCGCCAGGTGGCGCGGTAGAACCAGCCGTCGAGCACGGACTGCTTCCGGCGCTCTGCGCGCCAGTTCGACAGCGCGGGCAGGACGGAGTCCAGCGAGGCACCGGCGTCGACGGCGAGCGTCCGCGCCACGGCTGCCACGTCCCCGGCCTCGACGCTCTGCCAGAAGTCGGTGTCCGCCGGGTCCGCCGCCGGCGCGACGGGGGCGACGGTGCGGCGGCGCGGCCAGAAGCGCTGCCGGTCGAACGGGTAGGTCGGCAGCTCGATGGTCCGGCCGCCGGTCAGCGCCGTCCAGTCGAGGCCGTGACCGGCGACGAACGCGGTGGCCGGCGCGGCCAGGGCGGTCGCGGTCTCCGGGCGCTCGGCGCGCAGCGCCGGGGTGAACACGCCCTGCTCGACGCACTCCTGGCCCATGGCCGACAGCACGCCGTCCGGGCCCAGCTCGACGAAGGTGGTGACACCCTGGGCTTCCAGGGTGCGCATGCCGTCGAGGAAGCGGACGGCCTCGCGGACATGGCGCACCCAGTACGCGGGCGAGCACAGCTCCTCGGCGGTGGCCATCTCCCCGGTGACGTTGGAGACCACCGAAATCTTCGGCTCGGCGTAGGACAGGCCCTCGGCGACGGCCAGGAACTCCGCCAGCATGCCGTCCATCAGCGGCGAGTGGAACGCGTGGCTGACGTTCAGCCGCTTGGTCTTCTCGAACTGCGCCGCGATCGCCAGCACTTCGGACTCGTCGCCCGAAATCACCACCGAGGCAGGACCGTTGATCGCCGCGATGCTCACCTGAGCGGTCAGCAGCGGCAGCACCTCCTCCTCCGAGGCCTTCACCGCCACCATCGCGCCACCCTCCGGCAGCGCCTGCATCAGCCGGCCACGAGCCGCGACCAGCGCCACCGCATCGTCCAGCGACAGCACACCCGCGACGTGCGCGGCCGCGATCTCACCGATCGAGTGCCCCACCAGGAAGTCCGGACGGGCCCCCCAGCTCTCCATCAACCGGAACAGCGCGGTCTCCACCGCGAACAGCGCCACCTGGGTGAACTCCGTACGGGCCAGGACGTCCGCATCCTCCCCGAACACGGCCTCCCTCAGCGGCAGTTCGACCCGCGCGCACACCGCGTCGAAGGCGTCCGCGAACACCGGGAACGCCTCGTACAGCTCACGCCCCATCCCCGGACGCTGGCTCCCCTGCCCCGTGAACAGGAACGCCAGCTTCCCGCCGAGCACCGCGCCCTGCACGAGGTTCGGCGCGGACCCCCCGCGGGCCAGCGCCTCCAGCCCCGCGTCCAGCCCGGCCCGGTCGCCCGCCAGCACCACCGCACGCTGCTCGAAGGCCGTCCGACCGGCCAACGAGTGTGCCACGTCCGGGAGTTCGACCTCCAGGCCGCGGGCGAGGAAGGTCCGGAGCCGGCCCGCCTGCTCGCGCAGGCCGCGGGCGTCCTTCGCGGTGAGCACGAACGGCCGCGCCCCGCCGTCCGTCCGGGGCTCCTGCCCGGGCTCCTCGGTGCCCGCGGCGTCCTCGGCCGGGGCCTGCTCGATGATGACGTGCGCGTTGGTGCCGCTGATGCCGAAGGACGACACCGCCGCCCGGCGCGGGCGACCGGTCTGCGGCCACGGCCGGCTCTCGGTCAGCAGCTCGACGGCGCCGGAGGCCCAGTCGACGTGCGGCGACGGCTCGTCCACGTGCAGGGTCTTCGGCAGGACGCCGGCCCGGATCGCGTGGACCATCTTGATGATGCTCGCGGCGCCGGCGGCGGCCTGGGTGTGGCCGATGTTGGACTTCACCGAGCCGAGCCAGAGCGGCTCGCCGCCCTCGCCGCGCTCCTGGCCGTAGGTGGCGAGCAGCGCCTGGGCCTCGATCGGGTCGCCCAGCGCCGTGCCGGTGCCGTGGGCGTCGACCGCGTCGATCTGGTGGGCGGCGAGGTTGGCCACGGCCAGGGCCTGGCGGATGACCCGCCGCTGGGACGGGCCGTTCGGGGCGGTGAGGCCGTTGCTGGCGCCGTCCTGGTTGACGGCGCTGCCGCGCACGACCGCGAGCACCGGGTGCCCGTTGCGGCGGGCGTCCGAGAGCTTCTCCAGCAGCAGCACGCCGACGCCCTCGCCGGCGCCGAAGCCGTCGGCGGCGGCCGCGAAGGCCTTGCAGCGGCCGTCCGCCGCCAGCCCGCGCTGGCGGCTGAACTCGACCAGCATCTGCGCGGTGGACATCACCGCGACGCCGCCGGCCAGGGCCATGGTGCACTCGCCGCTGCGCAGGGCCTGGGCGGCCAGGTGCAGGGCGACCAGCGAGGAGGAGCAGGCGGTGTCGACGGTGACGGCCGGGCCCTCCAGCCCGAAGGCGTACGAGAGCCGGCCGGAGGCGACGCTCGCGGTGTTGCCGGTGCCGACGTAGCCTTCGACGTCCTCGCCGGACTCCTGCAGGACGGTGGCGTAGTCGTGGAAGGTCATGCCGACGAAGACGCCGGTCCGGCTGCCGCGCAGCGACCGCGGGTCGATGCCGGCCCGCTCGAAGGTCTCCCAGGACGTCTCCAGCAGCAGCCGCTGCTGCGGGTCCATGGCGAGCGCCTCGCGCGGGTTGATCCCGAAGAACGCCGGGTCGAACTCGCCCGCGCCGTCGAGGAATCCGCCGTCCACGACGTAGCTGGTGCCGGGGTGATCCGGGTCGGGGTGGTGGAGGGCGTCGAGGTCCCAGCCGCGGTCGGCGGGGATCCGGGCGACGGCGTCCCGCCCGTCGCGGACCAGCTCCCACAGGTCCTCGGGGCCGCGGACGTCGCCGGGGTAGCGGCAGCCCAGGGCGACGATCGCGATCGGCTCGTCGGCCGCGGACTCCAGCTCGTGCAGGCGGCGGCGCGTCGACTGGAGGTCGGCGGTCGCCTTCCTGAGGTAGCCGAGCAGCTTGTCCTGAGCGTCCATCGTGGGCGTACCCTCCGGGTTGTGCGGTCCTGCGGCGCGGTTCACAGCGTCTTCGGTCGTCACGACGTCCCCAGCTCGTTGTCGAGGAGGGCGAAGAGCTCGTCGGCCGTGGCCGTGGCCGTGTCCAGCACGTTCGTTTCGGCGTCCGCGTCGGTCTCGGCGAAGCGGGCAGTCCAGCGGGAGAGCATCCGCTGGAGGCGGGCGGTCACCGCGTCGGCGGTCTCCCGGTCGGCGGCGAGGTCGCCGAGTTCGGCGTCCAGGCGTTCGAGGTCGGCGAGCGCCGCGGTCTCCCGGTCCGGCTGGGCGCCGAGGAGTTCGGCCAGCAGGTGGTCGGCCAGCACGGCCGGCGTCGGGTGGTCGAAGACCAGGGTGGCGGGGAGCTTGACGCCGATCGCGGCGGTCAGGCGGTTGCGCATCTCGACGGCGGTGAGGGAGTCGAACCCGAGGTCCCGGAAGGCCCGGGTCGGGTCGACGGCCTCGGCGGAGGCGTGCCCCAGGACGCCGGCGGTGCGGGTGCGGACCAGGTCGAGCAGCGCCCCGGACCGGTCGGCGGCGGGCAGCGCCGCCAGCCGTGCGGCGAAGGAGGCCGGGTCGGCGCCGTCGGTGTGCGCCGACCCGGCCGGACGCCGGTCGAGCATCCGGGCGACCTCGGGCACCTCGCTGATCAGCGGCCGGACGTGGCCGGCTCCGAACGCCGGGACGAAGCGGTCCCAGGCGATGTCGGCGACGGCGAGGAACACCTCCCGGGCGTCCAGGGCCTGCTGGAGCACGGTGACCGCCAGTTCGGGCACCAGCTCGCCGCTGCCGCGCCGGCGCAGCGAGGACTCGACCGCGCCCTCGGCCATGCCGCCGCCGGCCCAGTGGCCCCAGGCCAGCGAGGTGGCGGGCAGCCCGTCGGCCCGGCGCTGCTCGGCGAGCGCGTCCAGGAAGGCGTTGCCGGGGGCGTAGTTGCCCTGGCCGGCGAGGCCGAAGGTGCCGGCGAACGAGGAGAACAGGACGAAGGCCGAGAGGTCCAGGCCGCGGGTCAGCTCGTCCAGGTTGCGGGCGGCGGTGACCTTGACGGCGAGCGCGCGGGCGACCTGGTCGACGGTGAGCGCGTCGAGCAGGTTGTCGTCGACGATCGCGGCCGTGTGGACCACCGCCGTGAGCGGGGCGTGCTCCGGGATCCCGGCGAGCAGCCGGGCCAGGTCGTCGCGGTCCGCGACGTCGCAGGCCACCGCCTCGGCGCGGGTGCCGAGGGCGGCGAGCTCCTCGACCAGCTCGGCCGCGCCCGGGGCGTCGGCGCCCCGGCGGCTGACCAGCAGCAGGTCCCGGGCGCCGTTGGCGGCCAGCCAGCGGGCGACGTGCCCGCCGAGCGCGCCCGTGCCGCCGGTGACCAGCACGGTGCCCTCGGGGCGCCAGGCCGCGCTGACCGCCGACGGGTCGAACGGCGCGGGCAGCAGCCGGCGGCCGAAGACGCCCTCCGGACGGACCGCCAGCTGGTCCTCGGCGCCGGCGCCGGTGAGCGCCCCGGCCAGCCGGGCCACCAGGGCGGCGTCGCCTTCGGGGTCGGCCGGGACGTCGACCAGACCGCCCCAGCGCTGCGGGTGTTCCTGGGCCACCACCCGGCCGAAGCCCCAGACCAGGGCCTGCGCGGGGTTGGCCAGCCGCTCCCGCGGGCCGGTGGCGACGGCGCCCGCGGTGAGCAGCCGCAGCGGCGCGTCCACGTCCGCGTCGCCGAGCGCCTGGACCAGGGCGAGGTTGCCCGCCAGGCCCGCCGGGACCGCCGGGTGGTCCGGCAGCGGCCGCTCGTCCAGGGCGAGCAGCGACAGCACACCGGAGAGCTCCGGCGCACCGGCGAGCGCCGCGCGGAGCCGCTCCGCGACGGCCGCCCGGTCCGCACCGGCCGGCAGGGCGCAGCGGAGCGGGGCGGCGTCCGATCCGGCCAGTGCGGCGAGCACCGACTCGGCCCGAGGACCGGCCGGCTCGGGGACGGCCACCAGCCAGGTGCCGGACAGGCGCCCCTCGGGAACGCCGTCCAGCTGCCGCCAGGCGGCCCGGTAGCGCCAGGAGTCGACCACCGAGCGGTCCTGCTCGGCGCGGTGCCAGGAGGTCAGCAGCGGCAGCAGCGTCCGGAGGGACTCCTCGGCCTCGTCCCCGGTGATCCCCAGGGCGCCGGCCAGCCCGGCGGCGTCCGCGTCGTCGACGGCCGTCCAGAAGCGCTGCTCGCCGGGGGTGCCCGCGCGGAACGGCTCGTCCTCCTGGTCCGGGACGAGCCAGTAGCGGTCGCGCTGGAAGGCGTAGGTGGGCAGGTCGATGCGACGGGCGCCCTGGAACCGGGCGGCCCAGTCGACGGTGGCGCCGTTGGCCCAGGCCTCGGCGAGGGCGGTCAGGAAACGCTCCCGGCCACCGTGGTCGCGACGCAGGGTGCCCTGGACCGTGGCCTCGACGGCGCTGGCGTCAATGGCCTCCTGGATGCCGACGGTCAGCACCGGATGGGCGCTCACCTCGACGAACTGCGAGTGACCCGAGGCCAGCAGGGCCTCGACGGTGCTCGCGAACTCCACCGTCTGGCGCAGGTTGCGGTACCAGTAACCGGCGTCCAGCGCGGCCGAATCGATGACCTCACCGGTCACGGTGGAGTGGAACGGCACCTCCGGCACGCGCGGGGCGACCGGGGCCAGCAGCTCCGCCAGGCGGGCCTCGATGCGCTCCACATGCGCCGAGTGCGACGCGTAGTCCACCGCGATCCGACGAGCCCGGATCTCCTGCGCGCCGCAGTACTCCACCAGCTCGTCCAGGGCACCGGCATCACCGGAAACCACAACGGAGTTCGGGCCGTTGACAGCCGCGATCGAGATTCCCTCACGGCCGGACAGCAGCTCCCGGACGCTCTCCACCGGCAGCGGAACGGACACCATGCCACCCAGACCCGACAGTTCGATGATCGCCTGACTGCGCAGCGCCACCACCAGGGCGGCGTCCTCCAGCGACAGCGCACCGGACACGGCGGCGGCGGCAATCTCGCCCTGCGAGTGCCCGACCACCGCCGACGGCTCCACACCGTACGAACGCCAGAGGGCAGCCAGCGAAACCATCACGGCGAACAGCACCGGCTGGACCACGTCCACCCGCTCCATCCACCCGCCGTCCTCACCCGAGACGACCTCCAGCAGCTCCCAATCCACGTACAGGGAGAGCGCCTTGGCGCACTCCTCCATCCGCGAACGGAACACCGGCTCATCCGCCAGCAGCCCCCGGGCCATGCCCAGCCACTGCGACCCCTGCCCCGGGAACACGAACACCGGGCCACCGGTCGTCCGGGCCGTGCCCTGGACCAGCTGAGCCACCTGCTCACCGTCGGCGAGCGCGGCGAGACCGGCGAACAGGTCCGCCTTCCCCGCACCCACGACGACCGCGCGGTGCTCGAACACCGAACGGGCCGTCGCCAGCGAGTAGCCGACATCCGCCGGCCGCTCGCCCCCGGCGACCGCCAGCAGGCGCTGCGCCTGCTCCCGCAGCGCCGCCGCACTGCGGGCCGAGAGCGCCCACGGCACCTCACCGCCGGCCACCGACTCCTCGTCGGCCTCCGCGCGTTCCGCCGCGGGTTCCTCCTCCAGCACCACGTGGGCGTTGGTCCCGCTGACCCCGAAGGACGAGACGGCGGCCCGGCGGGGCCGTCCGCCGGCCGGCCAGTCCCGGGCCTCGGTCAGCAGCTCGACCGCGCCGGAGGCCCAGTCCACGTGCGGCGACGGCTGGTCGACGTGCAGGGTGCGCGGCAGCACGCCGTGCCGCATCGCCATCACCATCTTGATCACACCCGCCACACCGGCGGCGGCCTGGGTGTGCCCGATGTTGGACTTCACCGAGCCCAGCCAGAGCGGGTCCCCGGTGCGCTCCTGCCCGTAGGTGGCGAGCAGCGCCTGGGCCTCGATCGGGTCGCCGAGCACCGTTCCGGTGCCGTGCGCCTCGACCACGTCCACCTGGTCCGCCGAGAGCCGGGCGGCGGCCAGCGCGGCGCGGATGACGCGCTGCTGCGCGGGGCCGTTGGGGGCGGTCAGGCCGTTGCTGGCACCGTCCTGGTTGATCGCGCTGCCGCGCACGACCGCCAGCACCTGGTGCCCGTTGCGGCGGGCGTCCGACAGCTTCTCCAGCAGCAGCACGCCCGCGCCCTCGCCCCAGCCGGTGCCGTCGGCGGCGGCGGCGAACGGCTTGCAGCGGCCGTTCTCGGCCAGCGCCCGCTGGCGGCTGAACTCGACGAAGGGCAGCGGGGTGGCCATCACGGTGACGCCGCCCGCGAGCGCCATGGTGCACTCGCCGGCCCGCAGCGCGCGCACGGCGAGGTGCAGGGCGACCAGGGAGGCGGAGCAGGCGGTGTCGACGGAGACGGCCGGGCCCTCAAGACCGAGGGTGTAGGAGATGCGGCCGGAGACGACGCTGGCGGCGTTGCCGGTGGCGAGGTAGCCCTCGACGTCCTCGGGCAGCTTGCGCGCGCCCTTGGCGTACTCCTGGCCGTTGGTGCCGACGTAGACGCCGACCCGGGTGCCGCGCACCGAGGACGGGGCGATGCCCGCGCGCTCGAAGGCCTCCCAGGAGGTCTCAAGGAGCAGCCGCTGCTGCGGGTCCATCGCCAGCGCCTCGCGCGGCGAGATGCCGAAGAAGCCCGCGTCGAACCCGCCCGCAGCGTCCAGGAACGCGCCCTCGCGGACGTGGCTGGTGCCGGGGTGGTCCGGGTCCGGGTGGTAGAGCGCGTCGAGGTCCCAGCCGCGGTCGGCCGGGAAGCCGGCGATGGCGTCCCGTTCGTCCGCGACCAGGTCCCACAGCTGCTCGGGGGTGTCGATCCCGCCCGCGTAGCGGCAGCTCATGGCGACGATCGCGATGGGCTCGGACTCCCGCTCGTCCGCCTCGCGCAGGCGCTCGTGGGCCTCGCTCAGCTCGACCGTGACCCGCTTGAGGTACTCGCGGAGCTTGTCTTCATTCGCCATCGGGAAGTCCACCTGCCGGAGTCGTCTGGAGTGCGCGTGCGTTGCTGGTCATGAGGCCCCGAACTTCCGGTCGATGAAGTCGAAGATCTCGTCGTCGGAGGCGGCGTCGAGCTGGTCGGCGACCGTCTCCGGCTCGTCGGCCCCGAGGGCGCCGGTCCAGGTGGAGAGCAGTGTCCTGAGCCGGTTCCCGACGGCGTCCCGGTCGGCTTCGTCGGGCAGGACGGCGAGCAGTCCGCCCTCCGTCGCCGCCGCCAACGCGGCTTCCAGCCGGTCGAGTTCGGCGATGACGGCCGGGGCTTGCGGGGCCGCGTCCGGGACCAGCCGGACGCGCAGGTACTCCGCCAGGGCGGCGGGAGTGGGGTGGTCGAAGACCAGGGAGGCGGGCAGCCGCAGCCCGGTCGCGGCGTCCAGCCGGTTGCGCAGCTCGACGGCGGCGAGCGAGGTGAAGCCCAGCTCCTTGAAGGCCCGGTCGGGGTGGACGGCGGCGGTGCCGCGGTGGCCCAGGACCTCGGCCACCGACTCACGGGCCAGGGCCAGCAGCAGGCGTTCCCGCTCGGCCGCGGGCGCGGCGGCGATCCGTTCGGCCAGGCCGGCGGTGGGTTCGGTGCCGGCGGCCTGGGCCCCGGTGTGCCCGGCGCCCTCGTCCCGGACGGCCGGCAGCTCGTCGAAGAGCCGGCTCGGCCGCTGCGCGGTGCGCCGGCCGGCGAACCGCGGCCAGTCGACGTCGGCGACGGCGAGCACCGCCTGGCCGGGCGGGAGAGCCCGGTCGACGGCGCCGGCCGCCGACTCGGGGGCCATCACCCGCAGCCCGGCCCGCTCCAGCTGCTCCGTGACGTCGCCCTGGGCGGCCATGCCGCAGCCCCAGACGCCCCACACCAGCGAGGTGGCGGGCAGGCCGTCGGCGCGGCGCTGTTCGGCGAGTGCGTCCAGGTAGGCGTTGGCGGCCGCGTAGTTGCTCTGCCCGGGGTTGCCGACGGCGCCGGCGAAGGCGGAGAACAGGACGAAGGCGTCGAGGTCGCGCGAGCGGGTGAGCTCGTCGAGGTGCCGGGCGGCGACCGCCTTGGGGCGCAGCACGGTGGCGAAGCGCTCCGGGGACTGCAGTTCGACGGTGCCGTCGTCGACGACGCCGGCGGCGTGCACGACCGCGGTGACGGCGTGCCGGTCCAGCAGGTCGGCCACGGCCGTGCGGTCGGCCAGGTCGCAGGCGGCGAGGGTGACCTGGGCGCCGAGGGCGACCAGCTCGTCCCGCAGCCGCGGGGCGCCCGGGGCGTCGGCGCCCCGGCGGCCGGCCAGCACGAGGTGGGCGGCGCCGCCGCGCGCCAGGTGGCGGGCCACCTCGGCGCCGACGGCGCCGGTGCCGCCGGTGATCAGTACGGTGGCGCCGGCGACCCAGCCGGCGCCGCGCGAACCGGTGGGTTCGGCCTGGCCGGTGGGCGCGGCCGGGGTCAGGCGGCGGCCGTAGAGTCCGCCGGGGCGCACCGCCACCTGGTCCTCGCCCGAGCCGCCGGTGAGGACGCCGAGCAGGCGGGAGCGGGTGCGGCGGTCCGCCAGGGTGGCGGGCAGGTCGACCAGTCCGCCCCAGCGCAGCGGGTGCTCCAGGGCGGCGACCCGTCCGAAGCCCCAGACCTGGGCCTGCCCCGGGTGGTCGGGCCGGTCGGTCGCGGCGACGGTGACGGCGCCGCTGGTGACCGCCCACAGCGGTGCGTGGAGCTGTGCGTCGCCGAGTGCCTGGGTCAGGGCCAGGGTGAGAGCCAGGCCGGTGGAGAGTTCCTCCTGGTCCGGGTGGGGCCGCTCGTCGAGGGCGGCGAGCGACAGCACGCCGGTCACCTCGGTCCCGTCGGCGAGGAGTTCGGCCAGGCGCTTGGCCAGGACGGTGCGGTCCGCGTCGCCGGTGTCGAGTTCGAGGGTGAGCACGTCGGCGCCGGCCTCGGTGAGGGCGTCGACGGCCCCGGTGACGAGCGCGTGGCCGGCCTGCGGCTCGGGGACGACGAGCAGCCAGCCGCCGACGGCACCGGCCGGGGCGGGCTCGGGCAGCTGCCGCCAGGTGAAGCGGTGGCACCAGGCGTCGACGGCGGACAGCTCCCGGGTGCGGCGCCGCCAGGAGGAGAGCTCCGGGAGGATCGCGCCGAGCGGCGCCGAATCGGGCAGTCGCAGGGTCTCCGCGAGGGTGGTCAGGTCCTGGTCCTCGACGGCGGCCCAGAAGCCGGCCTCCCGGGTGGTCCCGGCCGGGTGCCGGTCGTCGGCGGCCGGGGCGGCGGGGGCGGTCGCCGGGTCGGTGTCGAGCCAGTACCAGTCGTGCTGGAAGGCGTAGGTGGGCAGGTCGAGGCGGCGGACGGGCGGGGCGCCGAGCACAGCCGGCCAGTGCGGCGTGTGCCCGTGCACGTGGAGTTCGGCGAGGGCGGCCAGCACCGCGCCGGTCTCGCCGCGGTCCCGGCGCAGCGCCGGCACCAGCAGGGCGTCGGTCCGCTCGTCGAGGCAGTCGCGGCCCAGGGCGGTGAGCACGGCGTCGGGGCCGAGTTCGACGAAGGTGGTGACGCCGTCGGCCGCCAGGGTGCGCATGCCGTCGAGGAAGCGGACGGCCTCGCGGACGTGGCGCACCCAGTAGTCGGGCGAGCACAGCTCCTCGGCGGTCGCGACCGCGCCGGTGACGTCGGAGACCACGGTGATCCGCGGTGCCGAGTAGGTCAGTCCCTCCGCCACCCGGCGGAAGTCGTCCAGCATGCCGTCCATCAGCGGGGAGTGGAACGCGTGGCTGACGTTCAGCCGCTTGGTCCGGCGGCCCTGCCCGGTGAACCGGCCGGCGACCGCGAGGACGTCGGCTTCGTCACCGGAGACCACCACGGAGGTCGGGCCGTTGATCGCCGCGATGCTCACGCTCTCGGTGAGCAGCGGCAGGACCTCCTCCTCGGTGGCCTCCACCGCGACCATCGCGCCGCCCTCGGGCAGTGCCTGCATCAGCCGGCCGCGGGCCGCGACCAGGGTGACGGCGTCGTCCAGCGACAGCACGCCCGCCACGTGGGCGGCGGCGATCTCGCCGATCGAGTGGCCGACCAGGACGTCCGGGCGCAGCCCCCAGCTCTCGAACAGGCGGAACAGCGCCACCTCGACGGCGAACAGCGCCGGCTGGGCGTACTCGGTGCGGTCCAGCAGCTCCGCGTCATCGCCGAACACCGCGTCGCGCAGCGGCAGTTCGACCCGCGCGCAGACCGCGTCGAAGGCGTCCGCGAACACCGGGTGAGCCTCGTACAACTCGCGGCCCATGCCAGGCCGTTGACTGCCCTGTCCGGTGAACAGGAAGGCGGTGCGGCCGGGTTCGCGCACGGCGCCGATGGCCAGGCCGGTCGCGCTCTCCCGGTCCGCGAGGGCCTCCAGCCCGGCCGCCAGCTCCGTCACGTCGGAGGCCGTCAGCACGGCGCGGTGGCCCAGGGCCGCGCGCTCGCCGGCGAGTGCGGTGGCCAGCGCGGTGAGGTCCGGGTCGGACTCGCGGGAGAGCCAGGTCCGCAGGCGGCGGGCCTGGTCGCGCAGGGCCGGGCCGGAGTGGCCGGACAGCACCAGCGGCACCGGTCCGGTCACCGGTGCGACCGGCGGTTCCCCGACGGGCGGCGCGGCCTCCAGGATGACGTGGGCGTTGGTGCCGCCGATGCCGAAGGAGGAGACGCCCGAGCGGCGCGGGCGCCCGGTCTCGGGCCAGGCGCGGGCCTCGGTGACCAGTTCGACGGCGCCGGAGGTCCAGTCGACGTGCGGGGTCGGCTCGTCGACGTGCAGGGTCCTGGGCAGGACGCCCTCCCGCATCGCCATGACCATCTTGATGACGCCCGCGATGCCGGCGGCGGCCTGGGTGTGGCCGAGGTTGGACTTCACCGAGCCGAGCCAGAGCGGCTCGCCGGTGCGTTCCTGCCCGTACGTGGCGAGCAGGGCCTGGGCCTCGATCGGGTCGCCGAGGGTGGTGCCGGTGCCGTGCGCCTCGACCGCGTCGACCTCGTCGGCGGTCAGCCGGGCGGCCGCCAGGGCCTGGCGGATGACGCGCTGCTGCGACGGGCCGTTGGGGGCGGTCAGGCCGTTGCTGGCACCGTCCTGGTTGACGGCGCTGCCGCGCACCACGGCCAGTACCCGGTGCCCGTTGCGCTCGGCGTCGGAGAGGCGCTCCAGCAGCACCAGGCCGACGCCCTCGCCCCAGCCGGTGCCGTCGGCCGCGGCGGCGAAGGCCTTGCAGCGGCCGTCGGCGGCCAGGCCGCGCTGGCGGCTGAACTCGATGAAGGAACCCGGCTGGGACATCACGGTGGCACCGCCGGCCAGCGCCATCGTGCACTCGCCGTTGCGCAGCGCCTGGGCGGCCAGGTGCAGGGCGACCAGGGAGGCCGAGCAGGCCGTGTCGACGGTGACCGCCGGGCCCTCAAGACCGAAGGTGTAGGCGATCCGTCCACAGACCACGGCGGCGGCGCTGCCGGTCAGGAGGTAGCCCTCGACGCCCTGCGGGCCCTCGTGCAGGCGCGGCACGTAGTCCTGGCCGTTGGTGCCGACGAACACGCCCGCCTGGCTGCCCCTGAGTGCGGCCGGGTCGATGCCGGCGCGCTCGAACAGCTCCCAGGAGGTCTCCAGCAGCAGCCGCTGCTGCGGGTCCATCGCCAGCGCCTCACGCGGGGAGATGCCGAAGAAGCCGGCGTCGAACTCGCCCGCCTCGTGCAGGAATCCGCCTTCGCGGGCGTAGCAGGTGCCCTTGTGGTCCGGGTCCGGGTGGTAGAGCGCGTCGAGGTCCCAGCCGCGGTTGGCCGGGAAGCCCGTCATCGCGTCCCGTCCGCCGGCGAGCAGCTCCCACAGCTCCTCGGGGCTGCTGACCCCGCCGGGGAAGCGGCAGCTCATCGCGACGATCGCGATCGGCTCCTCGTCGGCGGCCCGGGTGCTCGCACCCGCCCGTACGGCCACCGGGGCCGGACCGGGCTCCCGGTCGCCGACCAGCAGGCCGAGCAGCAGGGAGGTCAGCGCGGACGGCGTCGGGTGGTCGAACACCAGGGTGGCGGGCAGCGTGAGTCCGGTGACGGCGGCGAGCCGGTTGCGCAGCTCGACGGCGGTCAGCGAGTCGAAGCCCAGCTCGCGGAAGGCGCGCACCGGGTCGACGGCCTCCGGCGAGGCGTGGCCGAGCACCCCGGCGACCTGGCCGCGCACCAGCGTCAGCAGGTGGCGCTCCCGATCGACGGGCGCCAGGGCGGCCAACTGCTCGGCCAGGCCCGTCCGTTCCGCGCCGTCCGTCGGCCGGTCGGCGGGAGCCACCGCCCGCTGGACCTCGGGCAGTTCGGCCAGCAGCGGGCTCGGCCGGGTGGCGCAGAAGTTGCGGGCGAAACGCTCCCACTCCACGTCGGCGATCACGGTGAGCGCCTCCGGCCCTCCCACCGCGGCGGCCATCGCCGCGACGGCGGCCTCCGGTGCCATCGCGACCAGCCCGTCCCGGCGCAGCCGGGCGTCCCGAGCGGCCGAGTCGGCCAGCCCGCCGCCGGCCCAGTGGCCCCAGGCGACGGCGGTGGCCGGCAGGCCGGCGGCCCGGCGCTGCTCGGCGAGCGCGTCCAGGTAGGCGTTCGCGGCGGCGTAGTTGGCCTGACCGGGGTTGCCGACGGTGCCGGCGAAGGAGGAGAAGAGGACGAACGCGTCCAGGTCGAGGTGGGCGGTCAGCTCGTGCAGCCGGCGCGCGGCGGTCAGCTTGGGCCGCAGCACGGCCGCGAACCGCTCGGCCGTCAGTGCGTCCGCCACCCCGTCCTCCAGCACGCCGGCGGTGTGCACGACGGCCGTGAGCGGCTGATCGGCCGGGACGGCGTCCAGCAGGGCGGCGAGCGCCGCGGCGTCGGCCACGTCACAGGCGACGACGTCGACCGCCACGCCCGACTCGGCCAGCTCGGCGGCCAGCTCGGCCGCTCCGGGCGCCTCCAGGCCCCGACGGCCGGCCAGCACCAGGCGCTCGGCGCCGTTGGCGGCCAGCCAGCGGGCGACGTGCCCGCCGAGGGCACCGGTGCCGCCGGTGACCAGAACCGTTCCGCGCGGCTTCCAGGCCTCGGCGCAGGCGGAGGCTGTGTCGGGGCGCGGACGCACCAGCCGACGGGCGAACACGCCCTCCGGACGCAGCGCCACCTGGTCCTCCCCGGGCACACCGGCCAGCACACCGGCCAGTCGGGCCAGCGCCCGCCCGTCCGGCGCGGCCGGCAGGTCCACCAGACCGCCCCAGCGGTCCGGGTGCTCCAGGGCGACCACCCGTCCCAGGCCCCAGAGCAGCGCCTGCTCCGGAGCCTCGACGGCATCCGCCCGGCCGACGGTGACGGCGCCCCGGGTGGTCAGCCACAGCGGGGCGGCCAGCCCGGCGTCGCCCAGCGCCTGGACCAGGAGGGCGGCCGCGACCACGGCCGCCGGGACGTCCTCCGCGCCCGCCGCCGTGAGGGATGCGAAGGGCAGCGCCAACACGCCTGCCACGTCGGCGTGTTCGGCGGCGACGACACGAAGCCGAGCCGCCAGCGAACCCCGGTCCTCGGCCGCCTGCCACGGCAGGGCGACCACCTCGGCGCCGCACGCGGTGAGTGTGTCCGCGACATCCCGGGTCAGGACGTCGTCGGCCGTCTCCGGGACGGCGACCAGCCAGGTGCCCGCGAGGGTCGCGGCGGCGGGACCGGCCGGGGAATGGCCGACCGGACGCCAGGTGATCCGGTACCGCCAGGCGTCCAGCGCCGAACGCTCGCGCTGACGGCGCCGCCACGAGGCCAGCGCGGGCAGCACGGTGCTCAGCGGGGCGTGCGCGTCCAGGGCGAGCGTGGCGGTCAGCTCGTCGAGGCTCTCACGCTCGACGGTCTCCCAGAAGCCGGCCTCGACGGCGTCGACCACGGCGGCCGGCACGTCGGCGGCGGCCTCGGGCTCCAGCCAGTAGCGGTCGCGCTGGAAGGCGTAGGTGGGCAGGTCGATGCGACGGGCGCCCTGGAACCGGGCGGCCCAGTCGACGGTGGCGCCGTTGGCCCAGGCCTCGGCGAGGGCGGTCAGGAAACGCTCCCGGCCACCGTGGTCACGGCGCAGGGTGCCCTGGACCGTCGCCTCGACGGCGCTGGCGTCAATGGCCTCCTGGATGCCGACGGTCAGCACCGGATGGGCACTCACCTCCACGAACTGCGAGTGACCCGAGGCCAGCAGGGCCTCGACGGTGCTCGCGAACTCCACCGTCTGGCGCAGGTTGCGATACCAGTAACCGGCGTCCAGCGAAGCGCTGTCGATCACCTCACCGGTCACGGTGGAGTGGAACGGCACCTCCGGCACGCGCGGCGTGACCGGGGCCAGCAGCTCGGCCAGGCGGGCCTCGATGCGCTCCACATGCGCCGAGTGCGACGCGTAATCCACCGCGATACGACGCGCCCGGATCTCCTGCGCGCCGCAGTGCTCCATCAGCTCGTCCAGGGCACCGGCATCGCCGGAAACCACGACGGAGTTCGGGCCGTTGACGGCCGCGATCGAGATTCCCTCACGGCCGGACAGCAGCTCCCGGACGCTCTCCACGGGCAGCGGAACGGACACCATGCCACCCAGGCCCGACAGTTCGATGATCGCCTGGCTGCGCAGCGCCACCACCAGGGCGGCATCCTCCAGCGACAGCGCACCGGAGACAGCAGCGGCGGCAATCTCGCCCTGCGAGTGCCCGACCACCGCCGACGGCTCCACACCGCACGAACGCCAGAGGGCAGCCAGCGAGACCATCACGGCGAACAGCACCGGCTGGACCACGTCCACCCGCTCCATCCACCCGCCGTCCTCACCCGAGACAACCTCCAGCAACTCCCAATCCACATACGGAGCAAGCGCCTTGGCACACTCCTCCATCCGCGAACGGAACACCGGCTCGTCCGCCAGCAGTTCGCGGGCCATGCCCAGCCACTGCGACCCCTGACCCGGGAACACGAACACCGGACGCCCCGAACGCACCCGCCCGGACACCACGCCCGCACCCGGCAGACCGTCCGCCAACGCACCCAGGCCCGCCAGCAGCGCCTCCCGGCCCTCGCCGACCACCACGGCCCGGTGCTCGAACACCGCCCGCGAGGACACCAGCGAGAAACCGACATCCGCCGGCCGCTCCTCCACGACCACCGCCAACAGCCGCCGCGCCTGCTCCCGCAGCGCCGCCTCACTGCGACCCGACAGCACCCACGGCACCACACCACCGGCAACCGGAGACACCTCGCCGGCCTCCGCAGACTCCTCCCCCGGCGCCTGCTCCAGCACCACATGGGCGTTGGTCCCGCTGACCCCGAAGGAGGACACGGCGGCCCGGCGGGGCCGTTCGCCCGCCGGCCAGTCCCGCGCCTCGGTGAGCAGCTCGACCGCACCCGCCGACCAGTCCACGAACGGCGAAGGCTCGTCCACGTGCAGGGTCTTCGGCAGCACGCCCGCCCGCATCGCCATGACCATCTTGATCACGCCACCGACACCGGCCGCCGCCTGGGTGTGCCCGATGTTCGACTTCAACGACCCCAGCCACAGCGGATCCCCACCGCGCTCCTGCCCGTACGTCGCCAGCAGCGCCTGCGCCTCGATCGGGTCACCCAGCCGCGTACCCGTCCCGTGCGCCTCCACGACGTCGACCTCGCCGGCCGACAGTCGGGCGTTCTCCAGAGCCTGGCGGATGACGCGCTGCTGCGCGGGGCCGTTGGGGGCGGTCAGGCCGTTGCTGGCACCGTCCTGGTTGATCGCGCTGCCACGCACCACCGCGAGCACCGGGTGCCCGTTGCGCCGGGCGTCCGACAGCTTCTCCACCAGCAGCACGCCCGCGCCCTCGGCCCAGCCGGTGCCGTCGGCGGCGGCCGCGAAGGACTTGCAGCGGCCGTCCGCCGAGAGTCCGCGCTGGCGGCTGAACTCGATGAACGTCGCCGGGGTCGACATGACGGCCACGCCGCCGGCGAGGGCCAGCGAGCACTCGCCCTGCCGCAGTGACTGCACCGCCAGGTGCAGGGCGACCAGGGAGGAGGAGCAGGCGGTGTCGACGGAGACGGCCGGGCCCTCAAGACCGAGGGAGAAGGCGACGCGGCCGGACGCCACGCTGCCGGCGCTGCCGTTGCCCAGGTAGCCCTCGACGTCGGCGGGCACCTGCGGCAGGCGCGAGCCGTAGTCGTGGTACATGACGCCGGTGAACACGCCCACCTTGGTGCCGCGCACCGTCGCCGGGTCGATGCCCGCCCGCTCGAAGGCCTCCCAGGAGGTCTCAAGCAGCAGCCGCTGCTGCGGGTCCGTCGCCGACGCCTCGCGCGGGGAGATGCCGAAGAAGCCGGCGTCGAACTCGGTGGCGTCGCGCAGGAATCCGGCTTCCCGCGCGTAGAAGGTGCCGGGGTGGTCCGGGTCCGGGTCGTAGAGCGCGTCGAGATCCCAGCCGCGGTCGGTGGGGAAGGCGCCGACGGCGTCCGCGCCGTCGGCCACCAGGCGCCACAGGTCCTCGGGCGAGGCGACCCCGCCCGGGTAGCGGCAGGCCATGCCGACGATCGCCACGGGCTCGTTGTCCCGCTCCTCCACCTCGCGCAGCCGCTGCTTGGCCTTCATCAGGTCGTTCGTGGCGCGCTTGAGATAGTCGCGAAGCCGATCCTCAGTGGACATGGCCCATCACCTCCGCCGTATCAGGCCGGGAACTGGTCGTGGTCACTTCAGGAAAGCCCGAGCTCGTTGTCGAGGAGGGCGAACATCTCGTCGTCGCTGGCCGCCCCGAGGTCGACCTCGTCGGAACCGCCGCGCTCGTCCCGCCCGCCGCCGGTCCACTCGGCCAGCAGCGACTCCAACCGCGCGGTCACCCGGTCCCGTTCGAGCTCGTCCGGCTCGGCCGTGGACATCGCGAACCGCAGCCGGTCGAGCTCGGCGAGCAGCGAACGGTCCTTCTCCGGCTCGTCCCGGGGGGCGAGTTCGCGCCGGACGAAGCCGGCCAGGGCCGCGGGTGTCGGGTAGTCGAAGATCAGGGTGGCCGGCATCCGCAGCCCGGTCGCGGCGTTGAGCCGGTTGCGCAGCTCGACCGCGGTCAGCGAGTCGAAGCCGAGCTCCTTGAACGCGTTGCCCCCGTCGACGGCCTCGCGGGAGGCGTGGCCGAGGACGGCGGCGGTCTGCGCCCGGACCAGGTCCAGCACCAGCCCGGCCCGCTCCTCGGCCGGAGCCGCCGCCAGGCGGTCGGCGAAGGACCGGACGTCGGCCACACCGTCGGCGGCGGCCGCGGTACGGCGCTCCGGCACCCGGACCAGGCCCCGGAACATCGTCGGCACCTCGCCGAGCGCGCGGGCCCTGCCGCGGATCGGGGCGAGTTCCAGCCGGGCCGGGACGTACGCCGCCGCCCCGTCGGCGAGCGCGGCGTCGAACAGGGCGAGCCCGGCGTCCGAGGGCAGGGCCCCCAGGCCGAACCGCTCCATCCGGGCCACGTCGACGCCTTCGAGGTGGCCGGTCATGCCACTGCGGAGCGCCCAGAAGCCCCAGGCGAGCGAGGTGGCGGCCAGACCGTCCGCCTGCCGCCGGTGGGCCAGGGCGTCCAGCAGGGCGTTGGCCGCGGCGTAGCTGCCCTGGCCGCCGTTGCCGAGGGTGGCGGCGACGGAGGAGAAGAGGACGAAGGCGTCCAGGTCGAGGTGGGCGGTCAGCTCGTGCAGGGCCAGCGCCGCGTCGACCTTGGGCCGCAGGACCGCCGCGACCCGCTGCGGCGTGAGCGCGGGGATCACCCCGTCGTCGAGCACGCCGGCGGTGTGGACGACGGCGGTGAGCGGGTGGTCGGCCGGGACGGTGTCCAGCAGGGCGGCGAGCGCCGCGCGGTCGGCCGCGTCGCAGGCCACCAGCTCCACCTCGGCGCCCAGTTCCCGGAGCCCTGCCTCCAGTTCGGCCGCACCCGCCGCCGCCCGGCCGCTGCGGCTGAGCAGCAGCAGGTGGCGGGCGCCGTGCACGGTGACCAGGTGGCGGGCGAGCAGCCCACCGAGGGCGCCGGTCGCGCCGGTGATCAGGACGGTGCCGTTCGGGTCGAGGCGCGGGACGGCCGAGGCGTACGCCTCGGTGTCGCCGGCGGGCAGCGCGCGGGCGAGCCTGGGCACGCGGATCTCCCCGGCACGCAGGGCGAGTTGGGCCTCACCGGTGGCCACCGCGGCGGCCAACAGCAGCCGCGAGCGGTCGGCGTCGTCGAGGTCCACCAGGACGAAGCGGCCGGGGCCCTCCGACTGCGCGGTGCGCAGCAGGCCCCAGACCGGCGCGTGCGAGAGGTCCGACACCGTCTCGCCGGCGCCCGCGGCGATCGCGCCGCGTGTCACCACGACGACGGTGGTCCGCTCGAACTCACCGTTCGCCAGTACGTGTTGGAGGACGTCGAGTGCCCGCAGCGTGGCCCGGTGGGTCTCGTCGACCAGGTCGTCCCCGCCCTCACTGCCGGCCGTCATCGGCACGTACAGCGTGGCGGGCACGGCGCGGCCGGCCTCCGCCTCGGCGGTGAGCGCCGAAAGCTCCGGGTAGTGCGCCACGGACAGGCCCGCGGCCTCCAGTGCGCCGCGGACGCCGAGCCCGTCGGCGCCGAGCACGGCACAGCCGGCGGAGGCGGGCTCGGCCGGGGAGCCGGACGGGAGGGCGGACCACTCCACCCGGTACAGGCTTCCGGCCTCGCTCTCCCCCGCCAGGGGGCGCATCTGACGGAGCATCAGCGACCGGGCTTCCAGCACCGGGGCCCCGGCCGCGTCGGCGACGGCCAGCGACAGTTCCTCGGGCCCGGCCAGCGTCAGCCGCACCCGCAGCACGGACGCACCGACCGAGTGCAGCCGGACACCGCGCCAGGAGAACGGCAGCCGGCCCGGGCCGTCGTCCTGGATCAGCACCGCGAACCCGGCGGCGTGCAGGGCCGCGTCGAGCAGCGCGGGGTGCAGCCCGAATCCACCCGCCTCGGACTGCTGTTCCGGCGCGAGGGCGACCTCGGCGAAGACCTCGTCCCCGCGCTGCCAGGCGGCCCGCAGGCCCCGGAACGCCGGACCGTAGGTGAACCCGGCGGCGTCCAGCTGCTGGTAGAGGGCTTCCACGTCGATCGCGACGCCGCCGCGGGGCGGCCACTCGGCCTCCGCGAAGCCGGCCGCGGCCTCGCGGGCCCGACCGAGGGTGCCGGTGGCGTGGCGGGTCCACGGCTCGTCCGTGCCCTCGGCGTCGCCGGGGCGGGAGTAGACCTCCACCTCGCGGCGGCCGTCGGCGTCGGGCGAGCCGACCACCACCTGCACCGTCACGCCGCCCTGGGCGGGCAGCACCAGCGGCGCCTCCAGGGTCAGCTCCTCCAACACGTCACAACCGGCCTGGTCACCCGCGCGAACGGCCAGCTCGACGAAGGCGGTGCCGGGCAGGATCACCGTGCCGGCCACGGCGTGGTCGGCCAGCCACGGCTGCGTCTGCACCGAGAGGCGGCCGGTGAAGACGTGCCCGTCGCGGTCGGCCAGTGCCACCGCCGCGCCCAGCAGCGGGTGGTCGGCGGCGGCCAGGCCCGCTTCGCTCACGGCTCCGGCACCCGGCCTGGCGGGGGCGAGCCAGTAGCGGTCGCGCTGGAAGGCGTAGGTGGGCAGGTCGATGCGGCGGGCCGTGGGGAACTGGGCGGCCCAGTCGACGGTGGCGCCGTTGGCCCAGGCCTCGGCGAGGGCGGTCAGGAAACGCTCCCGGCCACCGTGGTCACGGCGCAGGGTGCCCTGGACCGTCGCCTCGACGCCGGTGGCGTCGATGGACTCCTGGATGCCGACGATCAGCACCGGGTGGGCGCTCACCTCCACGAACTGCGAGTGACCCGAGGCCAGCAGGGCCTCGACGGTGCTCGCGAACTCCACCGTCTGGCGCAGGTTGCGGTACCAGTAACCGGCGTCCAGCGCGGCCGAATCGATGACCTCACCGGTCACGGTGGAGTGGAACGGCACCTCCGGAACACGCGGGGTGACCGGGGCCAGCAGCTCCGCGAGACGGGCCTCGATGCGCTCGACGTGCGCCGAGTGCGACGCGTAGTCCACCGCGATGCGACGAGCGCGGATCTCCTGCGCGCCGCAGTGCTCCATCAGCTCGTCCAGGGCGCCGGCATCGCCGGAAACCACGACGGAGTTCGGGCCGTTGACGGCCGCGATCGAGATCCCCTCACGGCCGGACAGCAGCTCGCGAACGCTCTCCACGGGCAGCGGAACGGACACCATGCCACCCAGGCCCGACAGTTCGATGATCGCCTGGCTCCGCAGCGCCACCACCAGGGCGGCATCCTCCAGCGACAGCGCACCGGACACGGCGGCGGCGGCAATCTCGCCCTGCGAGTGACCCACCACCGCCGACGGCTCCACACCGCACGAACGCCAGAGGGCAGCCAGCGACACCATCACGGCGAACAGCACCGGCTGGACCACGTCCACCCGCTCCATCCACCCGCCGTCCTCACCCGAGACAACCTCCAGCAACTCCCAATCCACATACGGAGCAAGCGCCTTGGCACACTCCTCCATCCGCGAACGGAACACCGGCTCGTCCGCCAGCAGCCCCCGGGCCATGCCCAGCCACTGCGAACCCTGCCCCGGGAACACGAACACCGGACGCCCCGAACGCACCCGCCCGGACACCGCACCGGCGGCGGCCTCGCCCCGGGCGACGGCGTCGAGTGCCGTCAGCAGCTCGTCCCGCCCGTCGCCGATCACCACGGCCCGGTGCTCGAACGCGGTCCGGGCGGCGGCGAGGGAGTACCCGACGTCGGCCGGGTCTGCCTCCGTCGTGGCCATCCGCCCGCGGAGCCGCCGCGCCTGCTCCCGCAGCGCCGCCTCACTGCGGGCCGACAGCACCCACGGCACCACGCCGTCGGCCGTCGGCGCCGCGGAGGCCTCGGACTCCGGCGCCTGCTCCAGCACCACGTGCGCGTTGGTCCCGCTGACCCCGAAGGAGGACACGGCGGCCCGGCGGGGCCGTTCGCCCCCCGGCCAGCCCCGCGCCTCGGTGAGCAGCTCGACCGCACCCGCCGACCAGTCCACGAACGGCGAAGGCTCGTCCACGTGCAGGGTCTTGGGAAGGACGCCCGCCCGCATCGCCATGACCATCTTGATCACGCCACCGACACCCGCCGCCGCCTGGGTGTGACCGACGTTCGACTTCAACGACCCCAGCCACAGCGGCTCTTCGGCACGCTCCTGACCGTACGTCGCCAGCAGCGCCTGCGCCTCGATCGGGTCACCCAACCGGGTACCCGTCCCGTGCGCCTCGACTGCGTCCACGTCGCCCGCCGTCAGCCCGGCGTCGGCCAGCGCCGCGCGGATCACCCGCTGCTGCGACGGCCCGTTGGGGGCGGTCAGGCCGTTGCTGGCACCGTCCTGGTTGACCGCGCTGCCGCGCACCACCGCGAGCACCGGGTGCCCGAGGCGCTCGGCGTCCGACAGGCGCTGCAGCACGAGCATGCCCGCGCCCTCGCCCCAGCCCGTGCCGTCCGCCGCGGCCGCGAACGGCTTGCAGCGGCCGTCCGAGGCCAGCCCGCGCTGTCGGCTGAACTCCACGAACATGCCCGGGGTGGACATGACGGCCACGCCGCCGGCCAGCGCCATGCCGCATTCGCCGCGCTGCAGCGCCCGGACGGCCAGGTGGAGGGCGACGAGCGAGGAGGAGCACGCGGTGTCCACGGTGACCGCGGGGCCCTCAAGACCGAGGGTGTAGGAGACGCGGCCCGACATCACGCTCGCCGTGGTGCCGGTCAGCAGGTATCCGTCGAGGCCGTCGGCGCCCTCGTGCAGCCGCGGCCCGTAGTCGTGCGACATCGCGCCGACGTAGACGCCGGTCCGGCTGCCCCGGAGCGTCGACGGGTCGATGCCGGCGCGCTCGCAGGCCTCCCAGGAGGTCTCCAGCAGCAGCCGCTGCTGCGGGTCCATCGCCAGCGCCTCACGCGGCGAGATCCCGAAGAACCCGGCGTCGAACCCGCCGACGCCGTCGAGGAATCCGCCCTGGCGGGTGTAGGAGGTGCCGGGGTTGGCCGGATCGGGGTGGTAGAGCGAGGCGAGGTCCCAGCCGCGGTCCGCCGGGAAGCCGCCGACGGCGTCCGCGCCGTCGGTCACCAGGCGCCACAGGTCCTCGGGCGAGGCGACCCCGCCCGGGTAGCGGCAGGCCATGCCGACGATGGCGATCGGCTCGGGTCCGCCGGCCGGGGTCTCGTCGGCCGGCGCTCCCTCCGTGGTGCCGAGGAGCCGGTCCACCAGCTGCCGCGCCAGGACGGCGGGCCGCGGGTAGTCGAAGAGCAGGCTGGCGGGCAGGTCGAGCCCGGTGGCGGCGGCCAGTCGGGTGCGCAGCTCCACGGCCGTCAGCGAGTCGAAGCCGAGCTGCTTGAAGGAGGCGGTGACGTCGACCGCCCCGGCACCCGGGTAGTCGAGCACCACGGCCACCTGGCCCTGCACCAACTCGGCCAGCAGCCGCTCGCGTTCGGCCTCGGAAGCGCCGGCGACGCGGTCCCGCCAGGAGCTCAGACGGTCCTCGGCGCCGGCCGTCTCCTGCCGGGCCTCCGCCGGACCGGCGGGGCCGGGCACCCCCGGAACGGCCTGGCCGGGCGCGTCCGGAGCGGCCTGCGCCCCGGTCAGCCAGTAGCTCTCCCGCTGGAAGGGGTACGTCGGCAGCGGCACCCGGCGGCCGCCGCCGAGGGCCGTCCAGTCCACCGGAGCGCCGTTGACGTACGCGGTCGCCGCAGCGCCCACCGCCGTGCGGAGCTCGTCGCGCCCCTCCCGCAGAGAGGGAGCGAACACACCGCCCGCGTCGGTCAGGCAGTCCGGGCCGGCGGCGGACAGCACGCCGTCGGGGCCCAACTCCAGGTAGGCGGTGGCGCCCTGGGCCTCCAGGGTGCGCATCGCGTCGAGGAAGCGTACGGACTGGCGGACGTTGCGCACCCAGTACTCGGGCGAGCACAGCTCCTCGGCCGCCACGACGGATCCCGTCACGGTGGACACCACCGCGATCCGCGGCGCGGTGTACGTCAGCCCCTGCGCGACCCGGCGGTACTCCTCCAACATCCCGTCCACCAGCGGCGAGTGGGACGAGAACGGGATGTTGAGCCGCTTCCACTTCTCGAACTTCCCGGCGACGGCCAGGGCTTCGGACTCGTCGCCGGAAATCACCACCGACGTCGGGCCGTTGATCACGGCGACGCTGACGTTGTCGGTCAGCAGCGGCAGAACGTCCGCCTCGGCGGCCTTGACCGCCACCATCGCGCCGCCCGCCGCCAGCTCCTCGGTCAGCCGTCCGCGCGCCGCCGCCAGGGTGGTGGCGTCGTCCAGCGACAGCACGCCCGCGACGTGCGCGGCCGCCAGCTCGCCGAGCGAGTGCCCGGCCAGGAAGTCCGGCCGAACGCCCCAGCTCTCGTACAGCCGGAACAGCGCCACCTGGAGCGCGAACAGCGCGGGCTGCCCGTACTCGGTCCGCCCCAGCAGCTCCGCGTCCGACCCGAACACGGCCTCGCGCAGCGGCAGTTCGACCCGATCGCAGACCGCGTCGAAGGCGTCCGCGAACACCGGGAAGGCCTCGTACAGCTCCCGGCCCATGCCGAGTCGCTGGTCCCCCTGGCCGGTGAACAGGAACGCCAGCTTCCCGGCCTCGGCCGCGCCCCGGACGACGCCTCCGGCCTCCTCCCCGGCGGCCACCGCCGCCAGCCCGGCCAGCAGCCCGGTCCGGTCGGCGCCCACCACGACGGCGCGGTGGCGCAGCGCCGCCCGCCCGACCGCGAGGGTGTGCGCGACGTCGGCCGGGTCGAGGTCGGGGTGCTCCGTCAGGTGGGTGTGCAGGCGTCGCGCCTGGGCCCGGAGGCCCCGTTCGCCGTGGCCGTGCACCGGCCAGGCGAGCTGCCGCCCGGCCGGCGCGGGGTGCTCGCCGCCCGGGGTGGTCGGCCGGGGCGCCTCGGACAGCGCCAGGTGGCAGTTGGTGCCGCCCACGCCGAAGGAGCTCACGCCGGCCAGCAGCGGGCGGTCGACCTCGGGCCACGGACCGGTGTGCCGCCGCACGCTCAGGCCGAGGGCGGCCAGGTCGAGGGCCGGGTTGGGAGTGTCGTGGTTGAGGCCGGCGACCAGTTCCCGGTGGTGGATGCCGAGGACGGCCTTGAGCAGGCCGACGGCTCCGGCGGCGCCCTCCAGGTGTCCGACGTTGGTCTTGGCCGAGCCGACCTGCAGCGGCCGGTCGACGCGCCCGGCGGCCAGGGCCGCGCCGAGCGCGGTGGCCTCGACGGGGTCGCCGACGCTGGTGCCGGTGCCGTGGAGTTCGACGTACTGGACGGCGTCGGTGGGGATCCCCGCCCGCCGCCAGGCCAGTTCGACGACCTCGCGCTGCGAGGCCGGGTCGGGCGTGGTCAGCCCGGGCGTGGCGCCGTCGTTGTTGACGGCGCCGCCGCGGATGACGGCGTAGACGCGGTCGCCGTCGGCCAGCGCGCGGTCGAGCGGCTTGAGCACGACCAGGGCGCCGCCCTCGCCGCGGACGTAGCCGTTGGCGCGGGCGTCGAGGGTGAAGCAGCGGCCGTCCGGGGAGAGCCCGCCGAAGCCCTCGGCGACCAGGGCCGTCTCGGGCACCAGGTTGAGCTGTACGCCGCCGGCCAGCGCGAGTTCGCTCTCGCCCCGGCGCAGGCTCTCCGCGGCCAGGTGCACGGCGACCAGTGAGGAGGACTGGCCGGTGTCGACGCACAGGCTGGGGCCCCGCAGGCCGAGGGTGTAGGACAGCCGGTTGGCCATGATGGAGCGCTGCGAGCCGGTCAGGGTGTGCCGGCCGATGGCGTCCGGGCCGAGGCGGTCGGCGAGCAGCGCGTAGTCGGCGTTCATGGTGCCGAGGAAGACGCCGGTGGCCGTGCCGGACAGCCGATCGGGGGCGGTCCCGGCGTCCTCCAGGGCCTCCCAGCCGAGTTCCAGGGCGAGCCGCTGCTGCGGGTCCATGGCGGCGGCCTCGCGCGGCGAGACGCCGAACAGGCCGGCGTCGAAGAGGTCGACCCGGTCCAGGAACGCTCCGTGCCGGGCGGCGTGCTCGCCGAGGTCGCGGCCCCAGCGCTCGACCGTCGCCTCGGCGACGGCGCTGCGGCCCTCCCTCAGCATCGCCCAGAACGCGTCGGGTCCGTCCGCCCCGGGGAGCCGGCAGGCCACCCCGACGACGGCGACGGCATCCTCCACCGGCGCGCCCGTTCCACCGGTCGCCGGACCGCCGGCCGGGCGAGCCCCGCGGCCGGGTACCACGCGACTCACACCTGCTGCGGTTGTCATCGCGCCGGACCTCCTGGTTCGGTGAGGGATTGCGGCGCCCGCGGGCCACCGGTTCGACCGCCGGCCGGCCCCGAGCCCCGGCACACGCGATCACCGGCACGCTACGGCCGCCCCGAATCCGCACCAACCCCTAGCAGTCCCCCTACGTCCCCCACCCCGACCGCGACCCCGACCGGCCGCGGCCCCGCCCCGGGGGCCCCTCGCGCGGCGCGGCGCGGGCCGCTCCGCGCACCCGGCGGGGACCGGTGCGGCCCGCCGTCGACCCCTGTTCGCCCCCTGCCCGCCCCACCCGTCTCCGCGGACCGGCGTGCGGCGCCGCGTCGTCCGCCGGTAGGGTCCGGCCGGGTGCCGGCAGCCGCCGGATTTCGCCTCCTGACGCTCCACGGCCTCGGGCCGGTCACCTCGGGTCAATCGCAGGTCAAGCCGTCGCCGACCCCGTCGACGAGCGCCACCGGCCGATTCGCCCCGACCGGACTGTCCATCAACTAATGTCAAGTGAACGCTTTTTGTGGATATCCGGGAGCCGCCTCGACGCCATCCGCACCGCGCGCGACCGGGATTGAACACCCGTCGAATCCACCGAACGGAGAGACCGAATCGGCCCACTTCCCCCACCTGATGGCCAAAAACCATCGGGCGGCCGACAGTTCGCCGCCGGTATGTGACCGTCGCCGCAGTGGGCGAACGTTGAAAGATGGGGGCCAATCCGTCTACCGTGATCCATGTGGTCGAAGACGTGCCGTACCCGCAGCAGCCCGCCCAATCCCCGACGGCAGCGGAGAGGGGCGAGCGGCTCCGTCGAATCTCCCCCGCCCGTACGCTCGAATTCGGCGATCACCGGCTGACCTACCTTCCGGACGGATTCGTCCAGTTGATTCCGCGCGCCTGGTTCCCCGAGACCGGCGGCGGCGACTGGCAGCGACACTCCGACCACCTCGACCGGGACGGCTACCTGGTCGCGTCCGTCGGCAGCCTGCTGGTCGAGCACCGGGGCCGGGCGCTGCTGATCGACACCGGCTACGGGCCGCGCCGCACGTCAGCGACCGACAGCTACCCCTTCCTCGGCGCGGAGGAGGGCGGGCGGCTGCCGGCGGGCCTGGCCGCGCACGGCCTGGCGCCCGAGGCCGTCGACACCATCGCGTTCACCCATCTCCACGAGGACCACGTGGGCTGGGCCTTCGCCCCGAACCCCAGCGGATCGGGGCTGCTCTTCGGCTCCGCCCGGTTCGTCACCTCGTTGACCGAGTGGCGCGGCTGGCACGGAGCGCCGTCCGCCGCCGCCGCGCGACACCTCCAGGAGAACGCGGTCGGCGCGACGGACGGCCAGGAGATCTTCCCGGGCGTCACGGCCTGGAACACCCCCGGCCACACGCTCGGCCACACCTCGTACATCATCTCGTCCGGCGGGCGACGGCTCGTCGTCATCGGCGACGCCCTGCACAGTGCCGTGCAGGTGGAGCGACCGGAGTGGCGGGTGCTGGTGGACTCCGCCCGGGACGTCTCGGTGGACTCCCGGCTGCGGATCCTCCGGGAGCTGTCCGCCCCGGACACGCTGGGCTTCGGCGGCCACTTCGCCGACGTCCTGTTCGGCCGGGTGGTCACGGACGGTTCGCGCCGGCACTGGGAGGCGCTCGACCTCGAGGGGTGACGGCTACGGAATGCCATCATGACACCACTCTGTGGAAGCGCCCATCCCCCCAGATGTGGTTCGCCCACGATCCAGCCGGACGCCCCCGGTTCGCGCTGCCCGTATCCGTAACATCCAGTTGACAGACAGCGACGTCATTGTGCATATGATCGACGCTGCATGGGCGGTTGTGACCGGGCCACTGGGAACGTCGGCCGTGGATGAATGGGGGAAACAGAGTGGTTGCCAAAGTATTGACACCCGATCCCTGCGGGCTGGAGAAGGTCGTCGATTCGGCCATCGCGGCCTACGCGGAGGCGCTGCGCTCCGCGGGCAGTCTCCTGGTCCTCGAGGAGACGGTGTGGCCGGAGTGCGAGCAGCAGGCCCGCGAGATCATGGCCGACTGCATCAGAGCCATCCACGGCCCCCGTGCCGAACTCCCCGAGCAATTCGACGCGGAGTTCTCCTCGCTGGAGCTCGGCGCCCGACGGGCGCTCCAGCACATCCCCGCCATGGAGTCGCTCCGGGCCGCCCAGATCCTCACCGACATCGTCCTCGACGCACTACCGGACATGATGGCCTGCCTGCCGGACGACGTGGCACTCGTCCGGATGCGGCGTGCGGTGAGAGCCCTGCACCAGAGCGTCCACAGCCGGGTGCAGGCGGCGCTGATCGGCTACGACGCCTTCCTGATGCGCGGGGTCAACCGGATCAACTCCGCCGAACGGGCCCGGCTCGCCCGGGAGATCCACGACCGGATCGGCAGCAGCCTCGGCCTGGCCATGCGCCTGCTCGAACTCCACGAGGCCGAGGCCGAGGCCGAGGCCGAGGCCGGCGGTCCCGGACCGGGTTCCGCCCGGATCGAGGAGGCCAAGACCGCGCTCCAGGACACCTTCGGGTTCGTCCGGGAGCTGGTGAACGGCCTGCGCGCACCGCGCAGCCGCACCAGCTTCCACAAGCGGCTGCTGGACTACGTCGAACTGTCCTGCCCGGCCGACACCGTGGTGGAGATCCACGTCGAGGGCGGCACCACGGAGATGACCGCGCTCCAGCACGACGAGGTGTTCCTGATCATCCGGGAGTGCCTGCGCAACGCCTACCAGCACTCGGGTGCCACCAGCATCCAGGTCGAGGTGAACCTCGGCGACGGCGTGCTCGAGACCCGGGTCACCGACAACGGCAAGGGCATCGACCTGTCCGCGTCCAAGTTCCAGAGCGGCAACGGCATGGTCTCCATGCGCGAGCGGACCACCGCCATGGGCGGCACCCTGTCGGTCGCCAACATCAACGGAAAGGGCACCCGGATCCAGTTCCGAATACCGTTGCCGGCAGTCGACTGCTCCGGTGAATACGTCTCATGAGCGACTCCCAGGTCCGCGTCCTCGCGGCCGACGACCACGTCCTGCTCCGCACCGCCCTGTGCAACCTCCTGACCAGGGAGCCCGACATCACCGTGGTCGGCGAGGCGGGCGACGGCCCGATGGCCGTCCACCAGGCGATCCAACTGCAGCCCGACGTCATCCTGCTCGACCTGGAGATGCCCGGGCCGGGTCCGATCGAGACCGTACGGCAGCTCAAGACCGCCGTCCCGGACTCCCGCATCGTCGTCCTGACCATGCACGACGACGACGATCTCGTCCACTCCCTGCTCTCCGAGGGCGCCTTCGGCTACCTGCACAAGTCGGCCACCCGGGAGGTGCTGCTCGCCGCGGTGCGCAGCGCCGTCGCCGGGGGCACCACCCTGTTCACCCCGCAGCGGCCCAGCGCCCGACCGCCGCGCCCGACCGCCGCGCCCGAGCCGCAGAACGTCCTCACCTCGCGCGAGCTGGAGGTGCTCACCTGCGTGGCCGAGGCCATGAGCAACCGGCAGATCGGGCGCCGGCTCGGCATCACCGAGGGCACGGTCAAGCGGCACCTGCGGAACATCTTCACCAAGCTGGAAGCGACCACCCGGCTCGACGCCGTCAACAAGGCCCAGTCCGCGCGACTGATCGGTCGGTGAGCAGCGGATCGCGATCACTTCCCGACGAGCAGACCGAGGGCCAGGCCCGCGTTCGCCGCGTACTGGGTGACCATGAACGCCCGGTACGGGCCGCGGGCCTGCTCCTTGTCCGGCCACAGGCAGCGCACCGCGACCCAGCCGGCCCCGAGGGCCAGCGGCACCGCACCCGCCAGCATCAGCGGTTCGGTACGGAGCCCGAGCAGCAGCCCGGCCGTCCCCAGGGCGACGGCCGAGACCGCGGCGAACAGCCGGGCCGTCCGCTCGCCGTACACCACCGCGATGGTGCGGCGGCCCGCCTCCCGGTCGCCGGCGATGTCGCCGAGGTCCTTGGTGACGGCGCCCACGAAGCCCATCCACAGGGCCAGCAGCCCGCAGAACAGCAGGGGGCCCTTCGAGAACCCGCCGCCGCCGGCGGAGACCGCGCCGGCCAGGTAGCTGGAGGCCCCCATCGCGATCACCGCGGCGGCACTGGTCGCGGTGCGCCGCTTGGCGGCCAGCGGCGGCACCGAGTAGGCGTAGCCCAGGAAGAGGGAGAGCACGATGAACCAGAACTCTCCCGGCACGAACACCGAGAGCACCAGGGCGGCGCCGGACAGGACCCGCACTCCGGCGGCCGCCGTCCGCAGGCGCAGGGCGCCGCGGGCGATCGGGCGCCGCGAGCCGTTCGCCCGGTCCTCGGCGATGTCCATCACACCGTTCAGCAGGTAGGCCGCCATGACCGCGCAGGTCATGGCCAGCCCGCCGAGCAGCACCCCGCCGGCCGACCAGTCCTCGCCGCCGACCGCCCCGCAGACGGCGCCCACCAGGAACCGCATCAGGAAGACGATCTGCACCACCGGTCGGGACTCGACCAGGCAGTGCCGGGCCGCCGACAGGAGGGACCGGGTCGGGGGATCCGCCGTGAGCGGTCCCGTGGTCATGACACCAACCCCGGCGTCGTGGGGGTGGGGGCTCGGGGCCGAGCCCCCACCCGCGCCGGTCACCGGCTCGCACGTCCTGGTCGCTTGTCTCATCAGGAAGCCTGCACCGTCCAGGTGTCGTTGCCGGCGAGGAGTGTGGCCAGGTCGCCGGGGCCGTGTTGGGTGGTGGCGGTGGCCAGCTGCTCGGCCATCAACTCGTCGTAGACCGGCCGCCGGACACTGCGCAGGACACCGATCGGGGTGTGGTGGAGGGTGTCCGCGTCCGCGATCCGGGACAACGCGAACGCGCCGGCCGGGTTCGCGGCGTGCGCGTCGTGGACCAGCACGTCCGCCTCGTTGCCGGCCGTCACCGGGGCGGTGAACAACTCGCCGTCACGGCCCCGGAAGACCCCGTTCGCCAGATCGGTGCCGAAACGGATCGGCTTGCCGTGCTCCAGGCGGACCAGCGCCTCGTCACGGGTGCCCGGCTCCTTCAGCACCTCGAACGCGCCGTCGTTGAAGATGTTGCAGTTCTGGTAGATCTCCACCAGCGCCGTACCCTCGTGCAACGCCGCCTCCCGCAGCACCGACTGCAGATGCTGACGGTCCGAATCGATCGTCCGCGCCACGAACGTGGCCTCCGCGCCGATCGCCAGCGACAACGGGTTGAACGGCGCGTCCAGCGAACCCATCGGCGTCGACTTCGTCACCTTGCCCAGCTCACTCGTCGGCGAGTACTGCCCCTTCGTGAGACCGTAGAT
>NZ_JBIWFT010000065.1:0-29039 GCF_044763205.1 Kitasatospora sp. NPDC096204
ACTTACGGGGTGCTGGCACTGCTCGTGGTTCTCCTTACGCCTGGATCGTAACAAACCCAGACATCAGGGACTCCACGAAAGCCAGAGCAGCTCAGCCAGTTCCTGCTCGAACAGCTGGCGAGCAGCGGGCGTACCTCCCTGAAGGACCAGGTCGAGCCGGTGGGCGGCGGCCGGCAGGAGCACACCACGGTCACCTGCACGATCGAGGTCGGGGCGTTCAACCCCGGGTTCTGGAACAACGACCCGACCACCCTGTACAACAACAACTGCTACAACTACGCGAGCAACTGGCGTACGAACACCTTCGCGCAGCCCGGCCGCGGCTGCGGCAGCATGTACACCCAGATCACCTGCGACGAGGTGGCCCGCGCGGCCCTGTGCGACGGCATGCACCACCGTTTCGACTGTTTTCCCGACAGTGAGGCGCCGCGCCCCCTGGTGGCCCTGGTCGTCATCCCCGGCGGCGGCGACTACCACTGGTACCGCAAGCACAAGGAGGGCTTCTGGGGTCACAAGCCGGGCGGTACGCCGGCCCGCAACTACGACAACAGCGGGAACGTGATCTACGACCCGGAGACCGCCGACCGCGGGCCCTACACGATCTTCTGCGGCTACTTCTACGGCTGTGTCAGCCAGCGGCAGAGGATCAACTGACCGGCTCCGGGGGCCCTTCGGCGGTCGTCGAGGTGGACCTCTACAGCGGGCGGCCCAACCCGCGTTTCACGCTGGACGGGCCCGCGGCCGACGAACTGGCGCACCGGATCGGCGAGCTGACACCGCAGCCGGCGACGACGGCGGGGGCGGCCGGGAGCGGAGGCGAGGCGGGCGGGAGCGGAGACGAGGCGGGCGGGGGCGGGGCGCCGTACGGCGGGCTCGGTTACCGGGGACTGCGTGTCCTGGCCGGCCCGCACGCCGCCGCCCCGGGGATCGCCGTGGGCGGCGGGGTCGTGACGCTGCCCACCCCGCACGGGCCGCCGCGCCGCCTGCGGGACCCCGGGCGGGCCCTGGAACGCTGGCTCCTCGACCAGGGCGCGGGCGTCTTGGACCCCGCGGTCCTCGCCACGGCCCGCCGGGAGCTCGCGCGGTAGCCCGCCGCGTGGAGGCACGGGGGAGTGCGTCCGGCGCCGCCGCGCCGGGGCAGCAGCGAGCAAGTGCGGTCAGGTGGTGGGGAGTTCGCCGGTGCGGACGGCGGTGACGAAGGCCTGCCAGGTGGGGGCGGGGAAGGCGAGGGCCCGGCTGGCGGGGTCCTTGGAGTCACGCACCGGCATGACGCCGGGGACGCCGTCGGCGACCTCCGCGCACCGGCCGCCCTGCCCGCTGTGGGTGCTCTTGCGCCGGACGGCGGGGGTGCTGCTGCTCATGGCGGTTGCCTCCTGAATCAGCGATGGAGTGAGAAGTCGGCAAGAGCGACTTCTCATGTCGGGTGTTCGGGAGGGGCCTTCGGCGTCGCTGCCCCGGGGCGGGGGCGGCGACCCGCGGGTGCGGTCAGGTGGTGGGGAGTTCGCCGGTGCGGACGGCGGTGACGAAGGCCTGCCAGGCGGAGGGTGAGAAGTCGAGGCGGGGGCCGTCGGGGTCCTCGCCGTCCCGCACGCGGCCGGGGCGCGCGTCGTCCACTTCGATGCACTGGCCGCCGCCCCGTTGTGGGTGCTCTTGCGCCAGGCGGTGGGGGTGCTGCGGTGCTCGGCGAAACGGTCGAACATGCCCGCACCGGCTGGCGCCTGGTACCCGCCCGCGTCGGCGCCATGTGCGCCGTCGAACTGCAGAAGCTGCGCCACGACCGCACCGAGCTCTACACCCGGGCGATCCAGCCGGCGCTGTGGCTGCTGATCTTCGGCCAGACCTTCACCCGCCTCAAGGCGATCCCCACCGGCGGCATCCCCTACCTGGACTTCCTCGCCCCCGGCATCATCGCCCAGTCCGCGATGTTCATCGCGATCTTCTACGGCATCATGATCATCTGGGAGCGGGACTCCGGCGTCCTCACCAAACTGCTGGTCACCCCGGCCCCGCGCGCCGCCCTCGTCACCGGCAAGGCCTTCGCCGCCGGGGTGAAGGCCGTCCTGCAGGCCGCCGTGGTGGTGCTGATCGCCGCCGCCCTCGGCGTCGCCATGACCTGGAACCCGCTGCGGCTGGCCGGCGTCGTGGCCGTCGTCCTGCTCGGCTCGGCGTTCTTCTCCTGCCTGTCGATGGCCATCGCCGGCATCGTCCTGACCCGCGACCGCCTGATGGGCATCGGCCAGGCCATCACCATGCCGCTGTTCTTCGCCTCCAACGCCCTCTACCCCCTCGCCCTGATGCCCGGCTGGCTCCAGACCGTCAGCAAGGCCAACCCGCTCAGCTACCAGGTCGACGCCCTGCGCGGCCTGCTCATCGGCACCCCCAGCCACCTGCCCCTGGACTTCGCCGTCCTCACCCTCGCCACCCTCCTGGGCATCGGCGCCGCCTCCGCCCTGCTCGGCCGCCTCGCCCGTTGAGGACCCGTCCCGCGCCGTGGCCGCTCACTCGACCCGGAACCCGCCGTGGGCCGCCGCGCGGGTGAGGTAGTCGACCCCCTCCTCCCAGTGCGGCGTCCCGGCGAACGTCCCGGCCCGGGCCGAGGCGGGCTGCGCCGCGAGGGCGGCCAGGGCCGCGCGGATCTCGGCGGGCGTCACCAGCCGGCCGTCGTTGGTGCCGCCGATCCTGTAGTCCGGGATGCCGGTGGGCCGTTCGGCCTGCCGGCCGCTCACCGCCCGGCAGGCGGCCCGGAAGGCGAGCACGGCCGGCGACACCTCGCCGCCCGGCTCGGCGGCGAAGTCGGCGGCCGTCAGACCGAAGCCTTCGATCCTCGGCAACGGCAACGGCAACGGCTCGTGGCCGTGCGACAGCGTCCCGAGGCGGTCCGTGGCCCGCTTCGCCAAACCCATGCCGGAGAGGTCGAACCGGTATTCCGGATCGCCGGCGCCTTGCGGCCGCTCGATCGTCATGTCCCAGCCCACGCCGCCGCTCCCGTCCGCTGGGCCTGCGGTGTGTCCGCCGTGCCGCCGCGCCGCCGTGCGGCACCCGCACGACGGCCGGACACACCGCAGGGCCAGCGACGGGCGCCCGGCCCAGCGGTTTTCGCGCCCGGCCCACCGCGCGAACCGCCACCGCCGTACGGCCGGGGGAGGGAAGGGGGAGGGAAGCGGACCGACGAATCCCGGTGACACCCGGCCGCCGGGCGAGGGAGACCGCCCACCGGCAGACGGACGCGGCACACACCGACCGGAAGGCGGCACAGTGACCCTGGCCACGAAGGGAACCCGGCGCATCGCCGTCGAGGGCGTCGAGTACCGCCGGCGCGTCAGCCGCCGGCACTGGTGCTGCGACTACGAGGGCACCACCCTCGGCTACGCCGTGCAGGACGCGCGACACCCCGCGGCCACGCTCGTCGTGGACACCGGCCGGCCCACCGCCCGCACCCCGGCCGCGGTGCCGGCGCAGGTGGTCATGCCGCGGGAGGTCGCCGCGGGTATCCGCCACGCGCGGGCGAACGGCTGGACACCGCGCACGGCTGGGCCGCCGTTCAGGCTGCGCCCGTCCGCGCTCTGACGCCCTCCGGACGGCTTCCCCGGGCCCCCTGCCCCCTCCGGACGGCTTCCCCGGGCCCCCGGGCGCCCCCGGGCGAGCCTCCCCGGGCCTTCGGGGCCCCGGGGTTCCCGTGGGGCGGTGCGGGCGGGTCAGGAGAGCCAGTCCGCGTAGCGGGTGGGGGCGAGCCGGGCGTTGCTGTCGGTGAGGACGTCGCCCTGGACGGCGGCGAACATGCCGGCGGTGGCGTCGGTGACGACGGTGCGGTGGTCGCCCTTGCGGGCCAGGGTGATCCGGCCCAGCTCGTCCAGGGGGAAGACCTCGGGGCCGGCGATGTTGCGGATGCCGTTCAGCGGGGCGCCCGCCGCGACCAGCGCCACCGCCTCGGCCACGTCCTTGGAGGCGATCGGCTGGATCGGCGTGGCGGGCAGCCGGACGGTGTCGCCGTCCGCGGTCCAGGACAGGACGGCGTCGACGAAGTCCATGAACTGCGTCGCCCGGACGATCGAGTACGGCAGGGGCCCGGCCGCGAGGATCTCCTCCTGGAGCGCCTTGGCGCGGTAGTAGGCCAGCTCCGGCACCCGGTCCACGCCGACGATCGACAGGATCACGACGTGGCCGACGCCGCCGCGGCGGGCCGCGGCCAGCAGGTTGTCCATCGAGGTCCGGAAGAAGGCGGGGGAGGCCTCGTCGAAGGTCGGGGAGTTCGTCAGGTCGACCACGACGCCGGCCCCCGCCACCGCCTCCTCCAGCCCCCGCCCGCTGATGACGTCGACCCCGGTGGACTTCGAGTGCGCCACCGCCTCGTGGCCCGCGGCGTTCAGGTTCCTGACGACCTGCGACCCGATCAGCCCGGTGCCGCCGATGACTGCGATCCTCATGACCTGCCCTTTCGTCGTGACCATGTCCGAAATATGGCATACGGACAGCGGGCGGGCGCGGCACGGCCGCCGCACGCCGCCACGGCCCCGGCCGTGCCGGGGACGCGCCGCCGGGAGGCCGGGCTGACACCAAGCTGACTGTCCCGTTGGTGACAACCCGAAGCCGTTCCACCCGCTGCCCCGGGCCCACAGGATGGTGACCACAGGAACGGGGCGAGGACGACTCCCCCCGCGATCCGGGCGGGTCCGCGCCGGCCGCCCGCACCACCGAAACGCTTCCCCGGGGGGAACCACCATGCTCCGCGCCGTCCCGACCACCACCACCGCCGCCGCCATCACCACCGGCTCCGCCCTCCCGCACACCGCGGCCGGGGCCGCGGTGCGCGCCGACACGGGTACCTCCTCGACGGTCATCGGCTGGGACTGAGCCCCCCGGCCGCCCCCGGACGGCCACCCGGCCCGACCCCCGGGCACCGCTTCATCGCACCACCCTTCTTCGCGCCACCGCCCCTGGGCGAACGCCGCAGCGGCCCCCGGGCGCGCCGCCGGCGCCGATCCGCCGCGTCCGGCCGCACGGACGACAGCGCCGAGCCGCCCTCACCTCCCCTCGCCTTTCACCGACCTCCTCGAACAGGGATCCGCCATGCCCGCACGCACCCGACGACCGACCCTCACCGCGGTGTCCGCCGCGCTGGCCCTGTGCACCGCCGTCCTGGCCGGCTGCGCCGCCTCGGCCGGTACCGCAGCGCCCGCCGCCGGGGTGGCTGGAGCGTCAACTTCGGTTGACGGCAGCCGAGTTGCCACCAAGGATGCCGCCCCGGCCGCCACTGCGAGCGCCGCGTCGACACCGTCCGCGGACCCGGCGGGCGCCACCACCGGAACACCGGCGGACACCGCGCCGCCCGCCGCGCCGCCCGCCGCGCCGCCCGCCGCGACGACCGGAGCACCGGCGCCCGCCGCACCCGCCGCCGCGCCGGCGGCCGGGGCCGGTGCGCCGCTGGGCGCCGCCGTCCGGCCGGCCGCTCTGCCCATCGCCCCGGCCTTCGGGTGGACGCCCGACGGTCCGTTGAGCAGCCAGGACGTGCAGGGCCGGACGGTCACCCTCAACGAGTGCGCGAGCGTCACCGGCGCCACCACCTGGCAGCAGCAGGGCTACCTCAGCGCGGCCCGCAACCCGGCCGGGCAGCAGCTGTTCGCCTTCGCCGCCCCCGAGGCCGCCCGCGCCGCCTTCGACCGGCTGTCCGCCGGCATGGACGCCTGCCAGGACGCCTCCCGCCGCCTGCAGGCCGACCACGCGGCACCCCAGGACGCGACCGTCACCCGCACCGCGGCCGCGGACGCCAGGGCGTCGTGGTCCAGGACCTGGACGGGCGTCGGCGGCATGTCCGCCGACCAGCGGCAGACCAACCACCTCTACGCCCTCCGCCAGGGCGCCGTCCTGACCCTCTTCGGATTCGACGAACTGCAGGAGCGCCCCGGTCCGGCCCACGACACCGGCACCGACCGTGCCGTCCTCGACGCCCTCGACGCGCTCCCCGCCGCCGGCTCCGCGCACTGAACCCGCTCCGAACCCCCGCTTGGCACCGCCCGTTCACCCGACTCCTCACCGAAGGACGACCCATGCGCATCACCAAGACGACGTCACGCCTGGCCTCCGTCCTCGCCGGCGCCTGCCTGGCCTCCGTGGTCCTGGCCACCGCCCCGGCCCACGCCGACTCCGTCCAGGGCACCTCCTACACCGCGACCTCGACCGGCACGCTCGGCAACAACGCGGCCCCCGGCGGCACGGTCACCCGCAGCCAGGTCCTGGCCCGGGCCCAGGCCTGGGTCGACCAGCAGGTCCCGTACAGCGCCAACGGCCTCCAGGCGCCGTACAGCTGGTGGTCCGACAACCAGACCGGCGGCCGCTACCGCCAGGACTGCTCCGGCCTCGTCTCCATGGCCTGGGAGCTGACGAGCAGCCCGACCACGTACGGCATCCCCTCGTACTCGACCGCGATCAGCAAGCTCGACCTGCGCCCCGGCGACGTCCTCAACAGCAGCGAACACGTCGTCATATTCGTCGGCTGGCGCGACAAGTCCGCGGGCACCTTCACCTACTACCAGGAGAGCAGCCGCAGCCGGCCGACGAACTACAACACCGACGGCAACATCTACGGCTCCACGCTCTCCAGCCACGCGATGAGCGGCTACACCGCCTACCGGTACAAGAACATCGCCGACGACGTCGCGCCCAACCCCACGCCCTCCTCGCCGTCGACGGTCCACGTCAGCGCGATCGGCGCGGACGGCGGCCTCCAGGCCACGGACGGCGACTACGCCGGCCCCGGCTGGTCGGGTTCCTGGGCGCCGCTGGGCGGTTCCGGTCTCAAGGCGCTCGCCAGCGCGGTGACCGGCACCACGATGCACGTCTACGCGCTGGGCTCGACGGGGCGGGTGTACACGATGGACGCCGACTACGGCACCGGCCGGTGGAGCGGTGGTTGGCAGGAGGTGCCCGGCGGCGCGGAAGGCGCCACCGCGCTGACCGCCTCCGCGACCGGCAACCGGGTGCACCTGAGCATCGTCGGCTCGGACGGCGCCCTGCACGCCACGGACGGGCAGTACGGCGGGGCCGGCTGGTCCGGTACGTGGGCGCCGCTGGGCGGTTCCGGTCTCAAGGCGCTCGCCAGCGCGGTGACCGGCACCACGATGCACGTCTACGCGCTCGGCTCGACGGGGCGGGTGTACACGATGGACGCCGACTACAACTCCGGCCGGTGGAGCGGTGGTTGGCAGGAGGTGCCCGGCGGCGCGGAAGGCGCCACCGCGCTGACCGCCTCCGCGACCGGCAACTGGGTGCACCTGAGCATCGTCGGCTCGGACGGCGCCCTGCACGCCACGGACGGGCAGTACGGCGGGGCCGGCTGGTCCGGCACGTGGGCACCGCTCGGCGGTTCCGGTCTCAAGGCGCTCGCCAGCACCGTCACCGGCACCACCATGCACGTCTACGCGCTGGGCTCCACCGGGCGCGCCTACACCATGGACGCCGACTACAACACCGGCCAGTGGAGCACCGCCTGGCAGGACATCCCCGGCGGCATCGAAGGCGCCACCGCCCTCACCGCCTCCACCACCCGCTGACCACACCCGCCCGACCACACCCGCCCGACCACACCCGCCCGACCACACCCGCCCGACCACACCCGCTGACCCGCCACACCGCGCCGGGGCGTGTCCGGCCGCCGCCCCCCGGACACGCCCCCCGCGCCCCCGGCCCGGCACCCCGCCCGCCCGCGCACCCGCATCCGCGCCCCGGACCCAGGAAGAGCCGCACTCCCGTGACCAAGAAGCTCCGCACGCTCCTGCCCACCGCCCTCGCCGCCGCCGCCCTCCTGTCGCCCCTGGCCCTCACGGCCACCCCCGCCCACGCCGCGCTGCAGCCCGACCGCTCCTGCGGCACCGTCACCGGCGCCGACACGGCCGCCGCCGCGAGCCTCAACACGGTCCTCACCGGCAAACTCGCCCACGCCATGACCGCCTACCGCGCCTCCTGCGCCCGCGCGATCGTCGCCACGACCCGGGCCCGCGGCCTGCCCGACCAGGCCGCCGTCATCGCCGTCACCACCGCCATCGTCGAGTCCGAACTGCGCAACAACCCCAACGTCCTGGACCACACCAGCGTCGGCCTCTTCCAGCAGCAGACCTGGTGGGGCAGCTTCGAGGAGCGCCTCGACCCGGCCTACTCCACCAACGCCTTCCTCGACGCGATGCTCCGCGCCTACCCCAACGGCGGCTGGAAGACCCAGCCCGTGGGCACCGTCTGCCAGAAGGTCCAGGTCTCCGCCTTCCCCGGCGCCTACCAGCCCCAGGCCGCCGACGCCCAGCTCATCGTCGCCGCCATGACGCCGCCCGCACCGGCGCCCGCCCCGGCCTCCAGGGTCCACCTCAGCGCCGTCGACGCGAACGGCACCATGCGCGCCACCGACGGCGACTACGCGGGCCCCGGCTGGTCCGGCTCGTGGGCGCCCCTGGGCGGCTCCGGCCTCAAGGCGCTCACCAGCGCGGTCACCGGCACCACCATGCACGTCTTCGCCCTGGGCTCCACCGGGCGCGTCTACACGATGGACGCCGACTACAACTCCGGCCGGTGGAGCAGCGGTTGGCAGGAGGTGCCCGGCGGCGCGGAAGGCGCCACCGCCCTGAGCGCCACCACCATCGGCAACCGCATCCACCTGAACATCATCGGCTCGGACGGCGCCCTCTACGCCACCGACGGCGACTACGCCGGCCCCGGCTGGTCCGGTATGTGGGCACCCCTGGGCGGCTCCGGCCTCACCGCCCTCGCCAGCGCGGCCACCGGGGACACCATGCACGTCTACGCGCTCGGCTCCACCGGGCGCGTCTACACGATGGACGCCGACTACGGCACCGGCCGGTGGAGCACCGCCTGGCAGGACGTGCCCGGCGGTGCCGAGGGCGCCACCGCGCTGACGGCCTCCGCGACGGGGAACCGGGTGCACCTGAGCATCGTCGGTTCGGACGGCGCGCTGCACGCCACGGACGGGGAGTACGGCGGGTCCGGCTGGTCCGGCTCCTGGGTGCCGCTGGGCGGTTCCGGTCTCAAGGCGCTCGCCAGCGCGGTCACCGGCACCACCATGCACGTCTACGCGCTCGGCTCGACGGGGCGGGTGTACACCATGGACGCGGACTACGGCACCGGTCAGTGGAACGGCGGTTGGCAGGACGTGCCCGGCGGCATCGAAGGCGCCACCGCCCTCACCGCCTCCACCACCCGCTGACACCACCCGCCGGCCACCCGCCGCCACCCGCCGCCACCCGACGAGCACCCCGGGCACCCCTCTTCCCCTCCCGAGGAAGAGGGGCGCCCACACAACCGGGCACCGACACCGACACCGACACCGACACCGGCACCGGCACCGGCACCGGCACCGGCACCGGCACCGGCGTCGGCGGCCAAGCGCCCGCCGGCCCGCCGGCGAGCCCGGCCCGCCGGCGCGTCAGGACGCGTGGATGCCCTGCCCCGGCGTCAGGATCCCCGCCGGGTCCCAGCGCCGCTTGGCCGCCACCACCCGCTCCCACAGCCCCCCGTAGTGACGCCGCCAGTCCGCCCGCGTCATCCCCGGCACCGCCCCGATCAGGTACCGCTTGCCGCCCAGCTCCACCGCCAGGTCGTACAGCAGCCGATTGCGCTCCAGCATCGCCGCCGTGTCCGCCCCCGGCCCCGGGAACGCCAGCAGGTCGAAGTGCCAGCCCACCTCCTCCTGCTCCGGCAGCACCGCCAGCGGCGCCCGCACCTTCGAGCGCAGGTACGGGTAGAACAGCAGCAGCCCCGCCCCCAGGTCGGCCGCCGTCAGCACCTCCGCGGCCCGCGCCATGAACGCCCGCGCCGACGCCGCCGGCAGGAACACGCTCAGCCACGGCTTGGGCAGCGCCCAGAACCCCGCCGCCCGCAGGTACCCGGAGAAGCCGTCCACCCGGTACGCGTACTCCCGCCAGCTCTGCTCCACCACCTCCGTCTCCACCGGGACGAGCCCCGCCAGCAGCGCCGCCCGGTCCACCTGCTGCCCGGCGTCCGCGAACGCCACCAGCTCCGCCTTGTAACGCCAGCGCGAACCGTCCGCGCTGCGCACCACGTCACCGACCTGGAAGTCGAAACGCCGCCGGGCCAGCACCTTCTCCTGGTCGGCGAGGTAGGCGTCCAGGTCGTCGTAGTACAGCGAGAACACGTGGGCGCGCTCGCGGACCCTCACCAGCGCGAGGGTGACGCGCACGATGACGCCGACCTGGCCGCCGCCGGCCAGCACCGCCTCGAACAGCTCCCGGTTGCGGGTGGGGGAGGCCGTCACCAGCTCGCCGGTGCCGGTCACCACGTCCAGCTCCAGCACGTTGTCGACCTGCATGCCGTAGCGCTGCACACCGCCGCCGATGCCGCCCACGCTCAGCGTGCCGCCCACCGACAGGTGCAGGTAGTCGGTGAGCACCGGCGGCACCCAGCCCGCCGCCAGGCCCGCCTCGGTCACCTGCGCCCACGTCGCCCCGGCCTCCACCACGGCGCGCCCCGCGCTCACCGACACGATCCCGGACAGGCCGCGCGCGTCGATGGCCACACCGCCGCGCGGGTTGGCCTGGCCGTAGCTGGAGTGCGACTCCAGCCCCTCCTCGCCGAGCTGCGCCAGGTCCCCGCTCTGCCCGTTGACGGCCACCGGGATGCCGTGGCGGCGGGCGAAGGCGACCAGCTGCTGCACGTCGCGCACCGAGCCGGGGCGCAGCACCGCCCGGGGCGCGGCGGTGACCAGGTGCCCGAAGTCGGTGGAGAAGCGCTCCAGGCCCTGGCCCTGCAGGGTCACCGTGCCGTCCAGGGCGGGCAGTCGGGCGATGTCGGGTACGGCTCCGTCGTCGGCTTCGGTGGCCCACGCGGCGGTGGCGGTGTTCCAGCCGATGACGGCGGTGACGGCCCCGGCGCCGGCGGAGGCGAGGAGGGTACGGCGCGACAGCCCTGAGCTGCTCATATCAGGTGTTCCCCGATCAGTCGTCAAAGAAAGGATTGTCGTTTGTACCGCACCTTCCGGGTGATCACCTACTGTCCTGCACAGGCGTTCTGCTCCTTTTTCAGCGCGGCGAGGCCGTGGAGCACGGCGTCCACGACCATCGGCTCGTAGGGGTTGTGGTCGTTGCCCATCCACGCGGTCGCGGCCGCGGCCTCCTCCAGCAGGGCCAGCCGCGCCGCGGGCAGGTCGGCGACCAGCGGTGAGCGGCTCTCGTCCAGCAGGGTGTGGACGAGCTTGTGGGCGTACACGCGCGGGCTGACCGCGAACAGTGTCCGGTACACCCACAGCGCGTCCTTGCCGGTCAGGATCCAGTCGTCGTTCAGCAGCAGCCGTATCCGCGCCCTCGTCACCAGGTCCTCGTGCACGCGCATCCGTCCGTCCCCCTTCGTCGTTCCTGTGGCCCCCCGTGCCCGTGCCCGTGCGCGGGCAGCACGCCGTGCGCGCCGGGCGCCCGCGGGGGGCGGCGGCGCGGTGGGCGCGACGGGGGACGAGCCACGAGTCTGCGGGCGCGCGACCCGGCGCGGCAAGGCGCGGGACGGGTGTGCCGGGTCCTACCGCGAGCCGTGCGCGACCTGGCAGGATGGGGGTCGGCACCCTCCCGGCGGGTGCCGCGCGGGCCGGGTCTAGCCTGGGCCCCATGTTCGTACTGGAGCTGACGTACACCGCCGACCTGGAGTCGGTCGACGCCGTGCTGCCGCAGCACGTGCGGTGGCTGGGGGAGCACTACGCGGCGGGCACCTTCCTCGCCTCGGGGCGCAAGGTGCCGCGCGACGGCGGGGTGATCATCGCGGTGGGTGAGGACCGGGCCTTCGTCGAGGCGCTGGTGGCCACCGACCCGTTCGTGCGGGCCGGGTTGACCGAGTACCGGGTGACGGAGTTCCTCGCCACCACCACCGCCGAGGAGTTGGCGGCCCACCGCCAGCAACTGCCCGCCTGACGCCCCTTCCGGCGCCCGCCCGGCGCCTGGCTGACGCCCCTTCCGGCGCCTGGCTGAAGCCCGCCTGCCCGAAGTCCGCCTGAAGCCCGTCTCAAGGCCGTCTGAAGGATGTCCGAGGCCGTCCGTCCCCGCCGGTGAGCGGTGCTCCGGGCCGTTCGCGCGGTTCGGGGCACGGTCGCGTTCTGGCTACGATCGGTGAGCGCGGAGCGACGACGTATCGCGAGTACCGACTTTCGGCGGGAGAAGACGGATGGCACACGCACGGGCCGGGCAGCCGGCGCAGCCGGGCGACCTGGTGGACGTGGCAAGGCTGGTGACGGCGTACTACGCGCTGAACCCGGACCCGCAGGAGCCCGGGCAGCGGGTGTCGTTCGGGACCTCGGGGCACCGCGGCTCGTCGCTGGACGCGGCCTTCAACCAGGACCACATCGCCGCGACCACGCAGGCGATCTGCGAGTACCGGGCCGAACAGGGCGTCGCGGGCCCGCTGTTCCTCGGCGCCGACACCCACGCCCTGTCCGAGCCCGCCAAGGTCACCGCCCTGGAGGTGCTGGCCGCCAACGGCGTGCAGGTGCTGATCGACGCCGCCGACGGCTACACCCCCACCCCGGCGGTCTCGCACGCCATCCTCGCCCACAACCGGCGCAGCCCCCGGGCGCTGGCCGACGGCATCGTGGTCACCCCCTCGCACAACCCGCCGCGCGACGGCGGCTTCAAGTACAACCCGCCCAGCGGCGGCCCGGCCGGCTCCCGGGCCACCGGCTGGATCCAGGACCGCGCCAACGAACTGATCCGCGAGGGCATGCGCGGCGTCAAGAAGGTCCCCTACGCGCGGGCGCTGGCCGCCGCCACCACCGGGCGCCACGACTACCTCACCGCCTACGTCGAGGACCTGCCCTCCGTCCTGGACCTGGACGCCGTGCGGGACGCGGGCCTGCACATCGGCGCCGACCCGCTGGGCGGCGCCTCGGTGGCCTACTGGGCGCGCATCGCCGACACCCACCGCCTGGACCTGACCGTCGTCAACCCGGTGACCGACCCGACCTGGCGGTTCATGACGCTGGACCGGGACGGGAAGATCCGCATGGACTGCTCCTCCCCGGCCGCGATGGCCTCCCTCATCGGCCGCAGGGACGAGTACGCCATCGCCACCGGCAACGACGCCGACGCCGACCGGCACGGCATCGTCACCCCCGACGGCGGCCTGATGAACCCCAACCACTACCTGGCCGTCGCCGTCGACTACCTCTACCGCCACCGCACCGACTGGCCCGGCGACGCGGGCGTCGGCAAGACCCTCGTCTCCTCCTCGATGCTCGACCGCGTCGCCGCCGACCTCCACCGCCCCCTGGTCGAAGTCCCGGTCGGCTTCAAGTGGTTCGTCGACGGCCTGCTGGAGGGCTCGCTCGGCTTCGGCGGCGAGGAGAGCGCCGGCGCCTCCTTCCTGCGCCGCGACGGCGGGGTGTGGACCACCGACAAGGACGGCATCCTGCTCGCCCTGCTCGCCTCCGAGATCACCGCCGTCACCGGCGCCACCCCCAGCGCCCACTACCGCGAACTGACCGAGCGCCACGGCGCCCCCTCCTACGCCCGCGTCGACGCCCCCGCCGACCGCGAGCAGAAGGCCCGTCTGGCCCGCCTGTCCCCCGAACGGGTCGGCGCCGGCGAGATCGCCGGGGAGAAGATCACCGCCGTCCTCGCCAAGGCCCCCGGCAACGGCGCCCTCATCGGCGGCATCAAGGTCTGCACCGAGAACGCCTGGTTCGCCGCCCGTCCCTCCGGCACCGAGGACGTCTACAAGATCTACGCCGAGTCCTTCCACGGCGACGAACACCTCGCCCGCGTCCAGGACGAGGCCCGCGCCCTGGTCGGCGAGGTCCTGCGCGGCTGACCCCCCGGCCCCGCGCCGGGTGCCACCGCGCCGGGTGCCACCACGCCGGGCGCCACCACGCCGGGCGCCACCGGGCAGGGCGCCACCGGGCAGGGTGCCGGCGCGCCGGGTGCCCCGGTCCGTGCGACGGACCGGGGCACCCGCCCGTCCAGGGCACCGTTCAGGCACCCGCCCCCTTCTCAGGCCCGCACCGCTCCCCGGCCCGGCGCCGCCGCCCGCACCGCCCGCCCGTCCCGGGTCGACGCCGCCGCCACCGCACACGCCACCAGCGCCAGCCCCGCCGCCGCGAAGGGGAACCACCGCCCGCCCAGCACCGCGATCGCCGCCGACCCCGCCACACCCCCCGCCGCCGTCCCCAGGTACAGCGCACTGCTGTTCAGCGAGATCAGCAGCGGCGCGTTCGCCGGATCGATCGACGCCAGCCGGTGCGGCAGCGCCACCGACACCGCCCACCCCGCCAACGGCACCACCAGCGCGTACCCCAGCGCCCCCGGCATGCTGCGCCCCAGCCACGGCAGCGCGGCGAACGCGCCCGCGGCCACCGCCGAGCCGGTCAGCAGCACCCGCCGCACCCCGATCCGGTCCACCAGGCGCCCGCCCAGCCAGCTGCCCGCCACCGACATCACGCCGCAGGTCAGCAGGACGACGCTCAGCCGGTCGGCGTCGCCGCCGGTGGCGCCGGACACGGCGGTGGCCAGGTAGATGTAGACGCTCTGGAAGGCGAGGAAGAACACCAGCGTGGTGGCCGCGGCGCCCAGCACCCGGGGCCGGCCCAGCGGCGCCAGGCGCGCGCGCAGGGTGGGCGCGGCGGTGGGGGCGGGCAGGTCGCGCAGCAGCAGCGCCAGGCCGGCCAGCGCCGCCAGGCCCAGCGCGGTGACCAGCCACATCGTCATCCGCCAGTCGGCGCGCCCCACCCAGGTGCCCAGCGGCACGCCGAGCGCGGTGGCCACCGTCATCCCGCCGAGCACCGTCGCCAGCGCCCGGCCGCGCCGCTCGGGGGCGACCAGGGTGGTGGCCACCGCGTTGGCGGTCGGCGTGTAGAGGGCGGCGCCGGCCGCGGCCAGGACACGGGTGGCCAGCAGCAGCCCGTAGGAGGGGGCGAGGGCGCTGAGCGCGTTGGCCGCGCTGAACACCGCGAGCGCGGTCAGCAGCAGGCGCCGGCGCGGCCAGCGGGCGGTGAGCGTGGCCAGCACCGGGGCCAGCAGCGCGTAGCCGAGCGCGAAGACGGTGACCAGCTGGCCGGCGGCCGGCACCGACACCCCCAGGTCGGCGGAGATCGGGCCGAGGATGCCGGCGACGACCATCGAGTCGGTGCCCATGGCGAAGGTGCCGAGGGCGAGCAGGAGCAGACGTACGGGCACGGGAGAGCCCCCCGGGGCGCGAGCGAAAGGATTGTTTGATAGCCATGCAACAGTTTGACGCTCGCCAAACACTCGGGCATTGGTGGATGATTGTCAAACCGTCCTGTTCCCCCTGCGGCCCCCGAGGAGCGTGCGCCATGAGCGACGACGAGCGGCTTCCCCAGCCCGCCACCGCCGACATCGACCTCGTCACGGTCCTGCACGCCCTCGGCGACCCCGTGCGCATGACCCTGCTGCTCAGCTACGCCGACGGCGGCGAGCACTCCTGCGACCCGCGCGGCCTGGGCCTGGAACACCTCCACAAGTCGACCGTCTCCCACCACATGCGGGTGCTGCGCGAGGCCGGCGTCACCACCACCCGCGTCGCCGGACGCAACCGCTTCGTCAGCCTGCGCCGCGCCGACCTCGACACCCGCTTCCCCGGACTGCTCGACGCACTGCTGGCCTCGGCGCCGACTCCCGTGGCAACTCCCGTGCCGTAGCCGCTGGTTGAACCCCTAGGGGGAGAGGCCGCGGGGATGGCGCCGCAGGCGTAGGCCCGCGGACGCAACCGGCCCCGGGCGGCTCCTGCCGCGGGCGGACGCGCCCGGGCCGGCCCACCCGGCACGGTGGACGCGCACCCCACCGCCCCGCCCGCCGAAGGAGCCACACCCATGACCACACCACGGCCCGGCCGCCCGCCCTCCCGCCGCCGCGTCCTCGGGGCACTCGCCCTGGGCGCCGCCGGCGCCGCCGGTGCCGCCGCCGGCGCCGGGCCCGCACGCGCCGACACCGCGCCCGCCGACACTCCCGCCGCCACGGCGGGGGAGACCCGCCTGAGACTGCCCGCACCCACCGGCCCCCGCCCCGTCGGCACCGCCCTGCTCCACCTGACCGACACCGCCCGCACCGACGCCTGGGCCCCCACCCCGCGCCCGCGCGAACTGCGCGCCCGCCTCTGGTACCCCGCCGCGAACCGCGCCCGGGGCCCGTACGCGCCGTGGATGAGCCCCGCCGAGACCGCCCACCTCCAGGCCGCCTACTTCGGCGTCCCCGACGCCCGCCTCACCTGGCCCACCACCCACGCCCGCCCCGGCGCCCCCGCCGACCGCACCCGCCGCCACCCCGTCGTCCTCAACTCCCACGGCTCCGGCGCCGACAGCGCCTTCAACACCGCCCTCGCCGAGGAACTCGCCTCCCACGGCCACGTCGTCGCCGCCGTCGACCACACCTACGACGCCGGCGAGGTCGAATTCCCCGGCCGGCGCCTGGAAGTACGCGACAAGGCCCGCGTCCAGGCGATGACCGACACCGAGATCGTCGCCTACCGCGCCGCCGACGTCCGCTTCCTCCTCGACCACCTCCACGGCGGCCCGCTGCCCGCCGGCCTGGACGCCGCCCTCGACCTCGACACCGTCGGCATGTTCGGCCACTCCATGGGCGGCGCCACCACCGCCCAGGCCCTCCACGACGACCCGCGCATCCGCGCCGGCGCCATCCTCGACGGCCCCCTGTTCGGCCCCGCCGCCACCGCCGACCAGAACCGCCCCCTGCTGCTGATGGCCTCCGCCTGGGACAGCCCCGCCCGCGACGCCATGTGGAACACCCTGTGGCCCCACCTGACCGGCTGGCGCCGACGCCTGACCCTCACCCACTCCGGACACCTGTCCTACTGCGACCTCCAACTGCTCGTCCCCCAGGGCCAGCCCGCCTTCGCCTGGCCCCCCGACCAACGGGAACACTTCCTCGGCACCGGCGACCCCCGCCGCGCCGTCGCCGCCCAACGCGCCTACCTCACCGCCTACTTCGACCTCCACCTGCGCGCCGTCCCCACCCCGCTGCTGGACGGCCCCACACCGCACTGGCCCGAGATCCGCTTCGACGCCTGACCAGGCACCGACACAAGGACCCCCACATGCCGATCCGAGGCGTGCTCTTCGACGTCGACGACACCCTGTTCGACTACTCCGGCTCCGAACAGGCCGGCATCCTCGCCCACCTGCACCACCTCGACCTGCTGCGCCGCCTGCCCGGCCCCCAGGCCGCCGTGGCGCTGTGGCGCGAGGTCACCCGGGAGCAGTACGCGCGCTTCCTGTCCGGCGAACTGACCTTCACCGCACAGCAGCACGAACGCACCCGCCACTTCCTCGCCCGCCTCGGCGAGGACACCGCCGCCATGCCCGACGAGACGGCCGCCGCCTGGTTCGCCGGCTACACCGCCCACCGCGACGCCGCCCAGGCGGCCTTCCCCGACGCCGCACCCGTCCTCGCCGCCCTCGCCCCCACCCACCGCCTCGGCATCGTCTCCAACTCCTCCACCGCCCAGCAGCGCCGCAAACTCCACGCCACCGGCCTGCTGCACCACTTCGACGACACCGCCATCGTCTGCTCCGACGAACACGGCGAAGCCAAACCCGCCCCCGGCATCTTCCTCACCGCCTGCGCCCGCCTCGGCCTGCCCCCGCACCAGGTCGCCCACGTCGGCGACAACTACACCCTCGACGCCCTCGCCGCCCTGGACGCCGGCCTCCACCCCTTCTGGCTCGACCGCACCGCCACCCACCCCACCCCCACCGGGCACGACATCCCCGTCCTGCACACCCTCACCGACCTGCCCACCGCCCTCCCCACCTGAGACACCCCCCCGCACGCTTCCCGCACCGAGCCGCACCGGAAGCCGGCACGGCCGACTTCCGGCGCGGCGCGGCCGGCGGTGCCGGGCCCCGTGCGGGCCCGTGGCCGCGCGCCGGGGGGTGACCGGGCGAGTCGGCCGGTCCCGCGGGACGTCAGCCGGGCAGGCCGAACAGGGCGCGGCAACCGTCGCTCAGGCCGGTGACGGTGACCGGGGTACGGGCGTGCTCGGCCCACGCCTCGGGGGTCAGACGCAGGCGCCGCGAGACCACCACCCGGCCGTCCAGCACATCGCGGTCGATGCCGTCGTCGCGGTAGCCGAGCTTGCGGGAGACGGCCAGGGAGGAGTGGTTGTCGGCGAAGGACAGCGAGGTCGCCGACTGCGCGCCCAGCTCCGCGAACGCCAGGTGGAGCATCGCGGCGCGCATCTCGGTGCCCAGACCCCTGCCCTGGTGCTCCAGGCCGATCCAGGAACCGGAGACGATCTCACGCCGCACCCCGAACTCCTTGCCCCGCATGTCCTGGATGCCCACCGGGCGCCCCTCGTGGAAGGCGACCAGGTTCAGCACCCAGTGCCGCGCGCTCCAGCTGCCCAGCCGCGCCCAGTGCAACTGCAGCACGTGCCGGGCGCGTTCGGCCGCCGGAAGCTCGCCCCAGGGCGTCAGGAAGGGACGGTCCCGGGGCAGGTGGACACCGCGGGCGGCGACGTCCGCCACCTCGGCCAGTTCGTCCTCGGTGGGCAGGCGCAGCTCCAGGCGGGGCGAGGTCACGCGCAGCCCCCGCAGGGGCCAGTGGTCGATGATCATCGGATCAGTGTGCCCACCGGGCCCGCGCCGCGCACCGGCATTTCCACGCCCCGCCCGCGCCCCGCCCGTGCCCCGCCCGCGCCCCGCCCGCGCCCCGCCCGTGCCCCGCCCGCGCCCCGCCCGTGCCCCGCCCGCGCCCCGCCCACGCCCCGCCCGCGCCCCGCCCGCGTCCCGCCCGCGTTCCGTCCGTCCGCTCGCATCGAGCACGCGGATACGTTTCGTGCTCGAATCACTACAGAAAGTGCCCACTGGTGGTGAACGGAAGGACTTCTGACGGCGGTCGACGAGGACCCGAGGGTCGTACGGGCTCCAGGGGCGCAGGCCCTCGGTGCGCCCTTCCCCGAGGCGGTGTACCGGCTGACGGAGGCGCAGGCCCGGGCGGCGGGGGTGCGCTCCGAGGACGTGTGGGTGGAGGCCGAGTGGTGGAAGTACGAGGTCCACCTCAGCGCCTCCGCGGCCGACACCGCGGCCTCGTTCCACAAGGTGGCCGCCGAGCTGGTCGGCCTGGTGCCGGGGATGCCCGCGGGGGTCGGCGAGCTCGTCGGCGAGTTCATGAAGCTGAAGGCCGGGTGGATCAAGCGTGTGTCGAACGGCAACGGCTGCAAGCTCGTCTCCCCGTGGATCTTCCCCCTCATGCTCATCCCCGTGGCCAAGCGCAACCCCGACACCAACCTGTACTGGGCCACGTACAGGGAAGGCGTGGATGCCCCGGGCTGGAGTGAACGGGAGCAGATGCCCGACCACAAGTCCGTCGAGAACCCGGCCCTCGCCCTGTTCCAGGACAAGGTGTTCTGCGTGTACCGGGGCCACACGGACCAAGCCCTGTGGTTCACCGTGAACACGCCGGACGGCACCGGCTGGAGCGACGCGGAGGGGATCCCGAGGCAGTTCTCCAAGGCCGCGCCGGCCCTCGCCGTGTACGGCGACCGCTTGTACTGCGTCTACATGGCCCACGACGGCAGCCAGGAGTTGTACTACACGTTCTTCGACGGCCACGGCTGGAGCAGCCCCACGAAGATCCCTGGCCAGAAGACCAGCACCGGCCCCGGCCTCGCGGTGTTCGACGGCAAGCTGTACTGCGTCTACCAGGCCTCCGGCGGCGCGCCCGAGATGTACTGGACCCGTTTCGACGGCGAGAGGTGGAGCGATGCGGTGAAGATGCGGCGCCCGGATGGCGGGCACCACAAGTGCCACCGCGAACCGGCCCTCGCGGCCTACGCCGGCCTGCTCCACTGCGTCTACCGCTCCGACCAGAAGTACGGGCCCCTGTGTCACGCCACGTTCGACGGCACGAACTGGGACAGTGGCACCAAAATCGGGGACAACAAGTCCGAGGACGGTCCGGGCCTGGTCGTGTACAGGGACAGGCTCCACTGCGTCTACCGTGCGATCACCCAGGACGCAAGCCTGTACCACGTCACCTACAACGGCACCACCTGGTCCGGCTACAAGAAGCTCGACCTGGTCAGCGCGGAAGGCCCCCGCATGATCGCGCACCGCGACCCCGAGACCAGGGAGGACCAGATCTTCTGCATCCACCGCGGACGCTAGTGAACCCGCCCGCGGCGCGCCGACCGGCCGCACGGCACCGGAGCCGGCCCGGCGGCGCGCCGGTGACGGACCCGGTGGTCGGCGCCGGCGAGGACGGCCGGCCGGAGGTCTTCGGCACGACGGCCTCCGGCGCCGTCGGCCACGCCGTCCGGAGCAGCGTGGCGAGCGCCTTCGGCACCTTTTGGGACCTGTGACGGGACGGGGCACCGGGCCGGGGCGCCGGGCCGGGGGCGAGAGGCCGCGCGCGGCGCCGGGCAGTCGAACGCACTGCCCGGCGCCGCGCGCGTCGGCACGGGTGCCCGGCCGCCGGCCCGCGGCCTTCGGGGCGTCAGCGGCCGCCGGAGCCGGAGCCGGAGCCGGAGTCGGGGCCGGGGCCGGGGCCGGGTCGGGGGGCGGGGCGGTCGAGGGCGGCGACCTCGCGGACGGCGTCGGCGACGGCGCGGAAGTCCTTCTTCAGGATCGTGTCGTGGGTGGAGGGGACCTTCGCGCTGAGCCTGATGTGCGGGTTGCGCTCGGTCACCGCCGGCACGGCCGCGCGGATCAGTTCCTGCTCGTCGCCCTTGCTGCCCAGCGAGGCCCCGGAGGCGAGCACGTACCGGGTCGGCACGGTGACGGCGTCCAGGACCGTGCCCAGCGCGTCGGCGCCGCCGATCCTGCCCAGCTCGATGTTGCACTGCGCCATCTGCCGGGGCGTCATCCGCGGGGTCAGGCCGGTGGGGCGCAGCAGCACCATGAGCGGGTACCACAGGCGGAACTGGCGGCGGATGCGCCGTTCCAGGTCCTCGGTGAGCCAGTCGTACGGTTCGGCGCCCTCGACCAGGACGGCGCCGACGGCGCGCTGCGGGTTGCGGTGGGCCCAGTGCGCTGCGACGAACGCGCCGTAGGACCAGCCGACCGCCAGGGCGCGCCGCACGCCGCGGGCGGCGAGGACGGCGTCGACGTCCCGTACGGCGGCCTCGAAGGAGTAGTCCGCGGAGCGCCGGGACCTGCGGCCGCGGGCCCGCTCGTCGTAGGTGATGTGCCGCAGGTGCGGGCCGAGGTCGCCGATGACGCGGCGCCAGTAGCCCTGGGTGGCGAACTGGCCGTTGAGGTAGACCACGGGCAGGCCGGGGCCGCCGGTGTCGGTGACGGCCAGGGCGGTGTCGTCGACCGGGACCATGCCGGTCCAGGCCTTCGCGGTGGTGGTGGGTGCGGCGTCGGCGGTCATGGCGTTTCCCCCTGGGTGGTGTCGGGTCCGGGCGGGTGTCAGAGGCTGCGGGCGGTGATGTCGCCGTGGGCGGTGGTGGCGCGGACGGCGAGCGCGGGGGTGCCGTCGTTGCGCAGGGCGTTGTCGATGCGGCCGTGGCCGGTGCCGGCGTCCAGGGCGGCGCTGACGCCGGCGGCGGCGCCGACGGTGATGCTCCCGGACCGGGTGCTCAGCTCGACGGTGCCGTGTCGGGCCTCGGTGACCCGGATGTCGCCGCGGGTGGTGGTGATCCGGGCGGGGCCGGTGAGGCGGGCGACCTCGACGTCGCCGTCGACGGCGCTCAGTTCCAGGCTCGCGGCCTCGTCGATCGTGGTGCCGCGGTACGCGCCGTCGAAGGCGATGTCGCCGAGGCGGCCGACGGTGTGCAGTTCGGCGGCGGCGGCCTTGCCCCGGACGGCGGAGCCGACCGGCAGGTGGACGGTGACCTCCAGCGAGCCGGTGGGGCCCAGGAGCTGGTGGTCGGCCGCGGCGGTGACGATCCGCAGGACGCCGTCGGCCAGGTCGACGGTGGTCCGCTCGGCGGCCCGGACGTCGCGGCCGCTGTCGGCCTCGGCGGGCCGGACCTCGACGGTGGTGTCGCCGCGCTCGGCGGCGAGGAGCCGCACGCGGCCGCCGGGGACGTCCAGGACGACGCTGACGGGGGCGGGGGTGTCGAACTTCTGCACGGTGCTCTCCTGCTGTGCCGCGGTCCATCGGTGTTTCCGACATTGGAAACGCTACGTTGCTTTCAAGATCTCGGCAACTAGTTCGTTGCATCAAAACACCATCACCACAGGTGGGTAGCGGAAAACTGTTGCAACGGGCATGCCTGGTAATGCAACGACAGTGACGGTGATCATTGCAATGGGCGGAGGGTGAACGCTATGGTGGGCGCGACGGCGCGGGAACCACCCGCCCACCACCGAGGAGGACGCGATGCCGGGAGGCAGGCTCACCGTGCAGGAACGCCAGCAGATCGCGCTCGGGCTGGCCGACAGCCTCCCCTACGCCGAGATCGCCCGGCGCCTGGAACGCCCCACCTCGACCGTCACCCGCGAGGTGACGCGCAACGGCGGCCCCCTCGCCTACCGCGCCGACCTGGCCCAGCGCGCCACCGGGCACCGCGCCCGGCGCCGCCGCCCCGCCGCCCCGGGCGGCCCGCACCCCGCCCCCCATCCCCACGGGCGCGACGACGAGGCCGTCGCCGCCTACGAGGAGCAGCTGACCACCGTCCTCATGGCCTCGGGCCTGAACCGGATGGCGGCCCGGGTGGTCACCTGCCTGTCCACCACCGACGCGGGCAGCCTCACCGCCGCCGAACTCGCCCGGCGCCTGCAGGTCAGCCCGGCCTCCATCTCCAAGGCCATCGCCTTCCTGGAGAGCCAGAGCCTGGTGCGCCGCGAACGCGACGAACGCCGCCGCGACCGCTACATCGTCGACGACGAGCTCTACTACCAGGCGGTCATCGCCAGCGCCCGCGCCAACGACAGGATCATCGACACCGCCCGCCAGGGCGTCGCCGTCCTCGGCCCCGACACCCCCGCCGCCGTCCGCCTGGAGAACATCGCCCGCTTCCTCACCTTCATCAGCGAGAGCATCGTGCGCGCCGCCGAACAGGCCCGCGAGGTCCTCCACACCAAACCCGCCACGGCGGCCGAGGGCACCCCGCAGTAGGAAGCCGACGGGTCCGACGTCCCACTGCGCGCCCGGGGTCCGGGCCGCCCGACGCGGCGCGGCCCTCTCGGCCGTCCGGATCCGCCGCCCGCCGCCCGCTGCCCGCTGCCCGCCGCCCGCCGCCCGCGCGGGCCCTGGGCCTCCGGCCTCCGGGCGGCGGTGCGCCCGGGCACCGTGCCCAGGGCGCGGACGCCGAGCGGCGCGGCATCGACCGCCCCGCGGCCCCGCCGGGCACCGACTCCCGTACGGCGGCCGCCACATCGGGCGCCGGACACGAACTCCCGGGGGCGGCTCGCCGGTCCGGCCCGGCCCGGCCGGCCGTCAGGCCAGGGCGGCGGCCAGGCGTTCGGGCAGGGTGGCGTACGGGCGGCAGTCGACCACGGGCAGGGCGTGGGCGCGGGCCTGGCCGGCGAGCCAGGTGCTGTAGCGGGCGCTGACGGCGGCGCGTTCGGGCTGGTGGCCGCAATCCGGCTCGCGGTCGGCGTAGTTGGCACCGATGCGCCGCGGGTCGTCCTCGTGCAGGAACACCGCGCGCACGCGCCGGCCCTGCCCGGCGGCCTCGGCGGCGGCGCGGGCGGCGGCGGCCGGGGTGAGGTAGTCGCCCTCCACGATCGCCGGCACGTCGACGGTGAGCCGGTTGCGCACGACACCGAGCAGCGCGTCGTCCAGGGCGCGGGCGGTGGCGATCTGCAGCTCCAGGACGCGGTCGGCGGGCAGCGCGTCGGGGTCGGGCACGGCGGCGAAGTGGTGCAGGCCGGGGTGGCCGGCCGGGGTGGTGGCGGCCTGCAGGGCGGCCACCACGTCGTCGAACTCCACCACGAACGCGCCGTGCCGGGCGGACAGCAGGGCGGCGGCGCGGCTCTTGCCGAGGCCGGACGCGCCGCCGATCAGCAGGACGTCCCACGGGCTTTCGTCGGTATGCATACCGGCACGGTAGACGGTCCGGGTCACGGCCCGGTCCCGAGGGGCGGGGCAGACGGCGCAGCGGGGCGGGTCAGGAACGGTCGCGGGCGGCGGAGCGGCGCACCGCCCACGGCAGGAGGAACCACAGCACGGCGAAGATCAGCGCGATCGCGCAGGTGATCGGCACCGCCGGCGCCGTGCCGAGGACGACGTCCAGGACCAGCAGCACCGCGCCGGTCAGCGCGCAGGCGAGCAGCAGCAGGCCCACCTGGGCGATGCGGACCGAGACGGTGACGATCCGTTGCTTGCCGGGGTGGTGGTACAGGCCGCGGTGCAACGCGACCGGGGTGGCCAGCACGGCCGCGGCGACGACCGACAGCAGCAGGGTGGCGACGTAGATGTCCTGCTGGGCGTCGGTGAGCTGGGTGAAACGCGGAGTGAAGGCGACACCGAGCAGGAACGCGAAGACGATCTGCACACCGGTCTGGAGCACCCGCAGCTCCTGGAGCATCTCCACCAGGCGCCGGTCGGCCCGCACCTCCGGGTTCTCCCAGCCGGGCGGGGGAGCGGGGGAGGGCGACGGGGCGCCCGGCGGCGGTGGCGGGGGCGGTGGCGGTGCGCTGGTCATGCGTCAGCTTCTCACGGCCCGCCGTCCCCGCCGTGGGTGCCGCCGACGCCACCGCCACCGTCCCCGCCACCGCCACCGCCACCGTCCCCGGTGCCGCCGCCGGCCCCGTCCAGGCGGTGCTGCCAGGCGGCGAGCAGACCCCGCAGGGCGGCGGCCTCCCGCGGGCTCAGGTGGGCCAGCAGCCGGTGCTCGTTGCGGATGTGGGCGGTGAACGCCTCGTCGAACAGCCGCCGCCCGGCGTCGGTCAGGGCCACCACACGCCCGCGCCGGTCGTCCACGGCGGGACGGCGGGTGACCAGCCCGGCACGCTCCAGACGGTCGACCCGCTTGGTCATCGCCCCGGTGGTCACCATCGTGTGCGCGGCCAGCTCGCCCGGGGCCCGCTCGTACGGGGCGCCGGCGCGGCGCAGCGCGGCGAGCACGTCGAACTCGCCCTCGCCCAGCCCGTAGCGCTGGTACACGAGCGTCAGCTCGGCCGTCAGCCGGGCGGCGAGGCGGTGCAGACGCCCGATGACGGCCAGCGGCGAGACGTCCAGGTCGGGGCGCTCACGCCGCCACGCGGCCTGGATCTGGGCGACGTGGTCCGCGGACGGCTCCTCGTACAGGGCCTCGCGGGGGTCCGCAGGCCGGTCCCCGTGAGGGTCCTCGTGCTGGTCCGCGTGGGGGTCCTCGTGCTGGTCGGGCTCCATGGACACCACCCTACCCGCAATCGCTTCCCGGGAAGCTATATTGCCTTCCATGGAAGCCAACGAACGGCGGTGGGTGCTGCTCACCGCCCTCGCCCCCGTCGCCTGGGGCGCCAACTACTGGGTCACCCACGCCCACCTGCCCGCCGACCGCCCACTGTGGGGCGCCGCCCTGCGCGCCCTGCCCGCCGGCCTGCTGCTGCTCGCCCTCGCCCGCCGCCGCCCACACGGCGCCTGGTGGTGGCGCAGCGCCCTGCTCGGCCTGCTCAACACCGCCGCCTTCTTCGTCCTGCTCTACCTCGCCTCCCAACTGCTGCCCACCAGCGCCGCCGCCACCGTCATGGCCGCCTCCCCGCTGGCCATGCTGCTCACCGCCTGGGCACTGGCCGGCCAGCGCCCGCGCCGGGCGCACCTGGCGGGGTCGGTGGTGGGCCTGGCCGGGGTCGCGCTGGCACTGGCCGGGCCCAGGGAGGGGATCGGCTGGGCCGGGCTGGCGGCCTCGGTGGCGGCGATGCTGGTCTCCTCCGTCGGCTACGTGCTGGCCGCCCGCTGGCGCGAGGGCGCCGACCCGCTCGCCGCCACCGCCTGGCAGCTGACCGCGGGCGCCCTGGTGCTGCTGCCGCTCGCCGCCGCCGTCGAGGGCGCGCCCCCGCCCGCGGACGCGCCCACCCTGCTCGCCTTCGGCTACAGCACCGTCGTCGCCACCGCGCTCGCCTTCACCTGCTGGTTCGCCGGACTGCGCCACCTGCCGGCCGGCACCGTCGGCCTGCTCGGACTGCTCAACCCGCTCACCGGCGTCCTGCTGGGCGCCGCGCTGGAGGGCGATCCCTTCGGGGCGCGCCAGGGCGCGGGACTGGCCCTGGTGGCCGCCGGAATACTGCTCGGCCGCCCGCGCGCCCGCGCCGCCGATCCCGCGCCCGCCGCGGATCCCGCACCCGCCGCCGGGTCCGATCCCGCCGCCGGGTCCGATCCCGCCGACGGGCGGGACGGGTGCGGGTCCCGAGGCCTTGATCTCAAGTCGACTTGAACTCCTAGTCTCCGTGGTGCGCGGCCGAACCGGCCGCGACCCGCACCGCGATCCCGGGGAGCCCCGCCATGACCACCGCCGCCGCGCCCACCGCCACACCCACCGCCACACCCGGCGCCGCCGCGCCCACCGCCGCGGACTTCGCCGCCCTCGAGCAGCGGGTCCGGGTCCTCACCGACCGCGCCGACATCACCGGCCTCATCGACGGCTACCTGCTCAGCCTCGATGCGGTGCCCGGCGGCGGGCGGTTCGACGAGGCGTGGGCGCGGCGCCACTTCACCCCCGACGTGCGGATCACCTCGCCGGTGGGGGAGCACGAGGGGATCGACGGGCTGGCCGAGTCCGAGCAGGCCACTCTCGGCAAGTTCGAGCGGACCCAGCACGTGGGCGCCAACTACATGATCGACCTGGACGGGGACCGGGCCGCGGTGCGCTGGAACGCCGTCATGGCCCACGTCCACCTCGCCTCGACCCAGCGGGCGCGCGGCGAGGAGCCCGGCGGCCACTTCGACGTCGGTGGCACCTTCACCGGCGAGGCGGTGCGCACCCCCGACGGTTGGCGCCTGCGCAGCCTGGACGTGCGGGCCGTGTGGACGACCGGGAAGGGCCCGCTCACCCTGACCCCGAAGGCCGAGGCGACCCTGCGCGGCCTCGCCGGCGGACAGTGACGGCGGGCAGCGACGGCGGGCAGTGACGGCGGCCCGGAGACCGGCCCGGAGACCGGCCGGGCACCGGCACCGCGCTTGCCCGCCGGCCGGGACGCGTGATCGGATGGCGTGAGCATCGCGTGCCGGTGACGGACCGCGTCAGGCATGGAGGTGCGCAACCGAAGGGACCGCCCCCGTGGCCTCCCGCCCCACCGGCCGTACGGCCGCCCTCAGCCTGCAACTCGCCCGCGCGCACCAGGAATTGCGCCGCCGCCTCGCCGACCTGCGCGCCGACCTCGGCCGCCCCCGCCGCCCGGACGGCCCCGGCGGCCACGACGACCCGCTCCTGGCCCACTGCCTGGCCTTCTGCACCGCCCTGACCCACCACCACCAGGGCGAGGACACCGGCCTGTTCGCCCGACTCCTGCGCGAACGCCCCGACCTGGCCCCGACCATCGGCAAACTCGTCGAGGACCACGGCCTCATCACCCACATCCTCACCCGGGTACGCGACCTCGCCGACCAGGCCGCCACCACCGCCACCGCCACCGGCGCCGACCTGGAGGCCGTCGGACGCGAACTCGACGGTCTCGCCGCCATCATGGACTCCCACTTCGCGTACGAGGAACGCGCCATCGGCGCCGCCCTGGACACCGGGGCGGGCGACGACGGCTGGTCCGAGGCGGTGCTGCGCTTCCGGGCACCGTGAACCGTAAGCCGTAAAACCCGTCGCCCCGTACGGTCCGCCTTCCCACACTCGCCACGCGGCCGCGCCCCGACGCGCGGCCCGACCGCGACGACGACAACGAGGAGAGGGGGCGGGCGGCCATGCCGAAGCAGAGCGCCGCCGCTCCTCTCCTGCGTCGCGGTACGAGGTGATCCGAATTCTTGATCGCAGGCCCTGGTTTACCTGGGGTCTGCTCTTCCCCGGACGGAGCCGCGAAGCGGTGTGAGTCGCTGTGTTGTCAGCGACGTGCACTAGGTTGATCGTGGCCGCTGAAGGAGGTGTTTCGCGATGTTGTCGGGGCGTCGATATCGGCTTGAACTCGACTCGGCACAGGCCGGGTTGTGCGAGATGTTCGGTGACATCTGCCGGGTGGTGTGGAACACCGCACTGGAACAACGGCGGGAGTACCGACGGCGGGGTGCGTGGATGAACTACGTACCGCAGGCCGCCGAGCTGGCGGAGGCGAAGCAGGAGTTCCCGTGGCTGGCCGACGCTCCGTCGCATGTGTTGCAGCAGACTCTGCGGGACCTGGACCGGGCGTGCCGTGAGCACGGGACGTTCAAGGTCCGGTGGCGGTCGAAGGCCCGCTGGTCGCCGTCGTTCCGGTTCCCGGTCGGCAACCGGATCACGGTGGAGCGGATCGGCCGCAGATGGGGCCGGGCGAAGCTCCCGAAGCTCGGCTGGGTCCGGTTCCGCTGGTCCCGGCCTCTGAGCGGAGAGGTGCGGTCGGCGACCGTTGCCCGGCAGGGGCGGCACTGGACGGTGTCGTTCTTGGTGGAGGACGGCCGGAGAACCCCGGAGCGGCACGCCCTGCCGGATCGGGTGATCGGTGTGGACCGGGGCGTGAAGGCGGCCGCGACGACCAGCGACGGCACCTTCTACGACCGTGCTTACGTCACGGCCGGTGAGGCGAAACGGCTGCGCCGCCTGCAACAGCAACTCGCCCGGTGCAAGCGCGGCAGCAACCGCCGCCGGAGCGTGCTCGCGAAGATCAACGCGATCACCAGTCGGGTCCGCCACCGACGTGCGGACTTCTGCGCACAGACCGCCCACGCACTGACCACCGCGAACGCACTGGTGGCGCTGGAAGACCTCCGCACGAGAAACATGACCGCCTCGGCGGCCGGTACTACCGAGCAACCCGGCCGGGGCGTCCGCGCCAAGGCCGGGCTCAACCGGGCCATCCTCGACAAGGGCTGGCACCAGCTCGAACTCGCGCTGCGCAACGCTGCGCGTACCACCGGCACCCGCGTGGTGCTGGTGAATCCCGCGTACACATCGCAGACCTGCCATGCATGCGGGCATGTGGATCCGAAGAACCGCAAGAGCCAAGCGGTCTTCGAGTGCACGGCCTGCGGGCACGGGGACCATGCTGACGTGAACGCCGCGAA
>NZ_JBIWFT010000066.1:0-28274 GCF_044763205.1 Kitasatospora sp. NPDC096204
AGGCGAATCCGACCGTGTCACCAGCCCCCAACCAGCTGACCTGCACCTTCAACGCGGCAGGGACTCCAGATCCCCTGAATTACGCGGAACGCAGGGGTGTTCAAGGGATTCCGTAGCTTCCTGCTGCGCGGAAACGTGGTGGACCTCGCGGTCGGCATCGTGATCGGCGCGGCCTTCACCGCCGTCGTCACCGGGTTCGTCAGCGCCTTCCTCACCCCGCTGGTCGGCGTCGCGTCCGGTGCCGTCGGCGACTTCACCCAGAAGACCTTCGACGTGGCCGGCACCCGGTTCCCGTACGGCCTCTTCGTCAACGCCGTCATCGGCTTCGTCCTGACCGCCGCCGTCATCTACTTCGCCGTGGTGCTGCCGGTCGGCAAGCTCCAGGCCCGCTTCGAATCGGCCAAGCCCGCCCCGGCCGTGAAGGTGGACTGCCCGGAGTGCCTGAGCCCCATCCCCGCCGCCGCGACCCGGTGCTCCTTCTGCACCTCCGAGGTCGCCAAGCCGGGCCTGCCCGCACAGGCCCAGGCGCTGCAGTCGCACTGACCGCGGGAACCGGGCGGACGCCGGGCCGTCACCCGGTCGGCACCGGCCCCGCATCGGGCCGACTGCGCAGGTCGCGGGCCCGGCTCGAACCCCCCGGAGAAACTGACGGGGACTTTATTCCCGAAACATTCACGAGCCCCCGTCGCCCCCACGGCGGGGGCTCGAACGCGCCCGCGCACGCCCGTCCGGAAAAAGTTTCTCCGCAGGGCCCCCGACCGTCCACTGGCCGGTCACCACAAGGCCTTCCACGGCCTCCGTCCGGGCACTGTTCGATCACTGACGGGGCGCCAAGGTTGTCCGGAACCGGACGCCGGAATGTCCGGCTTTCCTACTTTCGAAACCTTTGTGCGAGCGAAGACTGTGTAAACACTCGAACTGCTCCCCCTCCCGCTCTCCTCAGCAGGCGCGTTGTGGGCTTACCGTATGCCCCATGACCTCGCCCCGCTCCTACGACGGAGTCGGCTACCCCTCTCCGTCCTTCTCCTCCGGAACGCCGATCTACGACAGCCTCGTGGCTGAGCGCGGTGTCCCCCAGATCGCGCCCATCAACGTGCCGGCCGCCCTCCCGCCGGCACTGTCCTCCGGTTACGGATCCGGCCTCGGCCAGTCCCACGAGAACCGGTACGGCAACGGGTACGAAAGTGCCGGCAGCAACCTCCCCGCGCTGCCGCCCGCCCGCCTCGCCCTGGGCCCCGGCCCGAGCAGCGGTCCCTCCGCCGGCCCCGCCACGGCGTACATCCCCGCGCAGCCCGCGCCGGCGTACGCCGCCCCGCAGCCGCCGGTCCCCGGCTACGGCTCCCCCCAGCCGTACCAGCGACCGCAGACCGGCACCCCGGCCTTCACCCAGTCCACCGGCGGCGGCTACCAGCCGACCGGCGGCCAGAGCTTCGGCGGCCAGAACACCTTCATCGGCGCCCAGGGCGGCCAGCAGTCTTTCGGCGCGCAGCCGGCCGGCGGCCCGGGCGGTCTCGGCCAGGGCCAGCCCGCCGCTCCGCAGGGCTTCGGCGGCCAGCAGTCCTTCGGCGGCCCGACCGCCGGCGGCCCCGGCTTCCAGGGCCAGGGCGGCGAGCAGTCCTTCGGCGGCGCCCAGCTGCGCCCGGCGATGGCGCCGGTCGCGCCGGTCCGCCCGATGCAGCCGCAGCGCCCGGGCGGGTACAACGAGCCCGGTCAGTTCCAGGGCGGCTACCAGCCCCAGGGCCAGGGCTACTGAACCGCTGACGCCCCGAGGCCGTCCCCCCACGCGGCCCGCACCCGCACCACCTGAGCAGCACCCGGCGCCCCCCGTACGCCGGGCGAACGGAGAAACGGGTCATCCACGGACCGCCCGGCACGCCCCCCACGGCGTCCCGGGCGGTCCGTGCGCATACGGGGCCCCTGACCTGCGGGCCCGGGCCGGCCGGCTGGCAGGATGGGGGAATGCACCTCACCGGACTCCACGTCTATCCCGTCAAGTCGATGTACCGCCTGGGCCCGGAGAGCGCCGTGGTCCATCCCTGGGGGCTGGCCGGAGACCGCCGCTGGATGCTCGCCGACGCGACCGGGCGGTTCGTCAGCCAGCGCGAGAACCCTGCCCTCGGACAGATCCGGACCGGACTGCTGCCCGACGGTGTCCTCACCCTGACCACCCCCGACGGCTCCCGGATCGAGGTCCCCGCCCCCGCCGTCGCGTCCGGCGACGCGCTCGCCGACGTCGAGGTCTGGGGCACCCGCTTCCACGCCGCTCAGGCCTCCGAGGAGGCACACCGGTGGATCGCCGAGCACCTCGGCGACTACCGCCTGGTGTACCTGGACGACCCGCGCGCCCGGCCGGTCGACCCCGAGTACGGCGCGGCCGGCGACCGGGTCTCGATGGCCGACGGCTTCCCCCTGTTGCTCACCACCACCGCCTCGCTGGACCGGCTCAACGAACTGATCGCCGCCGAGCACCCGGACGGCCACGAGACCCTGCCGATGGAGCGCTTCCGCCCGAGCGTGGTGGTCGGCGGCGCCGAGGCGTGGGCCGAGGACACCTGGCGCCGGATCCGGATCGGCTCGGTCACCTTCAAGGTGGTCAAGCCCTGCGGCCGCTGCGTGGTCACCACCACCGACCAGGAGACCGGCGAGCGGCGCGGCAAGGAACCGCTGCGCACCCTGGCCAAGCACCACCGGCTGATGAACAAGGCCGCGTTCGGCCAGAACCTGATCCCCGAGCGGCCGGCCGGGGTCGAGGGCGACGCGCTCGGCACGCTGCGGCTGGGCGACGAGGTCGAGGTGCTGGAGGACGGGGCGCACTGGCCCGCCGACGGACGCTGAGGGCTCGGGCAGGCGCCGAGGGCACGGCTGGACGCCGAGGGCACCGGCGGACGCCGGGCGCACGGGCGGGCGCCGGGCGCGGGCCGTGCTCCGGAACCGGCGCGTCCCGGACGGAACCACCGCTGTGCGCGCTCGTTGAAACAAGTGGTCGGAACCTGTGGCGGCGCTGAGCGCTACCGGTGTCCGCGCGACCGCGGACGGCCGGACCACCCACGTGGGCGCGCTACGGTGGGCGGGCGGCCCGCGCACACCCGCGCGTTCGGCCCGATGATCGCCGGCTCGACGAAGGTGGGGACGACAGACCGTCATGGCTGAGCACAGGGTCCGGGTCACCCAGGACAGCGCATCCCGCTGGCGTCGCCGCGCGGGCGAGTACGACACGCTCGCGGAGGCCCTGGCCGCCGCCGAACCGGGCGACACCGTGACCGTCCGGCCGGGCACGTTCCGGGAGAACGTGCTGCTGGACAAACCGGTGACGATCGTCCCCGCCCAGGGCCCGGGGACGGTCCGGATCGACCCGCCCTCCGGGGTGGCGCTCACCGTGACCGCCGCCGCGACCGTGCGCGACCTGGTGGTCGAGGGCGGCGAAAGCTCCACCCCGGCCGTCCTGGTCACCGGACCGGAGGCGGCCCCCGCCTTCAGCGGCTGCCGGATCGAGACCCGCTCGGCCACCGGGATCGAGGTCGCCAGCGGCGCCCGGCCGACCCTGCGCGGCTGCGTGGTCACCAACCCGGGCGGGCTCGGACTGCGCCTGCGCGGCGCGGACACCGCCGCCGCGTTCGAGGACTGCGAGGTCGCCGCCGCCGGCCAGGCCGGACTGGCCGTCCTCGGCGGCGCCACCGCGGCCCTGGACCGCTGCCGCATCCACCACGCCTCCGGTGCCGGCGTCCTGCTCTCCGACCCCGGCAGCGCGGCCGAGCTGACCGGCTGCGAGATCTACGAGATCCGCGGCAGCGGCGTGCAGGCCGACGCGCAGGCGGGCGGCCGGCTGGTCGACTGCGAGATCCACCGGGTCACCGGCAACGGTCTGACCCTGGACGGCGAGGCCGAGCTGGTGCTCACCGGCTGCCGGGTGCACGACCTGCCCGAGAACGGCGCCGACCTGCGCGGACGCGCCCGGCTGAGCCTCGCGCACAGCACCGTCAGGGACTTCGGGCGCGGGGCGCTGTCCGTCTGGGACCAGGGCACCGAGGCCGTCGCCGACTCCTGCCAGATCCACGGCTCGACCGGCGAGTACCCGGCGCTGTGGGTCAGCGACGGCGCCCGGCTGACCCTCACCGACTGCTCGCTGCACGACCTGCCGGACGCCCTGTTCGTCCTCGACCGGGACTCCGCCGCCACCGCCGAGGGCTGCTCGTTCAGCCGGATCCGCAGCTCGGCAGTCTCGGTCAGCGGCGGGGCCACCGTCTCCCTGGCCTCCTGCCGGGTGCAGGAGGCGGGCACCGGGCTCTGGTTCCGCGACCACGGCAGCGGCGGACTGCTCACCGACTGCGAGATCTCCGACGTGGCCACCGGCGTGATCGTCACCAAGGGCGCCGACCCGGTGCTGCGCGACTGCACCGTACGGGCCAGCACGGACGCCGGGGTGTACGTCTCGGCCCAGGGACGGGGCACCTTCGAGGACTGCCGGGTCTCCCATGGCAAGGGCTTCGGCTTCCACATCATCGACGGCTGCCGGACCCAGCTCACCCGGTGCCGGGCGGAGCACAACCAGCGGGCCGGGTTCGAGTTCTCCGAGCCCGGTCCGGTCACGGAGGGGTGCATCTCGGACGACGTCGCGGCCGCTCCGGTGCCGGCCGTTCCCGCCGCTCCCGGTGGCGGGGCGGGGCCCGGACTGGGGTCGGGACCGGCGGCCGGGCGCGGCCCGGGGCTGGGGTCGCCGTACGGGTCCACCGACGTGCCGGCGCCGCGGACGGCCCAACTGACCGCGGCGGTCTCGGCGTTGGCGACGTCCGGCGCCGCGTCGGCGGCGATCTCACCGATCCCGGACTGCCGCCCGGCCGAGGAGGCGCTCGCCGAGCTGGACTCGCTGGTCGGACTGGCCACCGTGAAGCAGGAGGTGCGCACGCTGATCGACCTGATCTCGGTCGGCCGGCGCCGCCGCCAGGCCGGGCTCAAGGCGCCCTCGCTGCGCCGGCACCTGGTCTTCACCGGGGCACCGGGCACGGGCAAGACCACCGTCGCCCGGCTGTACGGCGAGATCCTCACCTCGCTCGGCGTACTGCAGCGCGGACACCTGGTCGAGGTGGCCCGGGTAGACCTGGTCGGCGAGCACATCGGCTCCACCGCGATCCGCACCGCGGCCGCCTTCGACCGGGCGCGCGGCGGGGTGCTCTTCATCGACGAGGCGTACGCGCTCGCGCCCGAGGACGGGGCCCGGGACTTCGGGCGCGAGGCGATCGACACCCTGGTCAAGCTGATGGAGGACCACCGGGACGAGGTGGTCGTCATCGTGGCGGGCTACACCGCCGAGATGGAGCGCTTCCTCTCCGCCAACCCCGGTGTCTCGTCCCGCTTCTCACGCACCATCGGCTTTCCCGACTACACGGCGGACGAGCTGCTGGAGATCGCCCGGTCGCAGTGCGCCGAGCACGAGTACGCGCTCTCCGAGGAGACGGAGCAGGCGCTGCTGGAGCACTTCGGGGGGCTGGAGCGCGGACCGAACTTCGGCAACGGGCGCACCGCTCGGCAGGTCTTCGAGACCATGGTCGAGCGGCACGCGGTGCGCATCGCCCACCTCACGGACCCGTCCACGGAGGAGCTCCAGCTGCTCGTTCCGGCCGACCTGCCGACGGCACCGCTGCCGTAGGGCCGCGGTCGGGGACAGCCGACGGATGACAGCTGACAGCTGACAGCTGACAGCTGACAGATTTCAGACTCTGTCAGCTGTCATCCGTTATCTGTCGACTGTCATCCGTCAGCTGGCACCCGTTCGCGTCACGCCTTCCAGATGCCGTCGGCCAGGAAGGACTCCAGCGCCGCCCGGTAGGGCGCGATGTCGATCCGCTCGCCCGCCAGCCAGTCGTCCGAGTAGTACTTGTCCAGGTAGCGGTCCCCGGGGTCACAGATCAATCCGACCACGCTGCCCGTCCGCCCGGCCTCCCGCATCTCGGCGACGATCCGCAGCGCACTCCAGAGACCCGTCCCCGTGGAGGCCCCCGCCTTCTTGCCGAGCACCTGCTCCAGCACCCGCACCGCGGCGATGGACGCGGCGTCCGGCACCTTCATCATCCGGTCGATCGCCCCCGGGACGAAGCTCGGCTCCATCCGCGGCCGTCCGATGCCCTCGATCCGCGAGCCGCTCTCGCAGACGGCGTCCGGGTCGTGGCGCACCCAGCCGTCGTAGAAGCAGGAGTTCTCCGGGTCCGCGACGCAGATCCGGGTGTCGTACTGCATGTAGTGGACGTACCGGGCGATGGTCGCCGAGGTGCCGCCCGTCCCGGCGGTCGCCACGATCCAGGCCGGCTCGGGGTGCGGCTCCAGGCGCAGCTGGGCGAAGACCGACTCGGCGATGTTGTTGTTGCCGCGCCAGTCGGTGGCCCGCTCGGCGTAGGTGAACTGGTCCATGTAGTGCCCGCCGGTCTCCTCGGCGAGGCGGGCGGAGGCCTCGTAGACCTCGTCCGAGCGCTCGACCAGGTGGCACTCGCCGCCGTGGAACTGGATCAGGTCGATCTTGGCCTGGCTGGTGCTCTTGGCCATCACGGCGATGAACGGCACGCCGACGAGCTGGGCGAAGTACGCCTCGGAGACGGCGGTGGAGCCGCTGGAGGCCTCGATTACCGGCTTGCCGGGCCGGATCCAGCCGTTGCAGAGCCCGTAGAGGAAGAGCGAACGGGCCAAGCGGTGCTTGAGCGAGCCGGTCGGGTGGGTGGACTCGTCCTTGAGGTAGAGGTCGATCCCCCACTCCGCCGGCAGCGGGAACCGCAGCAGGTGGGTGTCGGCGGAGCGGTTGGCGTCGGCCTGGACCTTGCGCACCGCCTCCTTGAGCCAGGCCCGGTACTCCGGGTCGGAGCGGTCGACGTCGGCGGTCGGCTCGATGCCGGGCTTGGTGCTCATGGTCGCTGTCTCCCTCGTGGTGACCCCCCGATTGCTCACTACGAGTGTATGAGAGTCACGATAAGTGACCGTTTCCGAAGAGCCAGCTTCCGCTTATCGCTCTCAGGGCTGAACCGGCACCGACTGCGGGTCCGCCAGGTACGGCCCCCAGCCCAGCTCGGCCGCACCCGCGAGCGCACCGTGCGCCAACTCCGCGCCGACGATCGGCACCCGCCCGCTGCGCCCCCACAGACTGCGCTCGGCGACCACCGACCGCAGCCGGTCGGGTGCGGCCTCCAGCAGGTGGAGGTGCAGCCCGCTGAGGACCACCCGGTCGGGGTTGAGGATGTTGGCGACGCCCGCCAGACCCAGTCCGAGCCGGTCGATGACGTGCTCCACCGCTGCCCGCGCCCGGTCGTCCGTCGCGGCCGCGCGGCACAGCTCGCGCGCCTGGTCGAGCAGCGGGCGCCCCGGCTCCGGGGTGAGTCCGGCGGCGGCGAACAGCGCGTCGGGGTCGGTCTCCGAGTTGAGGCAGCCCCGGTTGCCGCACATGCAGGGCCGGCCCTGCGGGTCGACGGTCAGATGGCCGACCTCCAGGGCGAGGCCCGCGCTACCGGTGTGCAGGTGGCCGTCGATGACCAGCGCGCCGCCGACGCCGCGGTGGCCGGAGGTGACGAAGAGCAGGTGGCGGGCGCCGCGGCCGGCGCCGTGCCGGTACTCGGCGAGCGCGGCCAGGTTGGCGTCGTTCGCGACCGCGGCGGGCAGCGGGCGCAGCGCGTTCGGGCCGTGGTCGGCGCGACCGACCTCGACGTCGTACAGGTCGGCGACCGGGGTGCCGCTGGGCCAGGCGAAGTGCAGCGCGGCGAGGGCGGTGCCGTCCGGCTCGGTGACCGGGTTGGGCAGCGCGAGCGCGGCACCCAGGCAGCGGCGGTCGGTCGCGCGGGCGAGCTCGGCGCCGGCCACGGCGACGGCGCGCAGCATCCGGACCGGGTCGGTGGCGGCGGGCAGCGGCAGGTGGAGGGGCGGGTCGAGCAGCCCGCCGAGGCCCGCCAGGGTGACGCTCAGTCCGTCGGCGTGGATCTGCCCGGCGACCACGACCGGGCCCTGCGGGTCGATCGCGAGCCGGTGCGACGGGCGCCCCCGGCCGCCGCCCGCCGGGCGCGAGTCGACGGTGATCAGCCCGAGCGCCTCCAGCTCGGCGGTGACCGCGCCGGCGGTGGCCCGGGTGACGTCCAGCGCGCGGGTGAGCGCCGAGCGGGTCGGCGCCTGGCCGGTGTGGATCAGCGAGAGCGCGGGGCCGAGCAGCGTCCGGCCCCGGTCGGGAGCCGCGCGGCGGTGGCTGTCGCGCTGCGCGTCGGAGTCGTTCCCGGTACCGGGCCTCGGGCTTGATGGTGAGAGCTGCACGCCTCTATTGTGACTTTGTGTCGCTTCGAAACAAAATCGGTTCACGCACCAGACCCGACGCCCCCTCCTCCCAGTCTCGCAGCACACCCCCGGCGACCGACAGCCCCTGGGGGCCCGCACGTGTCGCCCTCACCGCGTTCTTCGCCGTCGACGGCTTCCTCTTCGCCGCCTGGGTCGTCCGCATCCCGGACATCCGCAGCCAGGTCAGCGCCTCGCACAGCGCCCTCGGACTCGCCCTGCTCTGCCTGTCCATCGGCGCCGTCCTCACCATGCCGACGGTCGGCCGGCTCTGCCTGCGGTACGGCCCGCGCCCGGTCACCGTCGGCTCGCTCGCCCTGCTCAGCCTCGCCGTCCTGCTGCCGGCGCACGCCCACTCGGTCACGGCGCTCGGCGGGGTGCTGCTGCTGTTCGGCGCGGGGTACGGCGGGGCCAACGTCGCGATGAACAGCGCCGCCGTCGACCTGGTCGCGCAGCTGCGACGGCCCGTGATGCCCAGCTTCCACGCCGGGTACAGCTTCGGCGGACTGGCCGGCACCGGCGTCAGCGGGCTGGTCGCCGGACCGCTGAGCACCGCGTGGGCGCTCGCGCTCAGCGCGGTGCTGGGCACGGCCGTCACCATCGCCGCGGGCGTCGTCCTGCTGCGCAGCCCGGCGGCGGAGCAGGTCGCGCCGGACCGGGCGAGCCGTACGAGCGGCGCGGGCCGCGCGGGAGGGGGCGCGGGCTCGGCCGTCGGCCGCACCCGGCTGCTCGTCCTGCTGCTCGGTCTCACCGCGCTCTGCACCGCGTACGGCGAGGGCGCGATCGCCGACTGGACCACGCTCCACCTGTCCGACGACGTCCATGCGAGTTCCGTGGTGGCCGCCACCGGGTACGGCGCGTACGCGTTCGCGATGGCCGGCGGTCGGGTCGGCGGCACCTGGCTGTCCATCAGGCTCGGCCAGACCCGGCTGATGCTGTTCGGCGGGCTGACGGCGGCGGCCGGCATGCTGGTCGCCGCCCTGGCCCCGGTGGTGCCGGTGGCGATCTGCGGTTTCGTGCTGGTCGGCCTCGGCCTGGCCAACCTCTTCCCGCTCGCGCTCGCCCGGGCGGGCGCGGCGGGCGGACCGCAGGGCGTCGCGTTCGCCTCCTCGCTCGGCTACGGGGGGATGCTGATCGGCCCGGTGGTGATCGGCTTCCTGGCGGACGCGGCCGGACTGCCACTGGCCCTCACCACGGTCGCGCTCGCGGCCACGGTGGCGGCGCTCCTGCCGCTGTCGGTCCGACGGCCCGCGGCGGACGACCGGGTGACACCCGACAGCTGACGGACGACGGATAGCAGCTGACAGATGACAGATGACAGATGACAGCTGATGAAATCTGTCAGCTGTCAGCCGTCACCCGCCATATGACAGGATGCGGGGCCATGACGACCAGCGGACGCTTCCAGGTACTGCGGGCGAGCGAGCGCCCGGCGACGGCGTGGCTCAACGGGGGCGGGGTGACCAGGGAGGTCGCCGGGTTCCCGGCCGGAGCCGGGCTGGACGCCTTCGACTGGCGGGTCAGCCTCGCGGACGTCGCCACGGCCGGACCGTTCTCCGCGTTCCCCGGGATCGACCGGGTGATCACCCTGGTCGAGGGCGCCGGCATGGTGCTCACCGTCGACGGCGCCGAGCAGCTGGTCGACGCGCCGTTCCGGCCGTTCGCCTTCTCCGGCGACGCCACCACCGACTGCCGACTGCCGGCCGGCCCGGTGGTGGACTTCAACGTGATGACGCGTCGCGGGCGGATCGAGGCAGCGGTGAGCATGGCGACCGCGGCCACCACGGTCGGCGTCCCGGGCGGGAGCACCGTCCTCCTGGTCTGCCTCGCCGGCACCGCGACCGTCGATGGCATCGAACTGACCCGCCACGACGCCGCGTTGCTCGACACCCCGGACGTGTACGAGCTGATCCCGGACGGCACCACCGCCGTCGTCACCTTCCGCACCGCCCCCTGACAGCCGACCGACCGGCAGCCGGAGGAAGACCGGCACACCGGGTGAAGGGCGGCGCTCCCGCCTCCCGGACCGTCCCGGAGGTGGGAGCGCCGCCACCGCGTCACCCGCAGAGCACCGGCGTGGCGTGCGCCGGATCCAGGGCGTTGGTCACCAGGTGCAGCGCCGTCGGCGAGAACGCGATCGCGACGTGCTCCACCAGCGAGACCGGGCAGTGCGCCTGCACCACCTGGTTGTCGACGTCAGGACCGTTCAGGAACTGGGTCTGCCACGGGGTGACGACCAGGTCGAAGACCGTCGAGACCACCGTGTAGCTCACGCCCGGGACGGTGTCCGGCCGGGAGGCCATCAGCCGGTTGAAGTCGGAGCCCACCGCCTGGTCCCGGCAGGCCTGACAGAGCGAGTAGACCAGGTCCGTGACGCCCGGGAAGAACGACGTCAGGTTGACGATCCCGTCGAGCGTCGTGCCGTGGTTGGACGGTGCCAGCCCGACCATCCTGCCGACCTTGGACCCGCCGCCGAGGAACTTGAGGTAGTAGTTCGGCATCATGCCGCCCTGCGAGTGTCCGACGATGTCGACCTTGGCCGCACCGGTCGCGTTCCTCACCAGGTCCACGAACCAGGCGAGTTGGGCCGCCGACTCCGGGACCGGCCCGAGGCCGCCGATCGGCAGCAGCAGGCCGCTGCCGGTGGAGGTGACGCCGGGGACGGTCCCGTAGTCGAGGGCGAAGACGCAGTACCCGAGGCTCTTCAGCAGCGGGGAGAGCGCCAGCCAGTTCTCGTAGCGGTTGGCGAAGGTGCCGTGCACCAGGACCACCGGGTCGGGGTGCGCCGCGCTCGGCCGGCAGGTCCAGTCGTTGGCTCCCGGCGGCGAAGCCACCGTGTCACCGTCCGGCGGAAGTTCGGCCGGAGCAGCGTCCGGAGCAGCCACCGAAGCAGCGGGCGGGGCGGCGGCCGAACCGGCAGGCGAAGCAGCCACGGCGGCCGCGCTGGTCGGCGACACCGTCGCACCGGCCAGCAGCGCCACCGCCAGCAGCAGCACGCCCAGCGCACCACCGACCCTGCCCCGCAGGGGAATTGCGGAGAAGCGGAGAAGTGGGGTTCTCAACTGTTGCCTCCACAGCGGAAGTTTGTTACCAACAGGTAACCCGAGGGCTCCATCATGCGGTCGCCCCTCCGGCCCGGCCCTTGGGCGTCCCCCAGACCTGGACGGTGTTCTCTGTGACCGGTCACAACGCACCCGACTGCACGCCCCCGAACGCCACCGGCCGGACTCCGCACTGGCGCGTCCCCGTGATCGGCGGACTCCCGGCCGACCAGCGGCTACTCGGCGGCTCACGGGAGTTGGCCGAGGCCGTGGTCTCCGCCCTGCTGGAGAGGGTACCGGTCTACCGACGGCTGCCCCGCGAACAACTCGCCGGCGAACTGACCAGGGACGCCGAGCGCCGCATCCGCGCCCTCGCCCACACCGTACGGACCGGACTCCCCGCCTCCGCCGAGGAGTTCGCCGCCGTCCGGGAGTCAGCCGCCCGGCGCGCCGAGGAGGGCCTGCCACTGGACGCCGTCCTGCTCGCCCATCATCTCGGGCTTGAGGTCTGCTGGGAGTTCGCCACCCGGCACGCCCGGGACGGCGACACCGCCGACCTGCGCGTCCTCAACCGGCTGCTGCTCGACCAGCTCCGCCAGGCAGCCACCGCCGCCGGTGCGGGCTTCCTGGAAGGCCGGCGTCCGACCGCCGACCGGCGGGGCGCGGCCCGGCACTCCCTGCTCGGCGCGCTGCTCGCGGGCACCTCCTACGACGAGGCCGCCGACCGCGCCGGGCTCCGGCTGCCCGCCGGGTACGCCGTGCTCTGCCTGTCCGTCGCCGACCACCCCGACGAACACGCCCCAGGCGTCGACCAGGGCATCGCCGCCCGCCGCAAGCTCCACCGCTTCGAGGCCGAACTCGACCACCGCACCCGGCAGTCGGCACTCACCGCGCTCACGCCCACGGGAGGCATGGTGCTCATCCCGTTCGGCCCGTCACCCGGCCCGAACGAGGACGACCCCGCCGAGAACGACACCGCCGAGGACGACACCGGCGAGGACAACACCGGCGAGCCGCCCTGGCCACTGCTCGCCGCCGCCCTCGCCGCGGCCGCCAGGGCGGCCGGCGCTCCCGTACTGGCCGGAGCCGCCTCGGCCGGCCCCGCCGACGTGCCCACAGCGGCCGCCCTCGCCCACGAAGTCCTGGACGTGGCACGGGCGTTCGGCCGACCGCCGGGGCTGCACCGGCTGGACGACCTCCTGCTGGAGTACCAGCTCACCCGGCCCAGCCAGGCCCGCTCCCGGCTCGCCGCCCTGCTCGAACCGCTTGCCGGGGCCGGGGAGTTGCTCATCACCCTGCACACCCATCTGGCCGGAGGCCTGAACCGCCGGCACACCGCGAGCGCCCTGCACCTGCATCCGAACACCGTCGACTACCGGCTGCGCCGAATCACCGCGCTGACCGGCCTGGACCCGAGCCGCCCCGCCGACGTCCCGCGGATCACCGCCGCCGTCGCCGCCCGCACGGCCGAACAGTCCTCCCTCAGCGGCTAGTTCGAAGCCGCCCGCCCGGGGCCGGCCACGGCCCCCGGGCCCCCAAGGCCCCCCAACCCCGCCCAGGGCCCCCAGGCCCGTCCATGGCACCCGGCCGACGAGGTCAGTCCTGCTCCCCCGGCAGCCGCAGGTCCCAGCCGACCAGGGCACGCAGCTGCTCCGCGGTCACACCGTCCGGCACCGGCTGCGGAGCGTCGTGGCGCAGCGGCGGCTGCCAGCCGTCCTCCTCGGTCCAGCGGCGCACCACCTTGGCCGGCGCGCCGGCGACCACGCTGTGGTCGGGCACCTCGCCGCGCACCACGGCGCCCGCCGCGACCACCACGTTGCGGCCGATCCGCGCCCCCGGGAGGATCACCGCGCCGGTGCCGATCCAGCTGCCCGCGCCGATCTCCACCGGTTCGTTGCGCGGCCACTGCTTGCCGATCGGCAGCTCGGTGTCCCGGTACTCGTGCGCCTGGTCGCTGATGTACACGCCCGGACCGGTCCACACGTCGTCACCGATGACGATCGACTGGTGGCCGACTATGTGGCTGTCCCGGCCGATCACGCAGCCGCCGCCGATCCGCACGATCGGCTCCGGTCCGAGGTCGAGCCCGGGCAGGAACCCGGCGCTGATGGTGACCCGCTCGCCGATGATCGAGAACGGCCCGACGGTGATCCACTGCTCGTTGAACACCGCCCCGAGCGGGAAGCTGAGCGTCGTGCCGTCCCCCAGCTCGCCGAACCGGTACGGGCCGGGGTTGCGGTTGGTGACCGCGCCGGTCCGCTGCACCCAGCGCCAGCCCCGGTGGACGAGGCGTCCGGCGGCGCGGCGGCCACCGGTCCGGACGGCTGAGAACAGGGAACGGGTTATCGGCATGCGCTCACGTTACCGGCCCGTAGCATCCGCCCGTCCGCCGGGAGCCGTCCGGAAGGTCCGAAGGAATGTCCGGAATCCACGGCCCTCGGCCGACCGCGGTGGAAGACTCCGTCCCATGGAGATCACCGAGCACATCGACGCGCTGCGCCACGAGGGCACCCGGCTCGCCGAGGCCGCGGCCCGCACCGAACTGCCCGCCCCCGTTCCGACCTGCCCCGAGTGGCAGCTGGCGGACCTGCTGCGGCACATCGGCTCCGTGCACCGCTGGGCCGCCGCGTTCCCCTCCCGGGGCCTGCGGGAACCGCTGGGCGAGGCGGACGCGCAGGCCGCCGTCGGGCCGCTGCCCTCGGACGCCGCACTGCTCGACTGGTACCGCGAGGGCCACGCCGCCCTGCTGGACACGCTCACCGCGGCGCCCGCCGACGTGGAGTGCTGGAGCTTCCTCCCCGCCCCCAGTCCGCTGGCGTTCTGGGCCCGGCGCCAGGCCCACGAGACCGCCATCCACCGCCACGACGCCGACGCGGCCGCCGGGGTACCCGGTCCGACCGTGGACACCACGCTCGCCCTGGACGGCATCGACGAACTGCTGCGCGGCCTCATGGCCGGCAGCCGGTCCAAGCTGCGCAGCGACCGGCCGCGCACCCTCCGGGTCCGGGCCACCGACGGCGCCGGCTCCTGGCACCTGACGATCACCCAGGAGCCGCCGGCCGTCACCACCGACGGGGGCTCCGAGCCGGCCGACCTGACCCTCGCCGGCCCCGCCGACGAGCTCTACGTGCTGCTGTGGAACCGGCTGCCCGCCCGGCAGGCCGGGAAGGTCCAGGCGATCGGCGACGAGGGCCTGCTCGACCTCTGGAGGGACGCCGCGATCTGATCGCGACGGCCGTTCCCCGGGCGCGGCGCGGGCCCGCCCGGGGACCCGCCGTCAGCGCACCCAGCGCGCGGGCCGCTTCTCCAGGAACGACCGCATCCCCTCCTGCGCCTCCTCCGAGCCGAACAGCCGCGCCGACAGCTCCACCAGCTCGTCCGCGTCCCGCTCGAAGGAGCGCACCACCTCGGCGTTGGCCAGCCGCTTGGACTCCGCCAGGCCCTGCGGGGAGCCCAGGCGCAGCGCGTCCAGCAGGCCCTTCAGAACCACGCCGGTGGACTCGGCGGAGTCGGTGGCGCTGGTGATCAGCCCGATCCGGGCGGCCTCGACGGCGTCGAAGACCTCGCCGGTGAGGTAGTAGCGGGAGGCGGCACGCGGGTCCAGCTTCGGGCGCAGCGGCAGCGAGATGACGGCGGGCGCGAGACCGAGCCGCACCTCGGTGAAGGCGAAGGTCGAGGCCGGTCCGGCGACGGCGAGGTCCGCCGCGCCGACCAGGCCGAGGCCGCCGGCCCGGACGTGCCCGTCGATGACGGCGATCACCGGCTTGGCGCAGTCGACGATCGCCCGCTGGAGCTCGACCAGGCCGCGCGGGCCGACCGTCGGGTCGGCGCCGGTCGCCTCGGAGAGGTCCGCGCCCGCGCAGAACACCTTGCCGGTGTGCCCGACCACCACCGCGCGGACCTCCGGGTCGGCCGCGGCGGTGGCCAGCCCGGCGCGCAGCTCGGCCATCAGCCGGGTGGACAGCGCGTTGCGGTTGTGCGGCGAGTCGAGGGTGAGCGTGGTGACGGCGTCGGCGGTGCTGACGTGGACGAGGGGCGCTGCGCTGGTCATCGGCGGGGCCTGCCTTCCGGCTGAGGGTGGGTCGGACTGCGGACGCGGCCCGGGGCTGCCCGGACGACGCCCGGACGACTCTGGCACGCCCACCCGCCGCTCGGCCAGAGCCGACCCGTCCGACGACCGGAGCCGGTCGCCGATACCCCCTCCGCCGACCTGCCGTTCCTGCGCGAACTGCCCGAGGTGGGGCGCCGAGCCGCCGCGGCGGCGGGGCCGGGGCTTGCGGACCCGAGGGACCGTGGACCAGGATCCGCGTCATGACCGCCTCTCACCTCACCCACATCACCGAGCCGCCCGGTGTCGCCCCCGGCACCGGCTACACCCAGGTCGTCACCGGCAGCGGCCGACTGGTCCTGGTGTCCGGCCAGGTCGCCTTCGACGAGCACCGGAACCTGGTCGGCGCGGGTGACCCGAAGGCACAGGCACGGCAGATCTTCGAGAACCTGCGCCGTTGCCTGGCCGCCGCCGGAGCCGGCTTCGACGACGTCGTGAAGCTGACCTACTTCATGACCGACATCGCCCACCTCCCGGCCATCCGCGAGGCCCGCGACGAGTACCTGGGCTCCAGCCCGCTGCCCGCCTCCTCCGCCATGCAGGTGGCGGCCCTGTTCCTGCCCGAGGTGCTGATCGAGATCGAGGCGATGGCGCTCGTCCGGGACTAGTCGGCGGAGCCGCCCCACGCCCTCTCCCAGTGGTACAGACCTGTTGACGCATTGGTCCAGTCCTCCTACAGTTCCCATGCCTTGCCTCCCCACGGCACAGGCATCGATCGCACACGGACCAATCACGGATCAACCAAGGTTCTACGTCACCCTGTTCAACCCCCACAGCCACAGGGAGAACCATGTCCGCTCGATCCCGGGCCGGGCGCCCGCGCGTGCGCGGCAGACTGCTCGCGCTGCTCTCCGTCCTGCTCCTGCCCCTCGCCGCGCTCACCGCGCTGGCCGCCCCGGCGAACGCCGCCGGGAAGCTCACCGCCACCTTCACCACCGCCGACAACGGCTCCTGGTGGCAGGGCACCTACATCGTCCACAACGACAACGCGACCGCGGTGAGCGGCTGGACCCTGGAGTTCGACCTCCCGGCCGGCGTCACCATCGGCAACAGCTACAACGGCACCGCGACCGTCAACGGCCGGCACGTCACCGCCGCGGCCGCGTTCTACAACTCCACCGTCAACGCCCACAGCACCACCGAGCCGTACAGCTTCTGGTTCGTCGGCAACGGCCCGGTCTCCACCCCGCTCAACTGCCGCGTCAACGGCGACAAGTGCGACGGCACGGCGGACGCCCCACCGTCCGCCCCGGGCGCCCCGACGGTCACCGAGTCCACCGCGCACACGCTCGCGCTGAGCTGGCCGGCGGCCACCGGCGGGGACTTCCCGGTCGCCTCCTACGACGTGCTCGGCGGCGGCACCGTGCTCGCCTCCAGCCCGTCCACCAGCGTGCTGGTCGGCGGCCTCACCCCGGCCACCGCGTACACCCTGAGCGTCCGGGCCAAGGACAGCCGCGGCAACACCGGCCCGCTCAGCGCGTCCGTCACCGCGTCCACCTTCGACCCCTCCACGGACACCTCGCCGCCCACCGCACCGGCCAACCTCCGGGCCACGACGGTCGGTTCGACGGACGTGACGCTCGCCTGGAACGCCGCCACCGACAACGTCCGGGTCGCCGCGTACGACGTCTACCAGGGCGGCACCCTGGTCGCGACGGTCACCGGCGGCACGCTCGGCGCGACCGTCGGCAGCCTCTCGCCGTCCACCGCCTACACGTTCACCGTGAAGGCCCGGGACGCCGCCGACAACGCCTCGCCCGCCTCCGCCCCGCTCACCGTGACCACCTCGGACCTGGTCGGCGCCGGGAAGTACGCCCGGGTCGGCTACTTCGTCCAGTGGGGCATCTACGGCCGCCAGTACTTCGTCAAGAACCTGGACACCTCGGGCGCCGCCGCCAAGCTCGACGTCATCAACTACGCCTTCGAGAACATCGATCCGGTCAACCTGACCTGCCTGGCGGGCGTCACCAAGGGCACCAGCGGCAACCCGGAGGACCCGGACCAGGGCACCGGCGCCGGTGACGCCGACGCGGACTACGGCCGGGCGATGAGCGCCGCCCAGTCGGTGGACGGCGTGGCCGACGACGGCTGGGGCAAACTCCGCGGCAACTTCAACCAGTTGAAGAAGCTCAAGGCCAAGTACCCGAACCTGAAGGTGGTCGTCTCGCTCGGCGGCTGGACGTACTCCAAGTACTTCTCCGACGCCGCCGCCACCGACGCGTCCCGACAGAAGTTCGTCAAGTCCTGCGTCGACACCTGGATCAAGGGCAACCTGCCGGCCTACAACGGCGCCGGCGGCGACGGCGTGGCCGCGGGCATCTTCGACGGCATCGACCTCGACTGGGAGTGGCCCGGCTCCGGCGACGGCCACCCGGGCAACCACTGGAGCGCCGACGACAAGAACAACCTGACCCTGCTGCTGGCCGAATTCCGCAAGCAGCTGGACGCGTTGGGCGGCCCGCACAAGCTGCTCACCGCCTTCACCCCGGCCGACCCGGCGAAGGTCGCCGCCGGCTGGGACCTCTCGAAGATCTTCGGCTCGCTGGACATCGCCAACGTCCAGGGCTACGACTTCCACGGCTCGGGCAGCGACAACTCCTGGGAGCCGAACCGCACCGGCCACGCCTCCAACCTCTACCAGGACCCGAACGACCCCTACACCACCCACTTCAGCATCGACGCGGCCGTCCAGACGTACCTGAACGCCGGCGTCAACCCGCGCAAGCTGACCATCGGCTTCCCGTTCTACGGGCGCGGCTGGCAGAGCGTCGCGGACGGCGGCGCGAACGGCGCCTGGCAGTCCGCGAACGGCGCCGCACCGGGCCAGTTCAGCGACGAGGCCGGGACCCGCGGGTACAACAACCTGATCACCGGCCTCTCCGGCCTCAAGGTCTACCACGACCCCAAGTCCGTTGCGACGTACGGCTACACGGGAGCCGGCGGGCAGTGGTGGAGCTTCGACGACGCCTGGTCGATCTCGCAGAAGACCGCCTACCTCAAGTCGAAGAACCTGCTCGGCGGCATGATCTGGGAGATGTCCGGCGACACCCCGTCCGGCACCCTGATGTCGGCGCTGGACACCGGGCTCAAGTAGCTCCGGAACGGCGCCGCGAACGGAACGGCGTCACGAACCGAACGGGGCCGGCGCCCCTCCCCGCACCGGGGAGGGGCGCCGGCCCCATCGCGACGACCCTGACTACCGCGAGGCCATCGCCATCAGCCGCCGCGCGGCCCGGTGCTGCCGCAGCACCTGGGAGAAGGAGGTCTGGCCCTGGGTGGTCCGGGCGAAGGCCCGCCAGGCGGCCGGCACCAGGCAGACCGCCGCGTGGAACAGGTACGGCCGCCGCTCGAAGGCGTTCAGCAGCTGCTTGCCCGCGCGCATCTCCACGCCCAGCCCGGCCTTGACCGCGAACGCGTAGTTCAGCGCCTCGCGCCGCACCGCCGCCGCGTCGCCCGCCTCGGCCACCTTCACCGCCCACTCGCCGGCCAGCCGGCCCGAGCGCAGCGCGTACGAGATGCCCTCGCGGGTCCACGGCTCCAGCAGTCCGGCGGCGTCCCCGGCGACCAGCACCCGGCCGCGGGAGAGCGGCGAGTCCTCGGCGCGGCAGCGGGTCAGGTGCCCGGACTCGACCTGCGGGGTGAACCCGGACAGGCCCAGCCGGCGGATGTAGTCCGCGAGGTACTGCTTGGTCCGCTCGCCGTCGCCGCGCGCCGAGATGACGCCGACGGTCAGGCTGCTGGTCTCGGTCTTCGGGAACACCCAGCCGTAACTGCCGGGCAGCGGGCCCCAGTCGAGGTGGATACGGCCCGCCCAGTCGGCGGCGACCTGCGCCGGCACCGGGATCTCCGCCTCCAGGCCGAGGTCGATCTGGTCGAAGGTGACGCCGACGTGCCGGCCGATCCGGCTCGCGCTGCCGTCCGCGCCGACCACCGCGCGGGCCTCGAAGGTGCGCCCGTCGCCCGCCGTCACCAGCGCCGTGCGGTGCCCGCCGCCGCGCTGCTCGACACCGGTGACGGTCACTCCGGTGACCAGCACCGCCCCGGCCTGCTTGGCCGCCTGCACCAGGCGCAGGTCGAACTCGTCCCGGTTGACCAGGCCGAACAGCATCCGCTTGGACCGGCGGGTCCGGGTGTACCTGCCGTCGTAGGCGAAGGTGACGGCGTGCACCCGGTCCTGCAGCGGCAGCCGGAAGTCCGGCGGGAGGCTGTCCCGGGAGGGGCCGATGATGCCGCCGCCGCAGGTCTTGTACCGGGGGTGTTCGGCCTTGTCGAGCAGCAGCACCCGGCGGCCCTGGGCCGCGGCGGCGTACGCGGCCGAGGATCCGGCCGGTCCTGCGCCGACCACCACGACGTCCCAGACGCCGTCCGGCGGCGCGGCCGCGTCGTCGATCGGACCGCCCTCGTCCGGGCTTTCGAGCGGGCTGCGGGAATCGGAGCTTCCGGAGTCAGTCACGTCGAGCAATCCTATGCGTCCGGCGGCGCCGGTCGAGCGCGCCGCCCCCGCCCGGGTACCACCCGAGCCCGGTTCGCCGGTGCGCTCCGGCGCGCCGGTGCCGCCGAGCCCCCGAGCCCCGTCCGCTTCCCGTCGTCCGCCTCCCGTCACCCCCGCCCGCACCGCTCCCGCGCCGCACCCGCACGTCACCCGCCGGAACACGCCGTTCCGCTCCGCCTATGATCGGCACTACCGCCAACCGCCTCCTCCGCCCGCACCACCCCCAGGGCGGACCCGTCCCCCCGGAGCCCCGATGTCACAGCCCCTGGCCGACGCCGTCCGGTCCCTGATGGACCGTGCCCGCACCGACCTCGCCGAACTGGTCGCCTTCCCGTCGGTCGCCGACCCGCGCCAGTTCCCGGTCGAGGAGTGCGAGAAGGCCGCCCGCTGGGTCGCCGACGCCTTCGCCGCCGAGGGCCTGACCGGCATCCGGCTGCTGGACACCCCGGACGGCACCCAGTCCGTCTACGGCGAGCTGCCCGGCCCCGAGGGCGCGCCGACGGTCCTGCTCTACTCGCACTACGACGTCCAGCCCCCGCTGGACGAGGACGCCTGGCTCAGCCCCGCCTTCGAACTGACCGAGCGCGACGGCCGCTGGTACGGGCGCGGCGCCGCCGACTGCAAGGGCAACATCCTGATGCACCTGACGGCGCTGCGGGCGCTGCGTCAGGTGTACGGCGACGCCTACCCGGTCAGCCTGAAGATCATCGTCGAGGGCTCCGAGGAGCAGGGCACCGGCGGCCTGGAGCGCTACGCCGAGGCCCACCCCGAGCTGCTCACCGCCGACGCCATCGTCATCGGCGACACCGGCAACTTCGCCCCCGGCCTGCCCACCGTGACCACCTCGCTGCGCGGCATGACGGTCGTCGAGGCCACCGTCACCACGCTGGCCGGCAACCTCCACTCCGGCGCCTTCGGCGGCGTCGCCCCGGACGCGCTGCAGTCCCTGGTCCGGATGCTGGCCTCGCTGCACGACGAGAACGGCGACGTCGCGGTGGCCGGCCTGACCACCGACCAGACCTGGACCGGGGTGCAGTACCCGGAGGAGCAGTTCCGCTCCGACGCCAAGGTGCTCGACGGCGTCGCCCTGACCGGCACCGGCACCATCGCGGACCGCCTCTGGGCCCGCCCGTCCGTCACCGTCCTCGGCATCGACGCCCCGCCGGTGATCGGCGCCACCTCCTCCGTCCAGGCCACCGCCAAGGCCCTGATCAGCCTGCGCGTCGCGCCGGGCACGGACACCCTCGCCGCCCAGGACGCGCTGGTCGCCCACCTGGAGGCGCAGGTCCCGCTCGGCGCCCGGCTCACCATCGAGCGCCAGGGCAACGGCGCCCCGTTCCGCGCCGACATCAACGGCCCGGCGTACGAGGCGATGGGCGAGGCGATGGCCGAGGCCTTCGGCACCGCGATGGTCGCCTCCGGCGAGGGCGGCTCGATCCCGCTCTGCAACACGCTGCGTTCGCTCTACCCGCAGGCCGAGATCGTGCTGATCGGCGTCGAGGAGCCGACCGCCCAGATCCACGCGGTCAACGAGAGCGTCGACCCGCAGGAGCTGGAGCAGATGGCGCTCACCGAGGCGCTGTTCCTCCGCCGCTACGCCGAACTGCGCTCCGTCTGACGGACCCGCCGGGCCTGACCGGCCTGGTCGGCATGGTCGGCATGGTCGGCATGGACGGCCTGCCCGAGCCGGCCGGCCTGACGGGCCTTCGCGGCGGCGCCCCGCGGGGCCTCCCCCGGGTCGTCCGGCCGCCCGCCGCGCAACCGGCGGGCGGCCGCCAGCACCGCCGCGTAGCCGACCGCACCCACCGCGAGTCCGGCACCGGCACCGAAGCAGACCTCCGGCACCAGGTTCCGCCGCAACGGGCTGAGCCGGTGCAGCACCCCGGCGGCCGTCGCCGCGCCGAGCAGCGCGACGGCCGCCCGCCGGGCCCGGGGCGCGAGCCGCACGGCCGGCCGCACCGGCTCGACGACCCGTACCGCACGCGCGGCCCAGCCGCCCAGCGCCACCAGGGCGAGCGCCGAACTGCCGTACTGCAGCGCCTCGTACAGCGGGACCCCGGCCACCGGCCGGTCCAGTACGGGCAGCAGCCGCGTTCCCAGCCGGTCCCCGTGGGTGAACGCGTCCCAGCCGACGTGGGTGGCCGCCCCGATCGCCGCCGAGGCCGCGAACCACGCCGCGCCACGGACCGTAGCGCCGGCCGTACCGGCGTCACCGAGCCCGCGGACCCCTCCGGCCCGCCGGGCGGTCAGCGCCTCGGCGCCACCCGCCCAGCGTTCGGGCAGCAGCGCCACCGCCGGCCCGCGCAGCAGCCCGTGCCAGCCGGCCACCAGCGCGCCGGCGACCGCCACGTCCAGCGTCGGCACCGCCCACCAGCGGTGCGTCAGCCCGCCGTGGCCGTACACCCCGGGCAGCAGGGACTCGGCGAAGAACGGCACGTCCGGCGCCATCGACCCGGCGACGAGCGCCGACGCCACCAGGGGCCCGCGTGCCCCGGCGGCGCGCAGCAGGGGCAGGACGGCGGCGGGATGGCTCAGCGTGAACGGCATGCCCCCATCCTCCCGCCCGCGACCGCGACCCGGCGCGCCGGGAGGCGCCCGGCGGTCCGGCACGCCGCCTGCCGCATGCTCGCGCCGCGCGACGCGCCTCGCACGTCGCACGCCCCCGGGTCCGGGTCCGGGCCCGGGCCCGGACCGGCCGCTACACCGCGTCCGCCGTGCTCGCCAGCCCCACGGCCACCCGGCTCCCCGCCTCCAGGTACCGCAGCTCCCCGCTCCGCCGGGCGTCCAGCGCGGCCGCCAGCCGCCGGTAGCGCCCGGGGGGCAGCAGCTCGCCGGCCTCCTCCAGGGTGACGAAGCGCCAGCTGCGCAGCTCCTCCTGCTGGAGCAGCAGGTTCTGCCGGCTCTCCTCGTTCAGCAGGCCGCCGTCGTACATCAGCCGCAGGCCGCCGCGGCGCGGGCCGGTGCGGGGCTCCCAGTCGACGGCGAGCAGGCGCAGCGTGGACGGGTCCAGGCGCAGGCCCAGCTCCTCGGCGGTCTCGCGCAGGGCGGCGTCGGTGGGGGCCTCGCCGCGCTCGACCACCCCGCCGGGGAAGTCCCAGTCGGGCTTGTAGACCGGGTCGACCAGCAGCACCCGGTCCTGCTCGTCGAAGAACAGGACAGCGGAGGCCACGGTGTCCCCGGTCGGGTCCGGGGTCTGGGCGATCGGACAGCGGGCGGCGCCGACCCGGACGAGTTCGGCGATCCGGTGCGCGGTCTCCCGGGGGGAGAGCCCGCCGGTGTCGATCATGCGGGCGTCGCCGACCAGCCAGCGGCGGGCGGCGCGGTAGCGGGGCAGGTGTTCGAGGCACCAGGCACGGACCCGCTCACTGCCCTCCGGGTCGCCCGGGCACTCCTCGCGGTGGGCTATGCGCTCGCGCAGGATCGTTTCTTCAGGGTCCAGTACGAAGTGGTGCACCGTGATCCCGTGCGAGGCCAGGTCGCCGAAGATCTCGTCCCGGTAGTCCTCCCTGAGCAGGGTCATCGGGACCACCAGCGGGCCCCCGACCTCGCCGAGCAGCGCCGCCGCCGTCTCGGGGACGAGCCGGCGCCACGCCGCCAGGTCCTGGAAGTCGGACACCGTCGCCAGCCGGTCGGCCGGGAGCATCCGGCGCAGGCCGAAGCCCACCAGCTCGGGATCGAAGAGCACGCTCCCGGGCAGCAGTTCCACCAGCTCACGGCAGGCACTGGTCTTGCCCGCCCCGAATGTGCCATTGACCCAGACGATCACAACGTCCCCTGCCCTCGACTTCCCCCGATGCCGTTCGCACCGGGCAGCGCCCCCGTCGGTCGAACCAGCGCCACCCGTGGTGGTACCCGCGCCACGCCGCTCCCCATGCCTGTCCGACGCGCCCGCCCGCACGCCCCACTCTGCCCCGTGACAGCGGCATGTGCCCAGGTCAGAAGCCCACGCATGGAAATATGCAGACCGGTCTACATCAATATTGCACCCCTTCACCACTGCTAGGGCACAGGGCGCCCGATGGGTCGACTTGCCGCGCGCGCCCCGCTCGCGCGCTCCCACATGCCCCTCTCCGTACGCTCCGAGCCCCCGCGTGCGCGCCCCATGCCGCGCCCCGGCCCGTACCCGTCCCCCCACCCACACACCCGCTCAGGCCGCCGGCCACCACCCGCCGGCCTCCTTGCGCCGCCGGTGCCGCGCCGCGTACAGAGGAACGATGAAGCTGCTTCCCGCCGGCCGTGTGGTCGTCATCGGCTCGGTCAACACCGACCGCATCCTCCGCTGCCCCGTGCTCCCCTCCCCCGGCGAGACCGTCCTCGCCACCGCCGCCGGCCGGGGCTTCGGCGGCAAGGGGGCCAACCAGGCGGTGGCGGCGGCCCGGATGGGGGCGGCGACGCACCTGGTGGCCAAGGTCGGGCGGGACCCCGAGGGCGAGGCGGCACGTGCCGATCTGCACGGCGCGCAGGTCGAGACCGGCGCCGTGCTCGTCCACCCGGACGCGCCCACCGGTCAGGCGATCGTCATGGTCGACCCGGCCGGAGAGAACAGCATCGTCGTCGTCCCCGGCGCCAACGCCCACCTCACCCCGGAGGAGGTCACCGCCGCGCTCGGCCGCCTCCGGCTGCTCCCCGTCGACGTGGTCCTGACCAGCAACGAGGTCCCCGCGGAGTGCATCCGCGCGGTCGCCGCCGCGCTGCCCTCCGAGGGCGCCTCGGGCGGCACCCGCTGGCTGCACAACACCGCGCCCGCCGGCACGCTGCCCCAGGCCGGCCCCACCGGACGCCGTCCGCTGGTCGTCGCGAACGCCGTCGAGGCCCGCCAGCTCACCGGCGCCGCCGACGTCACCGAGGCCGCCCGGGCGCTGGCCGAACACGCCGAGGGCGCCGTGGTCACCCTCGGCGGCGAGGGCGCGCTGGTCGTCGTGGACGGAACGCCGGCCCGGCTGTCCGCCCCCACCGTCCGGGTGGTCGACACCACCGGTGCCGGCGACGTCTTCTGCGGCGCCCTCGCCGCCGGACTCGCCCGCGGCGCCGGGCTGACCGACGCGGCCGCCACCGCCGTCGCCGCCGGGGCCTTCGCCGTCACCGGCCTCGGCGCCCGCGGCGCGCTGCCCCGCCCGACGGACCTCTGAGTCCACGTCGGAAGCCCCCGGCCCGCCACACGGAACGCCCGCACACGCCCACGGACACCCACGAACGCCCACGAACGCCCGCCGGGGCCGCCGGACGACCCGGCGCCCCCGACGGGCGGATGGCGACGCCGCTACGGGCGCCCCATGTAGGCCGGGTAGTAGCCGCTGCTGATCCCCGAGATCCGGATGTTGGTCCCGGGCCGCGCGGCCTCGACGTACCTGTTGTCGCCCAGGTAGATCGCCACGTGCTGGATGCCCCGGGCCGTCCCGTTCGGCGACCAGAACAGCAGGTCACCGCGGCGCAGCTGGCTCGCCTTGATCGGCGTGGTCGCCGCGTACTGGTCGTTGGCCACGCGGGGCAGGCTGATCCCGCCGTGCCGGAAGGCCTGCTGAACCAGGCCCGAGCAGTCGTAGCCGTCCGGCCCGTTGCCGGCCGTGCGGAACGGTACGCCCAGCTTGGAGAGCGCGAACTGCACGGCGGCCTCGACGTCCGGGTCCTCCGCGACCGAGTCCTCCACGCTGTAGACCGAACCCCCGGAGCCCGAGGAGCCGCGGCCGGTGCGCTCCAGGTAGATGTCGTAGTGCGAGGTCCAACGCCACTCGCCCTTGCTGTTGCGGAACCAGTAGCGCGATCCGTCCCAGCCCTCCCTGATCCCTCCGGAGCCGGTCGTGGCCTTGGCACCGGAGGCGGAACCGCCCCCGGTGCGGGCCGCGTACACGCTGTAGTGCGAGGTCCAGCGCCACTGCCCCTGGCTGTTCTTGAACCAGTACCGGGAGCCGTCCCATCCGGCGTGCGCCGGGGCGGACTCGGCGGCCGCGGGGCTGACGCCGGTGCCGAGGCCGATCACGCCCGTGCCGGTCGCGATCACGGCCACCATGGCTATCCCCCGACGGAGCCGCGAGGTGCGGGACGGACGGGAGGTGCGGGCGGTGGCAACGTCCTGCTGCCCGGTCGGTTCGCCGGCTGCCTCCGGCGCGCCGGTGTTGACGGTGGTCATCGTGCTGACTTCCTTCACTGCTGCGGATCGCTGCGGACTGCAGCGGATTGCTGTGACCGGCCGGTAGTGGCCGTGCTTGTCGGCAGAACCCCCCGCCCGGCGCGCCGCGGCTTCCGGTCCTGCGACCGGAAGCCGCGGCGTGTCGCCCAGGGGTTCGGTTCTGCCTGCGTGTCACGTTAGGCACGCGTCCGCTCACTGCGCGCAGTGGAGTGCGCCAATGGAAGGGTCACCGGGGGTGAGCACCGACGGCGCATCAGGGTGAACGGCCGTCATCCGAGAAGGCGTCCGGACACCCCCTCCTCAGCGGCCGCCGGCCTCCGCCAGCAGCTGCTTCTTCAGCACCTTCCCCAGGGCGTTCCTGGGCAGTTCGGGCACCAGGACGACCCGCCGCGGCCGCTTGTGCACCGAGAGCCGCTCCGCCACGAAGGCCGTCAGCTGGTCCCCCGTCACGGCGCCGTCGGGAACGACGTACGCGACGATCGCCTGTCCGAGGTCCTCGTCCGGCACGCCGACGACCGCCGCGTCGGCGACCGCCGGGTGGTCGCGCAGCGCGGCCTCCACCTCGCCCGCCCCGATCCGGTAGCCGCCGCTCTTGATCAGGTCCACCGAGGCGCGGCCGACGATCCGGTGGAAGCCGTCCGCCCCGATCACCGCGACGTCGCCGGTGCGGAACCAGCCGTCCGCCGTCCACGCCTCGGCGTCCGCGTCCGGCCGGTTGAGGTAGCCGCTGAACAGCGTCGGGCCGCAGACCTGCAGTTCGCCGACGCTCTCCCCGTCGCTGGGCACCGGCGCGCCGTCCTCGCCGACCAGCCGGGTCCTGACCCCGTCCACCGGCAGCCCGACGCTGCCGGGGCGCCGCTCGCCGTCGGCCCGGGTGCTGACGGTGATCAGCGACTCGGTCATCCCGTACCGCTCGATCGGGGCGTGCCCGGTCAGCGCCGCCAGCTTCTCGAAGACCGGGACGGGCAGCGGCGCGCTGCCGGAGACCAGCAGCCGGGCCGGGGCGAGCCGGGCCGCCGCCTCGCGGTCCGCCGCCAGCCGGGACCAGACGGTGGGCACCCCGAAGTACAGGCTGCCGCCGGCCGCCGCGTACCCCGCCGGGGTGGGCCGCCCGGTGTGCACCAGCGCGCTGCCGGTGCGCAGGGCTCCGAGCACGCCGAGCAGCAGTCCGTGCACGTGGAACAGCGGCAGGCCGTGCACGAGGGTGTCCTCGGCGGTCCACTGCCAGGCGGCGGCGAGGGCGTCCAGGTCGGCGGCGATCGCCTCGCGCCGGATCACCACGCCCTTGGGCGCGCCGGTGGTGCCCGAGGTGTAGAGCACGAAACCGGTCGACTCGGCGGCCGGCTCGGCGTAGGTGGTGGCGGAGCGCCGCGCCGGGTCCACCGGCAGCCCCGCCACCGAGGTGTCCTGCGGCAGTTCCTCCCCGACGGCGTGCGCGAGCAGCGCCGCGCCCGAGTCGCGCAGGATGTGCTCGCGCTCCTTGGGCCCCGAGTCGGGCGGCAGCGGCACCACCGGAACGCCCGCCAGCAGGCCGCCGACCACGGCGGTGACGGTCTCGACGGTGGGCCGGGCGAGCACCGCGAGCGCCGGGGCACCGGCCACCCGGTCGGCGACCGCGGTCGCCGCGCCCAGCAGGTCCTCCCGGGAGAGTGTCCGCCCGTCGATCCGCAGCGCCCGCGCCGCGTCGCCGAAACCGCCCTGAAGTGCCGTCAGCAGTGCCATGCCACCGTCCTCGCCTCGTTCCACGCCACCGCGCCGCGCCCGTGCGCCACGCGCTCGTCCCGCGTGTCCGCCTCCGCGTCACGCGCCGGCGCCGACTCTACGGGCGCCGCCCCGCCCGCCGTGCTCCGGGACGGTCGGGCGGCGGCTCGGGACATGCCGGAGGGCGTGGCACCGAGCGGTACTCGGTGCCACGCCCTCCGTCGTCGTCGCGGGATCAGGCCTTGCGGGCCTTCACCTCGGCGGTGAGCTGCGGCAGCACCTGGAAGAGGTCGCCGACCACGCCGTAGTCGACCAGCTCGAAGATCGGGGCCTCGGGGTCCTTGTTGACGGCCACGATGGTCTTCGAGGTCTGCATGCCGGCCCGGTGCTGGATGGCGCCCGAGATGCCCGCCGCGATGTACAGCTGCGGGGAGACCTGCTTGCCGGTCTGGCCGACCTGGCTGCTGTGCGGGTACCAGCCGGCGTCCACGGCGGCGCGCGAGGCACCGACGG